>NZ_JAMYRR010000003.1:0-412308 GCF_040321535.1 Mesorhizobium sp. M0340 | reverse complement strand
TTTCGCCCGGGATATACGTCATTCAAGGCGGTGATTTCAAAGCGAACTCGAACGCGAATATTTCCGGCGACGGAGTCATCATTTATCTGGCCGGCAGCTCCGGTGTCAGCATGAACGGCACGGCCACCATCAAGCTCAGCGCACCAACGTCGGGCACCTATTCGGGGGTGCTGTTTTACGGCGACAAAGCCAACCTGACTGGATCGAACACGGTTAATGGCACGGCAGATTCGCTTTTGACCGGCGCTTTGTATTTTCCAACGCAAGACGTTAATTATCTCGGCAATTTCTCGGGCAAAGGCGGTTGCACTCAGGTCGTCGCCAGTACCGTGCAGTGGTCCGGCAACGCGAACGTCAATCAGGACTGCACGAGCCTTGGAATGCGAGACATTCCGGCGACGCAATCCATAAAGCTTGTCGAGTAATCTTCGTGACAGGGTCAGCAGTCCGGATGTTCCGCAGCGATTCGGGTGCTGCCGCGGTAGAGTTTGCGCTGATTGTGCCGATCCTTTGCCTGGTACTCCTTGGCATCATTGACGGCTGGTCTTTTGTGTCGAACGCGTTGTCGATGCGTGCAGGCGTCAAAACGGCGGCGAATCTGGTGATGCAAGGAGCAGCCGAGGATGCGACTATCCAAGCTGTCGCTCTTTCAGGCTGGGAAAACCATCCCGGCGACGCGCAGGTGACGCTGAGCCGGAAATATATGTGCGGGACCACCGTGGTCGATCCATCTGTCCTGTGCGACAGTTTGAAAGCTCCCGCGGTTTTCGTCGAAATCCAAGCGACAGCCACTTGGTCACCGCCCTTCAGTTTCGGCGCGTTTTCGCTCTCGCGCGCGCTCACTCACCAACAGGTGATCCGTGTTCGCTAAAGCGAGGGCCTTCATACGGGAAGCATCAGGCGGAGCTGCGTTGGAGTTCGCGCTGATCGCCCCTGTTCTGATAATGGTCTTGATCGGCGTCTTCGCATTCGGCTGGGCCTTGAATGCCATGTCCAGCGTTCGGTATACGCTGGAAACGTCCGCGCGTGCGCTGCAGATGAAGAACTCGCTGACGCAGGCCGAGATAGAAGCCATAGCCACGGCAAAATTGCTAACTTTGGGATTGAAAGACGTAGACGTAACAATAGCAATCGACGCCCCCAGCGGCGGCTTTCGAATGGCACATCTCACGGCCAGGTATGCTTTCGTTATCGAGTTCCCGTACTTCGATCGGTATCCGATAAATTATGGGACGACTGTCGCAGTTCCATTGGTTGGATCATGAGCGCGTCCAATTTCCTTAGGCAATAAGGGTGAGCGGCTCAACGAAAGCGGCTGCGTCGGTTTCTCGCGGGCTACCGCAATTCGGCCAGCAACACCTGCGCCTCGGCGAGGTTTTTTCAGAGCCGGCGGCCAGGTCGTCCACTACCCCTCGCCCACTTCTATCTCGCCGCTACTTGTTTAATGACAATTATGCGAGGCCCACATGTGGAACTTGGCGACGGAGGGCTGGGTACTCCTCAGGCAAAGCATCCTCGGCTTCGTCAACGACAATGCGCTGAGCCATGGGGCGGCGATAGCGTTCTATGCCACGACTTCGCTTGCGCCGATCCTGCTCATCGTTGTCGCTATCGCCGGCATGGCCTTCGGGCACGAGGCGGCGCAACTCGCCCTTTCGGCACAGATCGCCGGCCTGATGGGGCCGCAAAGTGCCGAGCTGCTGCAGGCGACGATCGAGAACGCCTCGCAGAAGGAAGCGGGAACCCTTGCCAGCATTCTGGGGCTGGTCACGCTGTTCGTCGCCGCATCCGGCGTGTTCGGCGAAATGCAGCTGGCGCTGAACGAAATCTGGAAAGTCAAACCGAGCGGGGCAACGATCTCGCGGCTGGTTCGGGCACGCATTGCAAGCCTGGGCCTGGTCGCCGCGCTTGGTTTCCTGCTCCTGGTGTCGCTGGTCGTAAGCGCTGCAATTTCGGCCCTCGGAGAGGTCATCAACGCCTATCTGCCGTTCGGCACCATCATCCTCAGCGCCATCAACGGGATCGTCTCGTTTGCCCTGATCACGCTGCTGTTTGCCGCGATCTACAAGGTGCTGCCCGACCGCAGCCTGCAATGGCGCGATGTCGGCCTCGGCGCCGTGGTCACCGGGTTTCTGTTCACCATCGGCAAGTCGCTGATTGGCTGGTATATCGGAACCAGCGCCATCTCATCGTCATATGGCGCGGCCGGCGCCCTGCTCGTCGTGTTGTTATGGGTCTATTATTCGGCGGAGATATTTCTGCTGGGCGCAGAATTCACGCGAGCCTATTCGGTCCGACACGGCAGCCGGACCGATTTGAAGAACAAGGTGGAATTGCATGGCAAATGAGTTCACGCCGAAATTCCACCTCGCCGGCAAAGTGGTGCTGGTCACCGGCGCCTCGCGCGGCAGCGGCCGCGCCAGGACAACCGCACTGGGTGAAACCTGGTTGTCCGGCTTCCTCATTCATCGCCGGCGAGCCAACGGACCATGTTCGCCATCAGTCTTCCGTAGAACGGCCATGCGAGGAAATCCTGCGAGAGCCAATGCGGGCCGATATCGGTTGCCCAGGCAATCGTGCGGCCGCGGCTGTAGCTGCCGACGGCAAGGAGCGGCCAGTCGGTGCCGCGATAGTGGCAGGTCGCCAGAAGCCGGGACGAACCGTCGCGCCTGAATTCCAGCTTGTTCATGCCGAGGATCGGCGGCAACGGCCCCTCCACCCCGGAAAAAATCGGATGTGACGACTGCAGGATGGAGGTCTGCAGGCCTTGCGGCACCTCCATGCCGTCGCAGTAGGGTAGGCAACGGACCGGCAGAATGTCCTCGACCGAGGTGTCGTGGAAACGCGCCGTCCCGAACATGCCCTGAAAGCCCATATAGCCGCCGGCCAGCATCAGCCCGCCGCCAGCTTCGACATAGGCCTTGAGCACATCGAGGCGGTTGACGCCGACACGCCCGGCGCGGGCATCCGGCGTGACCAGCAATGTCAGGGCGCCGACGTCGGAGATCACCACCGCCTGATATTGGGCGAGCCCATCGAAGTCATAAGGAAACTCCGCGCTGCAACGCTCGCCGCCGATCTGCGTGACGGCGATGCCTTCAGTGGCCAGCGCGGCATTGAAGGCCGTCGCGCCATTTGTCGAGGCCGCACTTGTAAGCACGTCGCTGCCGATAGCAACCGAGGTCGTCGCTGCAAAGGTTTCGCCTGCAAGCAATATCTTCATTGCCGCCCCGCACTGTTTTCATTCGAGAGGTTTTTAGGAAGGGCGCCGGATCGACCGGCGCCCCTCTGGAGCTTGGCTCCATAGAATCAGAACTTGAACTCGGCCAGATTTTCGGGGGTCACGATCTTGGCCGGACCAAGGATCAGTTCGCCGCCGGCGCCAATCGTGTATTCGCCGAGCCTGCCTGCCGTGAACTTCTCACCCTCCTTGCCGGTGATCTTGCACTGCGCAAGCGCCTGGGCTGTCTGATAGGTAAGATAGCCAAGATCGGTGACGTTCCACCAGATATCCTGAGCCGCCTTGTCCTTGATGTATTTCGAGATCAGGGTGGCCGGCGCAAGGCCGGTCAGCTTGACCTTGCCGATCATGCCCGCTTCCTCGAGTGCACGCGCTGCCGCCGGAAGGCCAATGCCTGCCGGGACGATGATCACCTTGAGATCGGGAAACGCCTGGACCAGCGCCAATGCCTGCTGCTGGTTGATCTGTTCGCTCTCTTCACCATAGGCCACCTGCACCAGCTTCATCTTGGAGAACTTCGGCTCGGTCGCCATCTTCGCCTTCATGAAGTCGATCCAGGCATTCTGGTTGGTCGCCGTCGGCGTCGACGACAGGATCGCGAATTCGCCTTCACCGCCGCTGAGGGCGAATGCACTTTCCAGCATCATTTCTGCCAGACTGTCGCCCTTGACCTGATTGACAAACACCGCGCGGGCATCGGCAGCCACATCGGAGTCATACGAAATCACCCTGACGCCCTGCTGAACGGCGCGCTTCAGCGCAGGCGCGACCGCATTGGCGTCATTGCCGGCAATTGCGATGACCCCGACCTTCTGCGAGACGAGGCTGTTGATGAATTCGATCTGCGCCTCGGCAGTCGCCTGCGACGGAGCGACCTGGGTGGCGGTGCCGCCAATTTCCTTGGCCGCCTCTTGTGCGCCTCCGAACGCCACTTTGAAATAGGGATCTGTGTCGAGCTTGGGCAGGAAACCGACCGTTACGGGTTCCTTGGCGCATTCCTGGCTGAAGGCCAGCGACGTTGGCGAAAGCAGAACCGCGGATGCGAGCAGGGCTAATCTAAACGCTTTCATTGTGACTCCTCCGTCGAAATTCGGGCTTGAAGGAAGGGGCCCGAGATCACCCCTTTGTCTCGCGCATTGCGCGGGATCTGCTGAGCATCTCCTGTGTGGAACGCCAGTAATTGCCGACCAGCAGCGAACCGATCAGAAGCAGGCCGATGATCATGCCCTGGGCGTCGCCACCGATCTGGTTCAGCGCCAGCACGTTGCGGATGATGGCGATGAGGACCAGTGCCAGCATGACGCCGGTCAGGCGGCCCTTGCCGCCAAAGACGCTGACGCCGCCGAGCAGCACGATGGTGATGACGTCGAGTTCCATGCCGAGCGCATTGTTGGCGCGGGCGTTGGAGAGGCGCGCGGTATAGATGATGCCGGCTATGGCGGCGACGACGCCCGAGACGACGAACAGGTTCAGCACCATCCGCCGCGTGTTTATGCCCGAATAGCGCGCCACTTCGGGGCTGCCGCCGAGCGCGTAAATGCGCTTGCCGGTCGGCGTCTTCTGCAGCACGACCGCAAACACCGGCGCCAGCACCAGGAAGGGCACGATGGTCCACGGTATCTCGGTGCCAGGCAGGTTGTTGATGCCGAAATCGACGACCGCGGGCGGCAGGATGTTGACCGAGCCGGTGCCGAGCAGGATGTAGCCAATGCCTCGATAGAGCGCCATGGTGCCGAGCGTCACAACCAACGACTGCAGTCCAAGGCCCGAGACCAGATAGCCGTTGAAGGCGCCGAGCAGGCCGCCGCCGACGAGTGTCAGCGGAATTGCGGCAAGCGTCGGCACACCGGCCTGGACCAGCAAGCCAAAGACGACGGATGTCAGCGCCAACACCGAGGCGATCGACAGGTCGATCTCGCGGGTGATGATGAGCAGCGTCATCGGCAGGATCAGCAATGCCTTTTCCGAGGCGCTGGCGGCCAGTTGCGAGAGATTGAAGCCGGAAACGAAATTCGGCACGAAGATCGCGGCATAGAGGAAGATGGCTACACAGGAGGTCGCCAGCAGCAGATCCCAGAAGTCGATCGACCGGAGGAACTTTTTCACCGCGCCCTCGCCTGTCTTGCCTGCTCGGCGCGCCGTACGATGAAGGTGTCGATGCCGATGGCGACCAGGATCACCAGGCCGTAGACGCCCTGCAGCCACAGCGGATCGACGCGCACCAGCGTCAGCCCGTTTTTGATGACCAGCAGCGTGAGGGCTCCGAGGATGATGCCGAGCAGCGTGCCCGAACCACCGCGGATGGCGACGCCGCCGACCACCGCTGACGCGATCACCGTGAGTTCGAAGCCGAGCGCAACGCGGGCGTCGATGGTCGCATAGCGCGATGCCCACAGCGCGCCGCACAGGCCGCCGAGCAGGCCGGCCATGCCAAAGGCCAGCAGAATGCGCCGGTCGACAGGGATGCCGATCAGACGCGCGCCGTCGGGATTGGAGCCGGCGGCGAACAATTCGCGCCCGAAGGCGGTGCGATAGAGCAGCACGTAGCCCAGGCACAGGATGACGATTGCGATGACGACGATCAGCGGCACGCCGGCGATCTTCAGGCCGGTCATGTCGAGCCAGGCTTGCGTGACTTCGTCGGCGCTGATCTGGTCGCCGGCTGCCCAGATCGAGTTGAAGCCGCGGAAGATAGACATCGAGGCCAGCGTGACGACGATCGCCGGGATCTTTCCCCTGGTGACGACGAGGCCGTTGATCAGGCCGGCGACGCCACCGACGGCGCATGCGGTCATCAGCCCGATGCCGATGTCGAGCCCTGGATAGGCCTGGACCATGCTGGCCGCCATGTAGGCCGACAGGCCAATCACCGCGGCGATCGAAAGGTCGATGTTGCGGGTGATCAGCACCAGCATCTGCGCGAGTGCTGCAACCACGAGCAGCGCGGCATCCATCGACACGGCGGTCAGGTTTGCAGCGCTCACCATGCGCGGGTTGATGATGGTGACCGGGATCGCGACCGCCAGCATCGCGGCGAGCAGGCCGAACTCCCGCCGCTTCAGTATGTCGAGCGGCCCTTTTCTTTTCTCCTCGCCGGCGGCCTGTGCTACCGGGCCGGCGCTTTCGCCGGCTTTCGTCGCTGCTTCCAGCACCTTTTCCTGGGTGGCTTCGCCCCTGGCAAATTCGGCCGTCCGATGGCCTTCGAGCAGGACGATAATGCGGTCGCACATGCCGATGAGTTCGGGCATTTCGGAGGAGATCAGGATGATGGCCATGCCCTGCGCGGCAAGGTCGGCGATCATCGCATGCACTTCCGCCTTGGTGCCGACATCGATGCCTTGCGTCGGCTCGTCGAGGATGAGGATGCGCGGTTCGGTGCGCAGCCATTTGGCCAACACCACCTTCTGCTGGTTGCCGCCGGACAGTTCCTTCACCGGCTGCGCGTAGCCGGAAAAACGAAGCTTCATACGTTTCAGCCAACCCGAAACCAGATCGATCGCGCGGTTCGTGCCGTAGAAGCCGGAGCGGGCTGCCTTGTCGAGGACGGGCAGCACCGCATTGTCGAGAATGGAAAAATCCATCACCAGGCTCTGGCCCATGCGGTCTTCCGAGACATAGGCGATGCGCGCATCCATGGCGTCGCGTGCCGAGGCGAAGCGCACAGCTTCGCCGTCGATCAGGATTTCGCCGGCATCGGGCTGGTCGATGCCGAACAGCACGCGCGCGATCTCGGTCCGACCGCTGCCGACCAGGCCGCCGAGCCCGAGCACCTCGCCGGCATGGAGCTTGAGGTCGATATTGGAAAAGCCACCGGCGTGCGAAAGCCCCCTCGCCTCCAGCACCAGTGCGCCGGTGGCGTGGCTTCGTTGCGGATAGAGGTCGGTCACCTCGCGGCCGACCATCATGCCGATGGCGGCGGCGCGGCCAAGCTCGGCCTTCGGCTTGACGCCAATGAGACGCCCGTCGCGCAGCACCGCGATGCGGTCGGCGATGCGGAAGATCTCGTCCATGCGGTGGCCGACGAACATCATCGCCACGCCGTGCAGCCGCAGGTCGGCGACGACAGTGAACAGCCGCTCGACCTCGCGCTGCGACAGGGCGGCCGTCGGCTCGTCCATGATCAGCACCCGCGCGTCGAGCGACAGGGCGCGGGCGATCTCGACCAGTTGCTGTTCGGAGGTGCGCAACGTTCCGAGCCGGGTTTCGGCCGGCACGTCGAGGCCGACTGTCGCCAGCACCCTGCGCGCGCCGGTAAGCATGGCGGCGTTGTCGATGCCGCCGAAGCGGTCGCGCGGCATATGGCCGAGATAGATGTTTTCCGCCACCGAAAGATCAGGGAAAAGACCGGGATGCTGGTGCATGACCGAGATGCCGGCAGCCTGGGCGTCGTGCGGCGAATGGAAGACCACAGGCTTGCCATCGACTTCGACATGGCCGCCGGTCGGGAGATACACGCCGGCCAGCAGCTTTACGCACGTGCTCTTGCCGGCGCCGTTTTCGCCAAGCAGAGCCAGCACCTCGCCTGAGCGCAATTCGAAGGACGCGTCCTTGAGGGCAATGGTGCCGCCGAAGGCTTTTGTCGCATGAACCAGGGCAACGGGGACAGCCGTGTCGCTCTTCACCATGGCGTCGGCTTCGCCTAATGCGCCCAAGTGCAGCACCTTTCCTCCCTGGTTCTGTTTTTTCAATTTGCTATATTAAATGGCTGAATGCCGCAACTGGAAAAATTGACTTCCATGGCCGCGAAGGGCACTGTCGCGTCGCGCACGGGTGCGATTAGAGTGCTCGACCCCGCGGCAGCCTCAAAGCTGCAAGCGGCTGGAGTGGCTCTGCGGGAATGATGGGGAGGCGCCGGTTTTGTCCGGAAAAGGCAGCAATTCGGTCAAGGTTCGGCATTATAACGAGCGCTTCGTGCTTGATGCCATCCGCCGCCTGAAGGAGGCATCCAAGTCAGATCTGGCGCGCGCCGCAAATCTGACGCCGGCCGCGGTCGCCGCTATTGTCGACGGGCTGGAATCGTCAGGATTTGTAAAGCAAGTGGGAAAAAGGTTCGGACAACGCGGATCGCCGTCCACTCTCTACCGACTTGCACCGGAGCGCATCTACAGTGTCGGCATCAAGATCGGCCGGCGCGCGCTGGAAGCCGTGCTCGTCGACTTCGCCGGCGAGGTCCGCTCGCGCGAGTCGCACGAATATCGCTTTCCGGATCCCGACATGGTGCTAAAGGCCGGCAACATGTCGCTGGCCAATTTCGACAAGTTGATCGAGGGGCTTGGCGATGCCAGCATCGTCGGCGTCGGCATCGCCTCGCCGTATTTCCTCGGCGGCTGGAGCGAGGAGCTCGGCTTTCCCGACGACCTTGGCAGCCGCTGGGAAGCAATCGATCTGACGACGTTCTTCGCCACAAAGCCGAAGACCCCGGTCTTCGTGGAAAACGACGCGTCATCGGCTGCACTCGCAGAGCTCATCCAGGGGACCGGCGCGCGGTTCCGCGACTTCATGCATATCTCGATCGACACCTTTGTCGGCGGCGGACTGGTGCAAGGCGGCAAGGTCCACACCGGGCCGCACGGCAACAGCGCCGCGCTCGGTCCTTTGCCGGTCTCGCCTTCAAGCCTCGATTCGGTGGCGGCCAAGCCGGCGCGCTACCAGAGCCTGCTGCATCGCGCTTCGATCTATGTGCTGGTCAATCATCTCAAATCGCGCGGCATCGAAATCAATCGCGTGCGCGAACTCGACCCCTTGCCGCCGGGGGCGCGCGAACCGCTGTCCGAATGGATCGACGATTGCGCCAATGCGCTGGTCGAGGCGATCATCGCCATCACCTCGGTCATCGACATCGAGGCGATCGTTCTCGACAGCATCCTGCCGCGGCCGATCCATCTCGAGCTGCTGGCAAAGGTGCAGACCCAGTTCAACAGGATCAGCGCCATCGGCATCGTGGCGCCGGAAATCGTCTCGGGCCAATTCGGCGCCGAGGCCTCGCCGATCGGCGCGGCGATGCTGCCGTTCTCGGCGCTGTTGGCGCCCGACAGCGGCGTGCTGATGATCGGCAAGGATAGAACGATGCTGCTGGGCAGCCTGTCAAGACTTGCCAGCCAAAGCCAATCAGGAAGAAGCTCAGCGACTTCAACAGGATAGGGTGGCGCTGCAAGGAGCATCAAGCTCCAGGCATCATCAACATCAGCTCGCAGTCCGGCACGGGCACGGCAGGCTTTTTGCGCCGGCACCGGAACTTTTAGCGGCCGCTAATCTTCATTCGTCACCGACATTGAAATGCCGATCGGTCCGCGCTCCGCTTCAGTGCGGGCCCAGGAAGCAAGGAGGAACATATGAACTGGGATCAAATCAAGGGAAAATGGACGCAGTTCAAAGGCAAGGCGAAAGAGCAGTGGGGTGACTTAACCGACGATGATCTTGATCGGATCGAGGGCAACCGGGACCGCTCTTGGGGCGTATCCAGGAGCGATATGGCATCGCCAAGGAAGAGGCGGAGCGCCAGGTTGATGACTGGTCCAGAAGCATCAGCTGAGCCTTGGACGCAACGCGGTCTTCTCCCACCGGGGTGAACTCGCGTCGCCCGCCGTGCCGACTGGTGCGGTGGGCTCTTTCGACAGGCAGGCCCCGCGAGGAACCTTTAGCCGTATCTAATGTTCTACTTGCGTGGCGGGCTTCGCCCCGGCGTGCGCCCCGCCCGGAGGCGAAGGAGTGCAATCATGAACAACATTATCTGGCTGGTCGGCGCGATAGTGATCGTAATAGCCATTTTGAGTTTTTTGGGTCTGCGGTAGCATCTGAACCCTCTCTTCGAGCTGGCGACCGTCCCCGCGCGGCATGGCCTCAGCACGCCCAAGCTGGTCAGACTTAGGTCCCAAGCAAGACACTCTGGGGTTGGACCGAAGCCTCGGCTGAGGAACGTAGCCGGCTGGCTCACGTTGTGGTGAGCTTTGGCGCGACGAAGATGCGTCCGGGCGGAAGAGTTCAAAGCCAGGGAGGAGAGGCCCGACGCTGCTAACGAGCGTCGGGCCTGGGCGTAAATGCAAACAATCAGCAGACTGTTCAATTCCCATGCCCAGGCAGCACGTGCCGTTGCCGCGCTTCAGGCTGCCGGGATTCGCCGTCGCCAGATCAGCGTGGTCGGATCTTACAACGACAATGATGAACCGATCAGCGTTGCTGGATATTACGACGATGGGATGAGCGCTGTCTGGCGGAGCGCCGTCGCCGGTGCCGCACTTGGCGCCACGGCTGGTCTGTTGGCCGGTTTCAGCGCTTTTGGAACTCAAGACGTTGATCCTGCGGGGATGACCGGCATGGCTCTGGTCGGTGCGGCGTGGGGCGGCTTTGCCGGCGTGCTTCTCGGAACTTTCGCCAATTTCGCCCAGAAGCCGCGCAAGCCGAAGATCGCAGAAGGTGTCATACTGGTGATGGCCCGGGTCGATGAAAGGCAGGCCGGCGCCGCGCATACGGTGCTCCGGAGTTTCGCGGAGATGCCTTCCGGGCCGATGAAGAGGAGCGCTTTGCCAAATTCAAGCCGGCTCCGCGTCCGATCTGGTGCCCGATGAAGTTTGGTTCGCGAAACAGCAATTCAAACCGGAGGCGCCCGACGAAAGCTTGGCAAACCAACACTTTGGAAGCATGCGGGCTACTTACCGTCGTGTTGTCCTTTATTCTTACCGTTCTGTTGGCTGGTCTCATCCTTGGCTGAACCGAACCCACGCCCTAGCCACCGGCGACACTATGCCCGGCAATTGGCGAAGGTTGTGGCCAGTTCGAAGGATTAAACCATTCGTGCTAAGCGTTAATAGCTTGTAGCCGTAGGAGAGGACGCCAACGTGGACAAACGGGCTGAAGGAGACAGGGAGAAATTGGCCCGAGGCGAGTTCGAGCTCAAAGCCGAACGATATGGTGTGAACGCCTTTCTTCTCGTTGTCGAGCTTGTAAATCTGCTGGAAAAGCGCGGATTGATCAGCAGCGACGACGTCGCGAAAATAGCCGAGGCCGCCGCACTTGCCGTCGCCGCATCCAGTCAACCTGACGTGAACAGCATCAATCTGTTGCAGACCATCGCTGCCGCACGCCGGCCCAAATAGGCTTATATCAAATCCGCCGGCAATCAGCGCCAACCAAACGCTATGGATTGAACTGATCTCGGTCGAGCGTACGGAGCCTTTCCATGTGCAATGACTACGAGCAGCACATCGCCTGGGCCGAATACTGCCGGATGATGGAATCGCTGGCGCTCAAAATCCCCAGCCATCAAACCGAACTGGATCTGCCGCAGGCGGATGACATCCACATCAACGACCCCGGGCCTGTAATGCGCGTCGCCGGCGACGCAATCGAACTGGCGTCGATGACGTTCGGCTTTCCCCCGGCCGGGCCAAAAGGCGGACCTGTATTCAACTTTCGCTCGGAGGGCCGGCAGTTCGGCAACAGCAGGCGCTGTCTCGTTCCGGCGTCGGCATTCTTCGAATTCACGGGAACGAAATATCCAAAAACCAAGCACAGGTTCACGCTGAATGGCCATTCGTTCATGGCGATTGCCGGGTTGTGGCGCGAGGGTATCGGCAACAAGCCGCCAACGTTCACGATGCTGACGAGCGAGCCGGGGCCGGACGTGGCGCCATATCACAACCGGCAAGTGGTTGTGCTGCGGCCGTCGGACTGGGCGGCCTGGATCCACCTGACGAGGTCCGAGGCCGAACTCCTGCGCCCGTTGCCGGAAGGGTCGCTCAGAGTCGAGACAGCTCGGGCGGGTTCGGAGTAGGAACCATCGGAAAATTGCTCGCTTAGCTGCGGCCGCGCCGCATAGCCACGGCGCGCGCCCCATGCCCAGAATGAATGCCCGCGCGATATAAGCGCTTCAGCCCGGCTTGACGTAGCCGGCGGTGACCTCGTCCTTGTGAGCGGCGAAAGCTTCCAGGACTTCGGTTTTCTCAGGCTTCGGAATTTTGAAATGATCCAAGGTCCGCCCGAGTTCCGCTGCGACTTCATCGAATTCCGCGGGGGAAATCCGCAGGTCGCGATGCGCCTCCTCGAGGCCGAGCGGCGTCGTGCCGGGCTTGGTGGCGACGAACTTGAAGGGCCCGCCAGAAACGTCGCAGACCCACAGCGTGCGCATGAACTTGAGGCCGGGCAACCTTTCAAGGTTCTTGGTGTGCCATTTGCGCAATTGTGGGTTCTTGGACTTCTTGCCGACAATCGGGTTCATCACGACGGCGTCGCTGAAATGATCGATCACCGCTGCGATGGCGAACACACCACCCAGGCGCTCATATAAAGTCTTCCCCGATGTGGTTTTCTTAGCCTGGGCGAATGCGTTATCGGCAGGCAATACCGACGTCGATGCGGCGGCCAGCGCCAGCCCGGCGACAACACTTCGTCTTGTCAAAGAGGTCGAAATTTTCATCCCTGGTTCCCTTCGAGGTTAGGCCAGAGCAAGCCGCAGCCTGTCTGGCGGGCTTCATGAAGTGACATTCGGACACGTTGCCGTATTTTTAGCATCGTCTAATGAACTAACGCGCCCTTCGCCCGAATTATTCCGATGGACGGCATTGCCGTGGTCAACATGCGTAAGGTCGCGCGAATGAGGAAGGCTTAAGCACGCGTCGCCGCGCGCGGCAGCGGTCGCGAAGCCATTTCAGCCGCATCGGCGGCCCGATCGATGTTGTTGCGGGCACCGTAGTGTTCCTGGCCTTGCTGGCGGCGGTCGCCTGCGGCCAATAGCCTGTGCTTTTCGAAGATCGCTAGCTTCTGCGGATAGGTGATCCGCACCTTTGCGTTGCACCCGTCGCATTTGAAGTGCGCGATTGTTCTTAGTGCAGAGCCCTTTCTTACCGCCGGATGCGAGCAATCCGGACATTCGAATGTGAGCGCGACATCTGATAAGTCTTCGGCTAAGCCCATTTCCATCCCCTTCGCAAGCTCGGTGGCTACACTCTGGCGATTCTCAATGAGCAATTCAGATACCAAACGGCTGTGCCAAAGCGGGACTAGGCCAATTCGCCCCAGAACGTTGCGAAGCTAGTGCGCCTTCTCTGTGCCTTTTGAGCCACGAAGAGACTTAACTTCCTCCAGCAGTTCGCGCTCATTGGTAGTCACGTTTCGGAAGATTGCGACAATCATCACCGCCAAGGCTTCGGCAGCCAGGCTTAGAGGGTCAATGTGCTCATCTGCGCAAACCTGATCGAACACGCGTTCACAAATAGCCAAATCGTGAGGGCTGAGGCGGGTGCGATTGAAACGCCGGCGCGACATTTGCGAGCCTTCGAGGCCGCTGCCCGTGCAAAAGAAGCGGGTCTTCGCAAGAAACGCGAGTCATTGAGCGATTGTTCCCGGCTACAAGCTTTGTTAAGCCGCCTGCAGCGGGGGGAGACCAGAACGCTTCCCCATGCGCATCATGGCGCGTGCGACCGGAACTGTGCCTCGACCTTGGCATTTTCCTATCATGGCGAGATGCTTGGCATTCAGGCATTTTCTGACACCCGCCCGAACGGGGCTGGTCGCCATGCGCGGGCCGATTTCGAACGGCTGGACCGTTGGGCTCACGTCAGACACAGTAGCCTGGGGGCAAGACTGCTTCGAACCCTAAACGGCGCCGTCGGCTACCCATTTGACGACGCGGAGGAGCTACGCCTTCCGCCCCTGACAATCGCCATCGCAGCCAGTGCCACCGCGACGACCGAGTTCCAATATTTGAAAACTATTTGAAAACTCTTCCTAGACGGTTTGGCATCATGAACAGTCTTCTTTGGCGGCAGGCGCTCTAGGGTGACCCGAAACTTGGTCAGTGCCGTAACTCGGTACATGTGCTATAGCTAATATTTGGTCGAGAGGGCGACCATGAAAGGGAGGACCAACCATGAAGCCGCATTCCCTCCGCGCCCGCCGTATTGGCCTGCTTATATTCTCGGTGTGTGCTTTCGGGCTGATGACGTCAGCCTCAATGGCCGCAGACAGCAAATTCGCCGTCGAGCCGGTGGTTGAGAAAAGGGTGAAAGAACTGCCCTCCGGACCGTTGTACTGGCGGCTGGATAATCTGCCAACGCTGGCGCAGGCCCAAAGCGCTGCAGGCCCGACCTCGCTTGCGGCGGAGGTCGCAGGCAAGGTCTGGCTGTTCACGCTTGGACCGAAGGATGGCTCTACGACCGGCGGAACCAAGGTTGTCGAGATCGGACCGGTCCCTCCGATCAGCGCAAGCGAGTATTTGCTGCGCGTCAACCGCGCCGGTGGAGCGCCCGGCGTCAAGACGAAGATCCATACGCATCCGGGACCGGAGGCCTTCTATGTGCTGGCCGGCAAGCTCGGCCAGAGAACGCCTTACGGAGTGGCCTATGCTGAAGCTGGTACGGCCATGATCGGACACGGGGCCAACACGCCGATGGAGGTGTTCAGCGCCGGCACAACCGATCTCGATGAGCTGGCGATCTTCGTGGTCGACGCCAATCAGCCGTTCTCGTCGCCGGCCAGCCTCGACTGAGGCGACATTTCCCAGGGTGGTACTTCCGCTCTGTTGCAGACAATCGGTCAACAAGCTGAGAATGTCTGCCCTGGGGTCGAACTCGGGTCCTTCAGGGTGTTGGGTTTTGGCCCCAACGCCATCGGATTGGGTTCGCCTGACCCATAGCCGTCCACTTCCCGCTCGGGGGCGTCGCCATGCCAGCGAGCGTTGCCGCGATCTGACTGGATCGCTTCAGTGTGGTTCGAATGATGCTGGAGTCTGCCCGGGATACTAGCGACCAGTTGGCGCTAACAGGTGCATGCTGAATTCGATGGTGCTGCGAGAGAGGATTGAACTCTCGACCTCTCCCTTACCAAGGGAGTGCTCTACCACTGAGCTACCGCAGCCGCCGATGGCGGGGCTTCTGCCATATCGAACCGGCAAGCGCAAGGCCAAGACAAGGGGCACAAACGGGGCCGGGTTGAAAGGCCGCACCAGGCGATCGTTGCGGACATGGCCGTGCCACAATGTTGGCTATCCCTTGATCCGTACCGGCGGGTCGCCGGGCCGGGGACGGAACGATGAACGACAAGGCAGTTTCTCCGAACAAGCCACCGAAGAAGGATGGTTCCGCGAAAAAGGCAGGAACTGGCCGCAAGGACCGCCTGGCCGAGCAGTTGCGCGCCAATCTGCAGAAGCGCAAGGCGCAATTGCGCTCGCGAAGGACCGGCGACGCCGACCAGCGGCCGGACGGGCTGCAGGCGGCGATGAAAAAAGATTAACGCGAATCGGCTATGTTGGTAGCCGGTATTTTAGCCAAATCAGCGTGGGTCAAAGTGGGGAATAGCCCGTTTCTTGAACCAAGCCGGCCAATGGTCTAGATGGGCGGCAACAGACTCAACCGATTTAAACCGGCCTTATAGCCGAGGGGACGCTCTTCATGGATCGCATCAGAATTGTCGGTGGCAACAAGCTTGCCGGAAGCATCCCGATCTCGGGCGCGAAAAACGCCGCGCTGCCGCTGATGATCGCCGCGCTTTTGACCGACGACACGCTGACGCTGGAAAACGTGCCGCATCTGGCCGATGTCGAGCAGCTAATCCGCATCCTCGGCAATCACGGCGTCGACTACTCGGTCAATGGCCGCCGCGAAAAGCAGCAGGAAGGCTATTCGCGCACCATCACTTTCTCCGCCCGCAACATTGTCGACACGACGGCGCCTTACGAGCTGGTGTCGAAGATGCGGGCCTCGTTCTGGGTGATCGGTCCGTTGCTGGCCCGCATGGGCGAAGCCAAAGTGTCGCTGCCCGGCGGCTGCGCGATCGGCACGCGCCCAGTCGACCTCTTCCTCGAAGGCCTGCAGGCGCTGGGCGCCGATATCGACGTCGACACCGGCTACGTCATCGCCAAGACCAGGAACGGCCGGCTTGTCGGCAACCGTTATGTGTTCCCGAAAGTCTCGGTCGGCGCCACCCATGTGCTGATGATGGCGGCCTCGCTGGCCACGGGCGAGACGGTGCTCGAAAACGCCGCCCGCGAGCCGGAGATCGTCAACCTCGCCGAATGCCTCAACGCCATGGGCGCGAAGATCTCGGGCGCCGGCACGGCGACCATTACCGTCGACGGCGTCGAGGCGCTGTCGGGCGCCCGCGTCAGGGTGATCCCCGACCGTATCGAGACCGGCACCTATGCTATGGCGGTGGCGATGACCGGCGGCGACGTCGTGCTCGAAGGCGCGCGGCCCGACCTGTTGCAGACGGTGCTGGACATCATTTCGCAGACCGGCGCTGAGATCACGCAGACCAATTCCGGCATCCGCGTCAGCCGCAATGGCGCCGGCATTTCACCGGTTGACGTGACGACGGCGCCCTTCCCGGCTTTCCCGACCGATCTGCAGGCGCAGTTCATGGGCCTGATGACGATGGCCAAGGGCAAGTCGCGCATCACCGAGACGATCTTCGAAAACCGCTTCATGCACGTCCAGGAACTCGCCCGGCTCGGCGCCCACATCACGCTGTCCGGCCAGACCGCGATCGTCGACGGGGTGGCGAAGCTGAAGGGCGCGCCGGTCATGGCGACCGATCTTCGCGCCTCGGTGTCGCTGGTCATCGCCGGCCTCGCCGCCGAAGGCGAAACCACGGTCAACCGCGTCTACCATCTCGACCGCGGCTTCGAGCGGCTGGAGGAAAAGCTGTCCGGCTGCGGCGCGGAGATCGAGCGCATTTCGGGCTAGAGCCTTTCCGCAGGGCTTGTGGCGCGGTTGCACGGACCGGAAAGACCGCCTAACAGAAGGCTGAATAGTCCAACCTTCAGGTGTGAAATCCGCATGGCCCTCAAGCTTGTCGCGCTCGACGATCAGGATCTGAGCATCATCTCGGCGCATGTCCAGGATGCCGTCATGAAGGTCAGCGATCTCGAATACCTGCCTTCGGTAAAGCGCTTCGTGCTGACCATGAATCGCTTCGTCTGGGAGGCCAAATCCGGTTTCTTTCGCCAGCACAACGAGCGGCGGCAGGCTGTGCTGCATTTCGACCGGGTGCTCGGCGCCAAGACCAGCGGCATTGCCCGCGACAAGCCCGACGAAGTGCTGTCGCTGCTGGCGATCAGCTTTCTTGCGCTCGACAAGCCGGCCGGCATCGTCGAGCTGATCTTTTCGGGCGGCGGCGCGATCATGCTCGATGTCGAATGCATCGAGGCGCGGCTTGCCGATGTCGGCGGCGCCTGGGAAGCGACGTCGCGCCCGGCCCACAGGGTTTGAGCCGATGGCCATCACGCTTCGCCAGTCCGACGCCGATTTCGAGCAGCGCTTTGCCGCGTTCCTGCTGACCAAGCGGGAAGTCTCGGCCGATGTCGACGCCGTGGTGCGTGAGATCATTGCCAAGGTGCGCGCCGAGGGCGACGCCGCGCTGGTCGACTACACGCAGAAATTCGGCGGCGGCGACCTGGCCGAGCTCGGCATCGCCGTCTCCAGGAACGACATTGCCCAGGCTTACGATGCAGCCGATCCGCAAACGGTCGAGGCGCTGAAATTCGCCCGCGAGCGCATCCGCGCCCATCACCAGCGGCAGCTGCCGCAGGACGACCGCTACACCGATGCCGCCGGCGTCGAGCTCGGCTCGCGCTGGACGGCGATCGAGGCCGCGGGGCTCTATGTGCCGGGCGGCACGGCGAGCTATCCGAGCTCGGTGCTGATGAACGCGGTGCCGGCCAAGGTCGCCGGCGTCGAGCGCATCGCCATGGTGGTGCCGGCCTCCGGCGGCGACGTGCCGCCGCTGGTGCTGGTGGCAGCGGACCTTGCCGGCGTCTCAGAAATCTACCGCGTCGGTGGCGCGCAGGCGATCGCCGCCCTTGCCTTTGGCACCGAAACGATAAAGCCTGTCGCCAAGATCGTCGGCCCTGGCAATGCCTATGTCGCGGCGGCCAAGCGCCAGGTGTTCGGAACGGTCGGCATCGACATGATCGCCGGGCCCTCGGAAGTGCTGGTTGTGGCGGACGGCAGCAACGATCCGGACTGGATCGCCGCCGACCTGCTCGCCCAGGCCGAGCACGACGTATCGTCGCAGTCGATCCTGATCACCGACGATTCTGCCTTTGGCGCAGCGGTCGAACAGGCGGTGGAGCGGCAGTTGCAGAACCTGCCGCGCGGAGAAACGGCGGCGGCGAGCTGGCGCGATTTCGGCGCGGTGATCCTGGTGCCGACGATCGAGGCGGCACTGCCGCTGGTCGACCGCATCGCCGCCGAACATGTCGAGCTTGCCATCGACGACCCCGAAGCTTTCCTGGCGCGAATGCGCAATGCCGGTGCGGTGTTTCTCGGCCGCCACACGCCGGAGGCCATCGGCGACTATGTCGCCGGCTCCAACCACGTGCTGCCGACAGCGCGCTCGGCGCGCTTCTCGTCCGGACTTTCGGTGCTCGATTTCGTCAAGCGCACTTCGGTCCTGAAGCTCGGGCCGGAGCAGTTGCGGGCGCTGGCGCCGGCGGCGATTACGCTCGCCAAGGCGGAAGGCCTCGATGCGCATGGACGCTCCGTCGGCATCCGGCTGAACATGTAGACATGTCCGATTACGACCAAACCCGCGCCAGGCTGATCGATGTCGAGCTCGACGAGACGATCGGCCGCTCGACGCCCGATGTCGAGCATGAGCGGGCGGTGGCGATTTTCGACCTGATCGAGGAGAACCGTTTTCAACCGGTCAATGACGATGGCGCCGGGCCGTACCGACTAAAACTGTCGCTGGCCCAATCCCGGCTGGTTTTCGCCGTGACGCGTGAGGACGGCGCAGCCGTGGTCACCCACATCCTGTCGCTGACGCCGCTCAGGCGCATCGTCAAGGATTACTACATGATCTGCGAAAGCTATTATGATGCCATCCGAACCGCGACGCCCAGCCATATCGAGGCGATCGACATGGGCCGGCGCGGCCTGCACAATGAAGGCTCGCAAACGCTGATGGACCGGCTTGCCGGCAAGATCGAGATTGACTTCGACACGGCGCGCCGGCTGTTCACGCTGGTTTGCGTGCTGCACTGGCGAGGCTGAACTGGCCGCCCCGCTGCCCCGCCCGATCCTGCCCCGCTCGATCCTGTTTGTCTGCGGCATGAACGCAGTGCGCTCGCCGATGGCCGAATTGCTGGCACGCAAGGTGCTCCCGCCCACCACCTTCGTTGCCTCGGCCGGGGTGCGCGGCGGGGAACGCGATCCGTTCGTCGATGCCGTGCTGGCCGAAGAGGGCCTTTCACTGGGCGAACGGCACCCGAGAACGATGGACGACCTCGAGGACGATTATTTCGACCTGATCGTGACGCTGGCGCCGGAAGCCCACCACACCGCGCTCGAGCTCACCCGTTCGCTGGCCGTCGAAGTCGAATATTGGCCGATGCCCGACCCGACCGGCGTCAGCGGCACGCGCGAGCAGATCATGGCTGCCTATCGCGACGTGCGCGAGCGGCTGAAGGCGCGGATCGGCCGGCGTTTTCTCGGCAACGGGGCTGAAAACGCCGCGGATTAAGCATGTTCACAAGCGGACGTTTATCATATAGGTTCCGCGCAACTTTCCGGCCGGGGCGCTGGAAGTACCCATCCAAGCAAAGGTATCGAATGCCGAAGGAAGAAGTCCTCGAGTTTCCGGGTGTCGTGACGGAACTGCTGCCCAACGCGATGTTCAGGGTCAAGCTCGAAAACGAACATGAAATCATCGCCCATACGGCCGGCCGCATGCGCAAGAACCGCATCCGCGTTCTGACCGGCGACAAGGTCCTGGTCGAGATGACGCCCTACGACCTGACCAAGGGCCGCATCACCTACCGCTTCAAGTAAGTTCAAGGACCCGGCCGGGATCGCGATGGGCATTTTGCAGAAGCTCGTGCTTGCCTCGGGTTCGCCACGCCGGATAGAGCTGCTGCAGCAGGCCGGCATCGAGCCGGACCGTGTGCTGCCGGCCGATGTCGACGAGACGCCGCTGCGTGCCGAGCATCCGCGCTCGCTGGCCAAGCGGTTGGCGACGCAGAAGGCCGAGAAGGCGCTGGCCTCGCTGAAGACCGAGACCGACTACGTGCCTACATTCGTGCTGGCCGCCGACACGGTGGTCGCCGTCGGGCGGCGCATCCTGCCCAAGGCCGAGACGCTCGACGACGCCGCCAACTGCCTCGGGCTTTTGTCCGGCCGTTCGCACCGCGTCTATTCCGGCATCTGCCTGATCACGCCAGGCGGCAAGCAGCGTTTGCGGCTGGTCGAGACCAGGGTGCGCTTCAAGCGACTGCCGCGCGAGGAGATCGAGGCCTACATCGCGTCGGGAGAATGGCGCGGCAAGGCCGGCGGCTATGCCGTCCAGGGGCTTGCCGGTGCCTTCGTCGTCAAGCTTGTCGGCTCCTACACCAACGTCGTCGGCCTGCCTCTCTACGAGACGGTGGCGCTGCTCAGCGGCGAAGGGTTCAAGGTGCACGCCAACTGGCTGTTGGGTACGCGGCTATGAGCCCGGACGACAAGGTCACGCCGTTGCGGCCCAAGCGGCCATGCCCGGAATGCGGCAAGCCATCGGCGCGCGAAACTTACCCGTTCTGTTCGACGCGCTGCAAGGACATCGACCTCAACCGCTGGCTGAAGGGGGTCTACGTCATCCCGGGCCGCGACGACGAGGATGAGAACGACGACCAGAAATAGCACCGTCCACCTGCGGTTTTCCACAGGCTTGGGACGGCTTCGCAGCCGCGATCGTGACCGATGATCGGCCTTGCGGACTGCCTGTCGCTTCCCGACTGAAATCAATGTCCAGAACCTGTTCCATCCGGGTAGTGTCGGACGGAACAGGTTTTGGCGTTTTGTCTGAGCATGATCTTTTCCGAAAACCGGATTCCACTTTTCGGGATCATGCTCTAAGCGCTGGACAGGCCGGATTCCCGTGCTATAACCCACGCGCTTTCAAGGGGTGCCGACGGCGCTTTCATGAACCCGGTGTGCAGATTGCCGCCCACTGGGGCAGGCCCAGATAGCTCAGTTGGTAGAGCAGCGGACTGAAAATCCGCGTGTCGGTGGTTCGAATCCGCCTCTGGGCACCATCCACCTCCGGTCCATTCTGGACACATAGGTTACGGTTTATACCGGAGAGATAGGTAACACCCTTGGCCCGAAAGGGTTTTGGGGTGGTTCGAGCCTACATGTCTCATCGTCGAAATAGCCCAGATCATGTCCACGAAGCTGACCAGCCAGATATGGTCCTCGCCCTGTTTGGTGCCCGACGGTCTGGCCGGCGAAGACCTGGCTGAGGTTGATCTTTTTGTCCAAAAACCTCATCCGACTTTTCGGCGGGCATCCAGAAGGCCCGCTGCTGCACTCAGCTCCACCGACTGGGAAACCTTTGCCGAAGTTGACTGTTGTAGCTCCAAGACAGAGGAGAAGGTTGAATGGCTTCCGTCCGATACATCGTTGCGGAGTCGATGAGGCGGCCGCATTCTATCGAGACTATCTCGATTTCAAGATCGAAATGCACAATCCGGGCAAGTTCGCCGCGCTGCTGCGTGACGACTTGACGCTGTATCTCAGCGCCCCAGGTGCGGGGAGCGGTGGTCAGGCGGGCGGCGATCCGAAGCCGGGCGGGTGGAACCGATTTATGATCGTTACGAAGGGACTCGATGTGCTCATTGAGCGGTTGCGTCGGGCTGATGCAAGATTCCGCGGCGACATCAGCGACGGCGGTGCCGGTCGCGCCATCTTGCTCGAGGATCCATCGGGCAACGTCATCGAGCTATTCGAGTTCAAGAAGGACTGAGCTTGAACAAAGCTGGTGGTTGAGGGAATACGAATTCCCGCGATCAATGTGGATTGCCGCGCGTTTGCGAGTTGTTACGCCATAGTTCGACTCAGAACCACGCAGAGGAGCGCGAGCCCAAGCACGACCGTTGTCACGAGGTTGACCCTTTCGGCTTTGGCGATTGCTGTCGCCACGTCGCTGCCTTGGTCTCCTGTTGCAGAGCCCCGGATATTCCCGACCAGGTGGACCCACTTCCTCTCGGCGATCCGATTGGCCGATGCACCGAGAAACAGCGCCAGTATTGCCAAGCCTACGCTCAGCGTTGTCCACACGCCGCGGGCACCGGCCACGTACATCCACACGCGGGTCGCAACCGTCAGAAAGGCCAAGACAGCATAGAAGGGGCCGGTGCCGTAGCGCCGCGCGAGCGTCTGCAGGAATCCGACGCCGGACGGCCCCGCTTGAACGACGGCGGGGCCTATGACCACCACATAAAACACGGCTGCGCCGAACCAAGTCCCGAGCAAGGCAACAAAGATCGGAATCAGTGGGTTGGTCGGTTCCATGATGATATCTCCTTTGTCTCACCCCAGGCCGTTGAAAGGGGAGTTGTCACATCGGATGGGCGTCGTCCGTCATCACTGTGACGGACAGCGATGGGAAAATGTGACAGATGGAACCGGATCAATGGCTGGCAAAGCGCTTCGAAGCTGATCGCACGCATCTGCGGAAGGTTGCATACCGCCTGCTCGGTTCATCGACAGAGGCCGACGATGCAGTGCAAGAAGCGTGGCTGCGCCTCAGCCGCTCAGATGCCCGGAGCGTCGACAATCTTACCGCTTGGCTCACTACAGTCGTTGCGCGCGTCTGCCTCGACATGCTGCGGGCGCGCAAATCACGCGCGGAGACTCTGCAGGCGCTCTCCGCGTGGGGCGCGGATTCGGGAGACGCCGCGGACCTCGACAAGGAATTAGCGATTGCCGATTCGGTCGGCCTTGCGTTGAGTGTCGTACTCGAAAAGCTTGCTCCTGCCGAACGTGTCGCCTTTGTGCTCCACGACGTCTTTGATGTGCCCTTCGAAGAGATTGCCCCTATCGTCGCCCGCACCCCGGTCATGGCGCGGCAACTGGCAAGCCGAGCTCGTCGTCGCATACGGGGTCAGCCCACTGTTTCCGCTGCTGAATTGAACGGGCGGCGGCGGCTTGTGGATGAGTTTCTTAACGCAGTTCGTTCCGGCAACATTGATGCGATCGTGGCCCTCCTCGACCCGGACGTCGTTATCCTTGTTGATTCGTCTGCGGCTCCTGACGGAAGAGCGGTGGAAGCACATGGGTCCACAACAGTTGCGAGGGGGGCTCTTGCCTTCGCGGCACGTACGCAATTCGCGACGCCAATGCTTCTGAACGGGGCGCCAGGGATTGTTGTGGCGCCGACCGGACGTGCGCGATATGCACTGACGATAGACGCGGCAGGGGAGAAAATCCGAGCCATTGAAGTGATCGGCGATCCCGCTCGCCTGAGTCAGATCGATTTTGCCACGCTCAATTCACCAGATTAGCACAAGTCGCGACTTATGATTTGTCGCTACATCCAGCTGCCTGCCGTTGTCGATGGCGTGCGAGAATTATCTGGACCATGGCGCCAGCGACGCCGGTCAAAATGTCGATGAAAACGTCTTCGGCATCTCGGATCCCGCTCTGGCCACAACCTACAGACCGAGGGCGCAGCCGTCCTTGCGCGGTTCAGAACCGCCCAGCAGGGTCCCGTTTGCCCAATCGATGCGAATGGCCTGCGCACCGCCGATCGGGTCCGTGGCAGGAATGATTTCGAAACCGCGTCGGCTAAGTTCAGCTAGGGTTTCGCCAGCAAGCCCGTGTTCGGCCTGGACCTTCATCGTGCCGCTGACGGGGGCGATCCGCGGAAGATCGATCGCCTCCTGCAGATCCATCCCGAAGTCGAGCACTTTCGTCAGCAGGTGCGCATGGCCCATTGCCTGATAGTAGCCACCCATGACGCCGAAAGGCATTTCTGCCCAGCCGCCTCTCGCAAGCATCCCGGGTATGATGGTATGCAAAGGTCGCTTGTTCGGTGCCACTGCATTAGGGTGCCTGGGGTCAAGCGAAAAGCTTTGCCCGCGATTGTGCAAGACGACACCGGAGCGTGGCGAGACCAGGCCCGAGCCAAAGCTGTCGAAGACCGAGTTGATGAAACTGACCGCATTGCGATCCTTGTCGACAACCGAAATATAGACCGTGTCGCTGTGCAGCGGCATATCGAACGCCGGCAGATCCGCGCGGGCGCGCTTTAGGTCAATCATGCCGGCCAGACGATCGGCCCAGGCATTCGACAACATGTCGGCCACCGGGACCTCGGACGCGTCGGGATCGGCGACGAGCAGGTCACGCGCGGCGTAAGCGAGGCGTGTCGCTTCGATTTCCAGGTGAAGCCGGTCCGCGGATTGCGGGTCGCCGTGCGCTTCGAAGCGCGAAAGGATGTTTAGAATGAGCAGCGCGATCACACCCTGGCCGTTCGGCGGACATTCGAACACCTCGCAGCCTCGAAACGCCGCGCTGACCGGGGTCACGTACTCGCCTGTTGCCGAGGCGAAATCTTCGAGTGTGTGCAATCCGCCGAGCCCACGAAGATAGGCGACCATGTCTCCGGCCACAGGGCCAGTGTAGAAGGCCTCTCGTCCCTTCTTGGCGATCAGCCGCAGCGTTGCAGCCAACTCAGGCTGGCGATGCACTTCGCCAACGCCTGGCGCGCGGCCGTTTGGCAGGAAAATCCGTTTGGCGGCTACATCGGAGGCCAGAAGTTCTTCCTCCAACGCCCAGTCACGATGGACCCGCGGTGAAATGGCGTAGCCTTCCTCGGCGAAACGTATAGCGGGGGCCAGGATTTGATCGAAGGGCATATGTCCATGATCAGCGTGCAATCTGGTCCAGGCATCGATGGCTCCCGGGATGGTGACGGAGCCAGGAGAATTACGGGCCACCTCCGCCATGCCACGTTCAAGGAACCAGTCAATTGTCAGGGCGGCGGGTGTCCTGCCCGATCCGTTGTAGGCGATGACCTCGCCGGATCCGTTTCGCGACAGAAGAGCGAAGCAATCGCCTCCAATGCCGGTCGAGGCTGGCTCGACGACACATTGCACCGCGCAGGCTGCGATGGCGGCATCCATGGCGTTGCCGCCGGCCGCCATGATCTCCACCGCCGTCAGGGTCGCCGACGGATGAGAGGTGGCGGCCATGGCCTCGCGTGAAACGACAACCGAGCGCGTTGGTTTCTCAAAATTTCGCATGCTATGCCCTTCTGGTCGTGCTCAAGAGGCGGCGTCGCTCATCGTCGAGGGGCGCTGCCGCAGATGCCGCGACATCCAGTATTCGAGTGCCGCCAAGGCACGGATGATCGCGAAGTTCAAAGTGAGATAAATGGCGCCCGCGCAGATGAAGACTTCAAAGGCGCGGTAGGTCTGGGAGATCAATCCCTGGGCAATTCCAGTCACCTCCATCAAGGTTACGATGGAAGCCAGAGACGTGCCCTTGACCATCAGGATGATTTCATTGCCGTAACTCGGCAGCGCCTGGCGAAAGGCCAGCGGCAGGATAACGTGCCGATAGGTCAAATAGCTGGACAAGCCGACAGACCGGGCCGCCTCGACAAGGCCGCGTGGCACCGATTGAATCGCGCCGCGGAGGATTTCGCTGCCATAGGCGGTGGTGTTGAGTGTCAGCGCGATGATTGCGCACCAGTAGGGTTCGCGGAAAACGGCCCATAATCCAATTGCCGACAGTTGGTGCCGGAACTGACCAAGGCCATAATAGGTCAGAAAAATCTGCACCAGCAGGGGCGTCCCCCTGAACACGGCAACGAAGCCACGGATCGGCAGGACGACGAAGGGCGATTCCGATTGCTGGGCAAGCGCCAACGTGACGGCAAGAACGAAGCCGGCAACGATGGAAGTCAGGGCCAGTTCCATCGTGAGCGGCAGGCCGGCGAGTAGTTTCGGCAGGATTTCGAGGAAAAACCTGAAATCTATCATGCCGACCGGACGCGCCACGGCGCCTTTCGTTCCAGACGGTAAAAGGCATTGCCCGTGACGGAAGCGATAGCCAGATAGAGCAAGGCTGCAGCAATGTAGAAGATGAACGGTTCACGGGTCGAACCGGCGGCGATCTGTGCCTGGCGCATCAGTTCAACGAGGCCGATTACCGATATCAGCGACGAGTCCTTCAGAACCAATTGCCACACATTGCCGAGGCCTGGCAGCGCGTATCTCAGGAGCTGGGGAAAAATAATCTGGCGCAGCCGCTGCAGCCGGTTGAGACCAAGCGCGCAAGCGGCATCGTGCTGTCCCTGGTCGATGGCGACGTAAGCCCCTCGATAGACCTCGGCTTGATAGGCGCCCGAGATGATTGCGATAGCCAAGGTTCCAGTGGCAAAGGCCGGAACGCCGACGAATCCGGACCCTCCCAGGCTATGACCAAGCGAGGTCAGGGCGACACTACCGCCATAGTAAAGCAGATAAATGGTCAGAAGGTCGGGCACGCCCCTGAAAACCGTGCAATAGCCAAGGGCCAAGAACCTTAGCAGTTGGGAGTTGTGGAGACGCCCGGCCGCTGCCAGCCCGCCAAATACAGCGCCAAGCGCAAAGCCCAGCACAGAGAGAAGCAGTGTGACCGAGGCCGCCATGAGAAGAGCAGCCCCCCAACCTCCGTTCTGGAAACCAAGCAGCCGGAATGCGTCAACCATTAATACCCCCGGCAGGACGAACGGCTCAGCTCCGAAACGGGTCAGGAATGGCCGTTCGCCGGCAAGCGCCTACTTGACTGGAGTGACGTCGCTCTTGAGCCATTTAAGCGACAGGGTTTTGATGGTGCCGTCGGCGGTCGCGGCGTCGATGGCGCCGTTGAGCATGTCTTTCAGCTTGGTGTCCTCTTTGCGGATACCGGCCCCGGAGCCAAGACCGAAGAGACCCCCGACAAATCCTGGTCCTGCAAGCGTATAGTCGCTGAACTCCGGTTTGCTCAGCGTGGCAGCCAGCGCTGTCTGCTGTGCGAAGAGCGCGTCGATGCGACCCGCGGCGAGATCGAGATCGTGTTGCTCGGTGGTCTTGTATTCGCGAATCTCGGCGACGTCCGAGAAGTATTTTTTCACAAATTCCAGGTTTGCCGTCGCAGCCTGAACTCCAATGATCTTTCCCTTCAGCAATGGCTTGAGCCTGTCGATTGCCGCCTGCGCAGAGGCTTCGTTGTCCAGCTTGAAGCGCTCGTTGGAAATGCCGAGCTTGCCCAGTTCGCTATCCTTGGCGACCGCGAAACCTGAGGGATCCACCGCATATGGCTGGGTAAAATCGATGACCTTCAGACGTTTTTCAGTGATGAACATGCTCGCCATGATCACGTCGAACTTGCCGACGGTCAGCGCGGGGATCATGCCGTCCCAATCCTGTGCGACTATCTTGCACTCGATCTTCATTCGCCCGCACAGATCATTGGCCAGATCGACCTCGAAGCCGTCCAGTTTGCCGTCGGCCGTTGTGAAGTTCCAAGGCGCGTAGGCACCTTCGGTGGCAATGGTAATTGCCTTTGGCGTTTCTTGTGCGACAGCGGCCTGGACCAGGCCGAACAGGACCGACGCAATGGCTGCGATGCGGCTAATTTTCATGTGAATCTCCTCTTTTGCCGGTATGGCAGTTCCCTTTCGTCGTGCCGGATTATCTTCCGGCTTCAACGATTTAGATGGTATTCCTAGCGGCGGCCGGGACTTGCAAAGCTAGCCAGAAGCGGCGCTGTCTCGACGATATGATCCCGCATGACGATCTCTGCCTTGCCGGCATCACCTGACCGCAACACCTCGATCAGGATCTCGTGCTCGGCGCGCGCGCTGGCGGGTTTGTCGACATAGTCGAACCAGATGCGCAGGTAGGGCTCGATCACGACGTGCAGGCTGGCAATCTGCCGGACCAGCTTGGGTCTGTTGCTCAATTGGCAAATCTGCAGATGGAAGGCCTGATGGCGCACGACCCAGTCGCTGCTGCCGGTCTGGCTGGCGCGCTCCATCCGGTCGAGCTGGCGTTCCAGTTCTTCAAGCACTTCGACATCGATGTGCGGCATGGCAAGCCTCACCGCCAGCCCTTCGAGCACCGAGCGTATTTCAAAGGTTTCCTAGATCTCATCGAGGGTAAGCCCGGCGACGATGCAGCCACGGTTCGGGCGAATGACCACAAGACCTTCCGCGGCCAGTTGGCGGAATGCTTCGCGAACCGGCATGCGGCTCATGCCGATTTCCGTCGCGATCTCTTCCGGGATCAGCCGGTCCCCGGCCCGGTAACGCCCCATCCTCAGGGCCCGCTGAATGTGGCGATAAGCCTCCTCCTCGGCGGTCGTGATACCCAACGGCTCGATTGCGTCTGCTGCCACGTCCTTGGTCCGCTCAAAGCGTATCTGTGTATCCACTTATCCAGTTGTCGAGACCTGTGTCAAGCACCGAAGCTTGCGCGCGTTAGAATTTCTGTTGTGAGAATAAGCACTTGATCGGGGAAATCGGGCAAGCGCACCGTGGTGAGCTAAGCCGCTGATCGGCCGCTTTCGACGCCCGCGCGTCGGAAACCTTCAACGCCACCGAACTTTACAAAAAGGCCCGCCGCTCCATTTGCGAAGCGGCGAGGCCCCATATTCGGGGACGATCGCCGGAGTGTTCCCCGGCATTGCTTCCAGTGCAATTCAGGTGCCAGAATTGTTGACCCAAAACGGGTCACCGCACCGGAGGCGCGAGCGCGGACATTCCGCGATCACGCTACTGCCGCGCATTGCCATTCCTGCTACGTTATTTTGCGGCGGACCTGATTTTTCCGCCTGGCCGGCGCTCGATCAGGCAACTTACCCCAACGCGCCCCCCAGTGGCGCCGGCCATTTTCACAACCTTGGAGCGCGGGTGGGCCGGCGCCGTTAGGCTCTCAGCACCTATGGCAATCCGCCAGCGAGCCGCTTTGTCCAGCCTGCAACCATCAGTCCGCACGCAATTCCCACGCAGTCGGCGATCCAGTCGAACAGATCCGGGTCGCGCCCTATCAGTTGCACGGCCTGAAGCCCCTCGATCGCTGCGCCCGTGATAACGAGCAGTACGATCAGCTTCGCCTTGCGTTCCGGCCAGCCGAGACTTCCGAGAGCCGCCAGGACGACGAAGGCGGCGGCGTGATTGAGCTTGTCGTGATCAAACGTGAAAGCCAGGCCAAGACCCAGCAGGAGCTGCTCCGGCAAAAGGGCGAACAGCAGAACGCCGGCAAACGCGGCCGGAAAGGCAATCCTTGCCACGATCTGATAGGAATCCAGGCGCAACAAGGATAAAATGGCCTTTCGTCCGAAATCTGCGGGGGAACACCACCGGCCAGAGCGAGCGCGGCGTCCAATTTCCGCCGTCCGGGCGTCCGGTGCATCGTCAGAATGAATGAATGCCTCGGGTCAGCCGCCGCACAGGCCGGGCTCGTGGCGAGTGCAATAGGCCAGCGGTAGCTTCCGCGATCACGCAATTCCCTGCCGCGCTGACCCGGCTACTATCTGGCTGCGGCGGACCTGACTTCCGCTTGGCCGGCGCTGCGTCGGGGCACCTTACCCATGCCACACGAATCGGCGCCGGCCAGAATTCCACCGATTGCGCAAAGGGGTTAAAAGCCCGCCGCCCTGTCGGACGACGGGCTCCGTTGCCTGGGCGCCAGGGCGCCGCGGTAGCGACCGATGGTACGAATGCTCCCGCAGGTCTCCAATATGCTGCTGCCGAACGGCGTTGCGCATCGGCTAAACAAACGAAGCCCGCGCCTCTGGCGGAGGGCGCGGGCCGACCGGGTTTGCACCCGATCTGCAGCAGAAACCCGGGAGGTTCCCGCTGCTTAGGATAACAATTAGAGACTACTAATGTTCCGGTCTAGGGAAGATGCGGCTGCGCCAGAAACCTCATGGTCGGCGCGATGACGATCGAGGCGTCAGTTCGTGCGCAAGTCGATCTGGAAAATACGCTCGTCGAAATGCCGCGTTTCGACGGCAAAGGTCAAAGCCACTTCAAGGATCAGGCCGCCACGGTCGTCCCGGACCTTGACTGCAATCCTGCGGTGAGGAAGGCCATCCCTGGCCATCTCGGCCAATGTGCGAAGGGCTTCTTTCCTGACCAGCGGGAAATCGTCATATAACGTTCCCTGATCGTCGGAATAGACGATTCCGTCTTCATCGGAATCAAAGAAGCAGTGGGGCATTGCGCTTGGCCGAAGCTCGGCATCCGGGAACGTTGTCGGCAGATCGCCGCGATCTCGGCCAATCGCGATCAGTGCCTCTCCACCGTTGGCTTCGCCACCATCTCACTTGCGCTCGCGCAATGCCTTCACCGCCTGCGAGAGGATCATCCGGTCGCCGCCGGTCCTTTTGATCAGCTTGCTCACCTGGCTGGGCGAAACACCATTTTCCCGCGCGAAATATTCGACCTCGTAATACTCATCCACCGAAACACGCTTGCGGTCGCTGAAGTCTCGCTTGCTCTTGTCGTCGGCCATTTCTGTTCTCCTCGCCCCTTCTCTTCGCTTCAGGGGGTCAGCTTTGATGCACGCAGCAATTTGAGGGTTCGCTCGCCACAAGGTGACGGGCGAACCTATCGGCGCAGGAAGGGACAGGCTGCGCAGCTGCCGGGTTGGATCGGAATGGAAACAGCCAAGATCCGTGTGAGCAACCGTCGACTTTTCCATGGAATCCTCCCGGAACGTGCAGCCAGCAACGGCTACGCGCCGCCACGGTTCCGGGTCACGCGGCAAACCCACCCTTTGCGCGCAAGGATCAGACTTAGGTCCTGCGGCAACACGTCGGTTGGTCCCTGCCGGGCGGGACCGAAGCCCCGTCGACGGAACGTTTTCAGCTGCCTTACGTTCGAGTGAGCCTTGGCGCGAAGAGCGGACCGAGTTCGCAAAGGAGACGACCATGAGAATGCATTTATCCACCGCAGTGGCGGGATTTCTGCTACTGGCAGGCGTCGGAGCCGTTGCGGCGCAAGACGTCGTCATCGAGCCGGAGCAGGAAACGGTCATCAAGGAGTATGTGAAGAAGCAGCCGCTGGCCTCGGTGAAAATCCCTGGGGTGGAGCTCAATATCGGCTCAACGCTTCCCGATACCGTCGAGCTTCATGAGGTCCCCAACGTCAAATACCGCTATGTCGTCATCGACAACCGCACCGTCGTCGTCGACCCCGGCACGCGCAAGATCGTCAAGATCGTCGAGTGACGTGAAAACTCGGGCAGCCGTCACCCGCCGCTCAGAATGAGCGGCGGGTGACGTTTGCGTTAGGCGGCTCCGCGGCGTCGTCGCTCGGCAGGAACCCGCCGTACCGTGGACGGCCGGGGGGCCTCACAGGCAGTTTCAATGCGAACAATCAGCAGACTTTTCGATTCCCATGACCAGGCAGCGCGTGCCGTCGAAACGCTTCAGGCAGCAGGAATTGCGCGCCACCAGATCAGCGTCATCGGACCCTACGATGATGAAATCGGCGTCGTCTTGCGCGGTCCAGGCAGCGGTTCCGCCCTTGGCGCAGCGGCGGGTTTGTTGGCCGGCCTCGGCGCCTTTGATATCCCAGGCATCGATCCCGTCGGCGCGGGATGGCTGGCATCGGCCCTCGTCGGCGCAGCCTTGGGCTGCGTTGCCGGCAGGCTTTTCGACACATCGTCCGCTAGCGGCAAGCAGCCAGGCCGGCGGGATGCCGAACAGGGTGTGATCCTGGTGCTGGCGCATGTCGATGAAAGACAGGCCGACGCCGCACAGGCGGTGCTTGGAGCTTCCGTTCAGGCGATGCAGTCTTTGGCCAGGGCGGCCTGAAGATTCAACTCCTGCAAAGCGCTTGACCAGACCGCACAGCGGGGCGATCAAGGCACGCACCCAAAAATCTCTGGCAAGCCGCCGCGAGAAAGTGTTGAACACCGTGCCAATCACATTCGGCGAGCGGTTGCGCTCGGCGAGGCTTGATGATTTGCTGTCGGTTTGCGGAGAACGAATGATGCATGAGCCTGTCGGTCAAGACGAATATGGGTCGACCAGCCCGTTCGATCCGGACGATCTGTCGAGGTTGAACGCAATCGGCCCGAGCGCCGGCAGCAACGATTTCGAAAAATACGCAGTCGCCGTGATCATCGTGTTCGGCGCCCTGATCATCGGCGGCCTGATGGCTGCCGGCTTGAGCTTCGGGCGCCGCAGCACCTTCTTTTTCGCGCTTGGCGGCGCCACCGCGGCATGGATCTCCGGCAATGCGCTTCTGCTCGACCGGCCGCGCCTCTACGCGCTGTTCGTCGGCATCGCGGCGCTGATGCTGATTGCGTCGACGATCGCGCTGGTCACCTGAAGCAAGGCGCAATCTTCTTGTTGACCATGATCTTATCCGAAACCGGTTCCCACTTTTTGCCGCGCTGACCTTCGGTTCGGGATCATCGTCTAATACCCGATGGCCTCGCCGGCTGCGGCGCGGCTGTCGATGGCGCCGTTGTAGCGGGCGCCGCCACCCTTCTCGATTTCCGCCAGGCTCTTGCCGCCGACAAGGATGCCGGCCGCCTGGCCCCAGGTCGTGTCGGCAAGATCGAGGCGGTAGCCCATGCCGGTAAGCAGCTTTTCAGTATCCGGCGACAGGCCGAAGGGTTCGATATAGACCGTGTCGGGCAGCCATTGGTGGTGGATGCGCGGCGCGTCGATCGCCTCCTGGATATTCATGCCGTGATCGATGACGTTAACGATCGCCTCCAGCGTGATGGTGATGATGCGTGAACCGCCGGGGCTGCCGATGACCATGAACGGCTTGCCGTCTTTGGCGAGGATGGTCGGGCTCATCGACGACAGCGGCGTCTTTTTCGGCGCGATCGCATTCGCCTCGCCCTGGACCAGGCCATAGAGATTGGGGACGCCGGGTTTCTGGGTGAAGTCGTCCATCTCGTTGTTGAGCAGGAAGCCGGTGCCAGCGGCGACAACGCCGGCGCCGAAAGAGCCGTTCAGCGTGTAGGTCACCGCGACGGCGTTGCCGTCATTGTCGATGATCGAATAGTGCGTCGTCTCGCTGCTTTCGCCAAAGCCCTTCGGCATCAGTTCCTGCGACACCCCGGCCCGGAACGGATCGATCTTTTCGCGGATTTCCCTGGCGTAATTCTTGTCGAGCAGTTTTGCGACCGGATTGTCCACGAAGCCGGGATCGCCGAGCGCCGAATTGCGGTCGACATAGGCGTGGCGCATCGCCTCGACCATGACGTGAACCGTCTCGGCCGAACCGGCACCTAGATAGGACAGCGGGTAGAACTCAAGCACGTTGAGGATCTCGCAGATGATGACGCCGCCGGAGCTTGGCGGCGGCGAGGAAATGATCTCGTAGCCGCGATAATTGCAGGTCACCGGCTGGAGCTCGCGCACGGCATAATTTTCGAAATCCGCCTTGGCCAGAATGCCGCCCTTCTCGCCGCTCGCCTTGACGATGGCGTCGGCGATCGCACCTTTGTAGAAGGCATCCACGCCGCGTTCCGAAATCGCGGCAAGCGAGGCCGCGAGATCGGCCTGGATGAGGCGCTCGCCGACGGCATAGGGCTTGCCGTCCGGCTTGAGGAAAATGGCGGCCGCCGCTGGGTCCCTGGCCAGCCGCTCGGCGCCGCCCAGGAGCGAGGCCACATCGCCCTGCTCCAGCACGAAACCGTCCTTGGCATAGCGGATAGCCGGCGCCAGCAAATCCTGCCGCGTCAGCGTGCCGTATTTCTCCCGCGCCATCTCGAAGCCGGCCACCGAACCGGGCACGCCGACCGCCAGATAGCCGTCGAGACTGGCGCCCTTTACCGGCTTGCCGTCCTTGTCGAGATACATGGTTTTGGTCGCGGCGAGCGGCGCGCGCTCGCGGAAATCGAGGAAGGTCGAACGGCCGTCCTTGAAGCGGATGGTCATGAAGCCGCCGCCGCCGATGTTGCCGGCGGTCGGGTAGACGACAGCCAGAGCGTAGCCGACAGCGACCGCTGCATCGACCGCGTTGCCGCCCTTCTTCAGCACCTCGACGCCGACTTGCGACGCCAGATGCTGGGCGGTCACCACCATGCCGTGCTCGCCCTTCGCCGGCTGCGGCGAGGCGGCAAAGGCGAGGAACGGCACGAAGGTCAGGGTGAGGGAAAGGGTGACGGCGATTAGGGTTCGGCGGGTGTTGTGCATGGCCGTTCTCCGAGGCGTGGGTAGGCCTAGGAAACGCGCTTGGAGAGATTGAGTCTACTGACATTAATGGGAAGATATGGCGAGGCTTGCGCCTTTATCGACACCTGGGGTTCCTCGCCCCCATTCATGGCGGAAAGGAACCCAAGCTGAAATGAAGCCACGATCCAACGCTGACAAGCAATTTTGTTCTTGCTTTGTGCCGGCAGCTATGCTACTAATCCAACTATGGTGCTGAATCGCACCGCGACCCGCCTCAGGCGGGTTTTTCTTTTTCGACCCGTTCCTTCAAACAATCCCGCCGCCGACGCTCGCCACCGCCGGCCGTTCCGCTGCAACCTTCGCCCGGTAGCCGGCGGCGCGGTAGGCGCCGACCGGATCGATGGCGCCGCCTGTCTTCAGCCGTGCCGTGGCAAGTATCGGCTCGACATCGGTGCGATAAGCTATCTTCAGCGTCTGCGTCGCCATCAGCGCGTCGTTGGTATCCTGGAAGCCTTCGAGCGCCCTGCGGTCGACCAGCAGCGCCTGCGCATAGGCGCGCTGCACTTCTATCGCCGACAGCATCAGGCTTTCGATCGGATCGGTGACGTTATGGCTCTGGTCGAGCATGTGGGCCGGATCGAAGCCTTCGGCGCCTGAAAGCTCGGCATCGACCAGTTCGTTGAAGACCAGAAACAGGCGGTAGGGATCGATCGAGCCGGCGTCGAGGTCGTCGTCGCCATATTTCGAATCGTTGAAGTGGAAGCCTCCGAGTTTTTTGAACTGGATCAGCCGCGACACGATCATCTCGATATTGACGTTGGGGGCGTGATGGCCGAGGTCGACCAGGCAGAACGCCTTGTCGCCAAGCTCTTTGGCGATGATGTAGTTGGTGCCCCAATCCTGCACGACCGTCGAATAGAAGGCCGGCTCGTACATCTTGTGTTCGGTGAACAGCTTCCAGTCGTCCGGCAGCCCGGCATAGATCTCCTTCATCGCGTCGAGATAGCGCTCGAATGCCTTGGCGAAGTTGACCTGGCCGGGAAAGTTCGAGCCGTCGCCGATCCACACCGTCAGCGCTTTCGAGCCCAGCGTCCTGCCGATCTCGATGCATTCGAGGTTGTGCTCGACCGCCTGCCGGCGTGTTGCTGCATCGGCATGTGACAGCGAGCCGAATTTATAGGAAAGCTTCTGGTCGCTGGCGTCGGAGAAGGTGTTGGAGTTGATGGCGTCGAAGCCGAGACCGAAGCGGGATGCCGCCTGCTTCAGCCGGTTCGGATCGGCCTTGTCCCAGGGAATATGCAGCGAGACGGTCGGCGTCGCCTGCGTCAATTGCCGGATGACGGCGCAGTCCTCGAGCTTGTCGAAAATGTCGCGCGGCTCGCCGGCGCCGGGAAAACGGGCAAAGCGGGTGCCGCCGGTGCCGACGCCCCAGGACGGGATCGCCACGGCGAATTTCTCGACCTTGTCTCTGACAGCGTCGATGGCGATGCCGCGGCGGTCGAGGCGCTCGCCGAGAGAGTCGTAATCGCGCTTGAGGTCGGCGTTGCGCGCGGCATTATGCTTGTCGACAAGGTCGACGGAGATGATGGTTTCGGACATGGTTCCTCCCAAATGCGTTCGGTTGGCGCTGCCCCTTACCCGCCTGCCGGCACCTTCTCCCCGGGGAGAAAGGTAAAGCTCCGGCCTCGGCGCCAACCCCTCAAAGACGGTCGCTTATCGCGTAAAACTCTGCGCGTTGCCGGCGTCGACGTTGATGATGTTGCCGGTCGATTTTGCCGACATGTCGGAGGCGAAGAAATAGATCGCCTCGGCGATGTCCTCTGGGAACACCGAGCGCTTCAGCATCGAACGCGAGCGGTAATGCTCCTCGAGATCGTCGGTCGACATCTTGTAGGCGGCGGCGCGCTGTTCCTTCCACTCGCCGCTCCAGATCTTCGAGCCGCGCAGCACGGCGTCGGGATTGACGACATTGACCCTGATCTGTGCTTCCGCGCCTTCCAGCGCCAGACAGCGTGCCAGATGGATCTCGGCGGCCTTGGCCGTGCAATAGGCGGCGGCGTTGGGCGATGCGGCAAGCCCGTTCTTGGAAGCGACGAAGACGACGTTACCGCCGATCTTCTGCGCCCGGAACAGCCGGAACGTTTCGCGCGAAACGAGGAAGTAGCCGGTCGACAAGATGTCCATGTTCTTATTCCACAGCGCCAGCGTGGTTTCCTCGATCGGCGCCGAGGAGGCCAGACCGGCATTCGACACGAGGATATCGATGCCGCCGAATTCGACAGCCGTCTCGGCAAAGCCGGAGATCACCTGGTCCTCGGACGTGACGTTGATGACGACGGGCCGCACGAAATCCTTGCCATAGGCCTTGGCAAGCTCGTCATTGGCGCTGGCAAGGGCTGCCTCGTCGATGTCGGCCAGCACGACGCACGCGCCTTCGCGCAGCAGCCGGTTGGCGGTGGCCCGGCCGATGCCGCCGGCGCCGCCGGTGACCAGCGCAATCTGGCCGGCAAGGGCCTTTGGTTTCGGCAGGCGCTGCAGCTTTGCCTCTTCGAGCAGCCAGTATTCGATGTCGAAGGCTTCCTGGTCGGGCAGGCCGACATAGGTCGACACCGTCGAGGCGCCGCGCATGACGTTGATGGCGTTGACGTAGAATTCGCCTGAAATGCGCGCCGTCGCCTTGTCGCCGGCGAAGGTGAACATGCCGACGCCGGGCATCAGATAGACGACGGCGTTGGGATCGCGCACCGGCGGCGAATCCGGGTGCTTGCAGCGGTCATAATAAGCCTGATAGCCGACGCGATACTCCGCCACGTCATCGGCAAGACGGGCAATGACGGCATCGACGTCGGGATTTTGAGGGTCGAACTGGATGACCAGCGGCCGGATCTTGGTGCGCAGGAAATGGTCCGGGCAGGACGTGCCGAGTGCCGCCAGCGGCCGCAAATCCCTGGAATTGACGAATTCGAGCACGGCAGGCGAATCATCGAAATGGCCGAGCTTGTGGCTGTTCTCGGAGATCAGGCCGCGGATCCTCGGCATCAGTTTTGCGGCCACGGCGCGACGCGCCGGCGCATCGAGGGATTTGACGACTTCGCCGCCGAAGATCGCCTTGTCCTGGCTTTTGCGCTCGAACCAGTCGATTGCCTGGTTGATCACCGAGATCGTCGTCTCGTAGCATTCCTTCGGCGTGTCGCCCCAGCTGAACAGACCATGGCTGGCCAGCACGACGCCCTTGGCGTCGGGGTTCTCGAGGCAGAATTTCTCCAGCCACAGGCCGAGTTCGAAGCCCGGACGTTTCCATGGCAGCCAGCCGATCGTGTCGCCGAAGATCTCCTTGGTCAGCGCCTGCGAATCCTTGGCAGCGGCAATGGCGATGATGGCGTCGGGATGCATATGATCGACATAAGGCTTCGGCACGAAGGCATGCAGCGGCGTGTCGATCGAGGCCGCGCGCGGGTTGAGATTGAAGGTGCAATGAGGCAGATAGCCGACCATCTCGTCTTCATGTTCGAGGCCGCGATAGAGACCCTTCAGCGCCCGCAGTTTATCCATGTAGAGCGTGGCGAAGCCGTCGAGCTTGATCGAGGCGCTGTCGCCGCCCGAGCCCTTGACCCACAGCACTTCCACGCGTTCGCCGGTTAGCGGATCGTTTTGCCAGATCTTGGAGGAGGTGTTGCCGCCGCCATAATTGGTGACGCGCTTGTCGGAGCCAAGAACATTCGAGCGATAAACCAGACGTTCCGGTTCGCTCATTGCTTGCGCTTTTGCGTCATCCCAAAGATTGGCGAGGCGCGTGCCGGAGCGCTTGTCGAGCATAGGTATCCTCCCTTTGGGACACGCAAACGGCGCCGGTCCCTTTTGTACGAATTTCTACGCAAGCGGCTGTCTTGTCAATCACAAACGATCAATATCAGTCATATTGCACTGCACAATGAAATTATCTGATCGGAAATGATTGACACTGCGCGCTTTGGGTGCCTAGATGCTCAAGCAGGGAGGAACCATGCACGAGAAAGAGCGCCACAGGATCATTCTGTCCGCCGTCCAGGAAAAACCTGTGGTGACGGTGCAGGAGATGGTCGACCTGACGGAGTCGTCCGAGGCGACGATCCGGCGCGACATCGCGGCATTGCACGTGCAAAAGCGCCTGCGCCGGGTGCGCGGCGGTGCAGAGGCGCTTTCGCCGCCGCAGTTCATCGGCCTTGCCGGCCGGCCCTTTTCCGTCAACGAGACCATCAACGCTTCGCAGAAACGGGCAATCGCGCGGGAAGCCGTGGAACTCTGCAAGGATGGCGAGCCGATCATCATCAATGGCGGCACCACCACCTTCCAGATGGTGCACTTCCTGACCGGCCGGCGCATGCCGATCTTCACCAATTCCTTTCCGATCGCCGAGCACCTGCTCAGACATTCCAAGAACACGGTAATGCTGTCGGGCGGCACCATCTACCGCGAGCAGAACATCATCCTGTCGCCCTTCGACAATGACGTGACACGCAATTTTTACGCGCGCCGCATGTTCATGGGCGCGCAGGGACTGGGACCGCTCGGTCTGATGGAAGGCGACCCGCTGCTGATCCAGGCCGAGCAGAAGCTGATCGACCAGGCAGACGAGTTGGTGGTGCTGGTCGATTCCTCGAAGTTCCGCAAACGCTCGAGCCTGATCCTGTGCGGCCTGTCGCGCATCGCCACGGTGATCACCGACGACGGCATCGAGGATCGCGAAGCCAAGATGCTGGAGACCGCCGGCGTGACGCTGATCATCGCCCGCACAACGGCAGGCAATAAGGAAGAATCTTCGCTGCAGGCCTGAGAAAACTCACGCCCGCAGCGGCGATGGAATGCAACGCTCAAGGGAGGATATTCGATGAGCTTCTTTAGGAAATTGATGGTTACGGCGGCGTTCTCCGCCGCCATGTTCGTGAATGCCGCCTATGCCGAGAACGTCAAGATCGCGCTGGTGGTGAAGTCGCTCGGCAACGGCTTCTTCGACGCCGCCAACAAAGGCGCCGAAGAGGCGGCCAAGGAACTAGGCGATGTCGACATCATCTACACCGGCCCGACCAAGGCGACCGCCGAAGCGCAGATCGAAGTGGTCAATTCGCTGATCGCACAGAAGGTCAACGCCATCGCCATTTCGGCGAACGACGCCGACGCGCTGGTGCCGGTGCTCAAGAAGGCGATGGAGCGCGGCATCACCGTCATCTCGTGGGATTCGGGCGTCGCGCCGGAAGGACGCCAGCTTCACCTCAACCCCTCCGACACCAACCTGATCGGCGAGACCATCATCAAGCTTGCCGCCGACTACCTGCCTGAAGGCGGCGACGTCGCCATCCTGTCGGCTTCGTCGACGGCGACCAACCAGAATGCCTGGATCGACGCGGCCAAGAAGGTGCTGCCGGAGAAGTTCCCCAAGATCAAGCTCGTCGCCACCGTCTATGGCGACGACGACTCGGCCAAGAGCACGGATGAAGCCAAGGGTCTTTTGAAGTCCTATCCGAACCTCAAGGCGATCATCGCACCGACCACGGTCGGCGTCGTTGCCGCCGCGCAGGTGGTTACCGACGAAGGCCTGATCGGCAAAGTCAACGTCACCGGCCTGGCGCTGCCGTCGGAGTTCAAGAAGTTCATCGACAATGGCGCCAGCCAAGCGGTTGCCCTGTGGAACCCGATCGATCTCGGCTACTCCGCCGTCTACCTCGCCCACGACCTGGCGGTGAAGAAGGAAGAAGCCAAGCCCGGTGCTACGCTGTCGATCGGCCGCGTCGGCAAGGTCACGCTTGACGACACCAACTCGGCTGCCATGGCTCCGCCCTTCCAGTTCGACAAGTCGAACATCGAAAAGTTTTCCAAGATCTATTGATCCTGGAGCCTTCGAAACCGTGCGGCGGGGCTCAGGTCCCGCCGCGCTTTCAAACGAACCTTGTTTCAGGGCTTGATACGATTATGGACACGACAGCCCAACACGAGATGGCGAAGGAAACGCCTTTGTCCTCCGGACCGCGCCTGACGCTGTCCGGCATCTCGAAAAGCTTTCCCGGCGTGCGCGCGCTGCACGACGTCGGCCTGTCGCTCTATCCCGGCCAGGTAACCGCGCTGATCGGCGAAAACGGCGCCGGCAAGTCGACGCTGGTCAAAATAATGACCGGCATCTACCAGCCGGATGCTGGCACCATCAGCATCGACGGCCAGCCGGTCACACTGCCCAGCGCGCACGCCGCGTTCGGGCACGGCATCACCGCCATCCACCAGGAAACGGTGCTGTTCGACGATCTGACGGTGGCCGAAAACATCTTCCTCGGCCATGCGCCGCGCACGCGTTTCAAAACCATCGACTGGCGCACCATGCGCAAGAATGCCCGCGAGGTGCTCGACACGATGGGCGCCGGCCATATCGAAGCCGAGGCCAGGCTGAAGGATCTCGGCATCGCCAACAAGCACCTCGTGGCGGTTGCCCGCGCCATGTCGATCGACGCCCGGATCGTCATCATGGACGAGCCGACGGCAGCGCTTTCGATGAAGGAGATCGAAGAGCTTTTCCTGCTGATCGAATTCCTCAAGAGCGACGGCAAGGCGATCCTGTTCATCAGCCACAAATTCGATGAGATCTACCGCATCGCCGACCGCTATACCGTGTTCCGCGATGGCGAGATGGTCGGCGAAGGCCTGATCAAGGACGCCGGCCAGAGCCAGATCGTGCGCATGATGGTCGGCCGCTCGGTCGATCACATCTTTCCGCAGCGCAAGGCCGAGATCGGCGCGCCGGTGCTGGCCGTCTCCGGCCTGTCGCACCCGACCGAGTTCGACGACATAGGCTTCGAGCTGCACAGGGGCGAAATCCTTGGCTTCTACGGCCTTGTCGGCGCCGGGCGCAGCGAGGTGATGCAGGCGATATCGGGCATCACCCGCACCAGCCGCGGCACGATCACGCTGGAAGGCAAGGCGATCGCGCCGAAATCGGCGGCGGATTCGATCGATGCCGGCATCGTCTATGTGCCGGAGGAACGCGGCAAGCAAGGTGTGGTGATCGGCCTGCCGATCTTCCAGAACGTTTCGCTGCCTTCGCTCAAACGGACATCCAAATCCGGCATATTGCGGCTGGCCGAAGAGTTCGCGCTGGCCCGCTCCTACACCGAGCGGCTCGATCTGCGCGCCTCCTCGCTCAGCCAGGACGTCGGCACGCTGTCGGGCGGCAACCAGCAGAAGATCGTCATCGCCAAATGGCTGGCGACCGCGCCCAGGGTGATCATCCTGGACGAGCCGACGAAGGGCATCGACATCGGCTCCAAGGCGGCCGTGCACGGCTTCATGGCCGAGCTCGTCGCGCAAGGCCTGTCGGTGATCATGGTGTCGTCCGAACTGCCGGAAATCCTCGGCATGTCCGACCGCGTCGTCGTCATGCGCGAGGGCCGCATTGCCGCTGTCTACGACAATAAGGGGCTCGACGCCGAAACCTTGGTCAGGACGGCAGCGGGGATCGCGTCATGAAGGCTTTTCTCAGATATCGCGAGGTCTGGCTGCTGGCGGCAATCGTCGTGCTGATCGGGCTGATCTCAACGCGGTTTCCAGGTTTTGCCGATCCGGCCAATCTGCGCCAGGTGTTCAACGACACGTCGATCCTGATGATCCTGGCGCTCGGCCAGATGGTCGTCATCCTGACCCGCTCGATCGACCTGTCGATGGCTTCCAACCTCTGCTTCACCGGCATGGTGGTGGCGATGCTGAACGCCGCGCATCCGGCGATCCCGATCCCGCTGCTGATCGTCATCGCACTGCTGGTCGGCCTGGTGCTCGGCGCCATCAACGGCCTGCTGGTATGGCGGTTGAACATTCCCTCGATCGTGGTAACGCTCGGCACCCTCACCATCTACCGCGGCGCCACCTTCGTCATATCAGGCGGCGCCTGGGTCAACGCCGACCAGATGAGCGCTGAGTTCATCGGCCTGCAGCGCGCGGCTTTCCTCGGCATTCCGGTTCTGTCCTGGATCGCCATACTGGTCATTGCATTGTTTTTCCTCGTGATGACGCGCACCGCGCTCGGCCGCTCGATCTATGCCATCGGTGTCAACCCGACCGCATCGGTCTATGCCGGCATCGATGTCGGCCGGACGAAATTCATCGTCTTCTGCATCTCGGGGATGATCGGCGGCCTCTGTGGCTATCTGTGGATCTCGCGCTACGTCATCGCCTCGGTCGAGGTCGCCAATGGTTATGAGCTCAATATCATCGCCGCCTGCGTCATCGGCGGCATTTCGATTGCCGGCGGCATCGGTTCGGTCGGCGGCGCGGTGCTCGGCGCGCTGTTCCTCGGCATCATCTCCAACGCGCTGCCGGTGATCAACATCTCACCCTTCTGGCAGATGGCGATTTCGGGCAGCGCCATCATCCTGGCCGTGGTGCTCAACGCACGCGGCGAACGCCGGCAAGGCCGCATCATTCTCAAAAAGGCGGAAGCGGCATGACCGACACCCCTGCTCCACGCCACATTCCCGACCGGCTCGACAAGCCATTCACTGCGGCGGTCTTCTCCTGGGAGGCGCTGCTCGTCGCGGTGGCGGTCGCCATCTTTGCCGTCAACAGTTTTGCCTCGCCCTATTTCCTCGACGCGTGGTCGCTCTCAGACCTGACCTTCAACTTCACGGAAAAGGCGCTGATCGCGCTGGCCATGGCGCTGCTGATCATCTCCGGCGAAATCGACCTGTCGGTCGCCGCCATCATTGCGCTGGCGTCAACGATGATGGGCATGGCGGTGCAGGCCGGCGCCGGCACACCTGCGCTGGTGGCAATCGGCCTCGTCGTCGGGCTCGGCTGCGGCGCCTTCAACGGGCTGCTCGTCACCAGGCTCGGCCTACCGTCGATCGTCGTCACCATCGGCACGATGAGCCTGTTTCGCGGCAGTGCCTTCATCATCCTCGGCGACCAGGCCTATAAGGGCTATCCCGCGAGCTTCGCCTTCTTCGGCCAGGGCTATGTCTGGTGGGTCGTGTCGTTCGAACTGACGCTGTTCCTGATCGCGGCAGTTATCTACTGGTTCCTTCTGCACCGGACGAGCTTCGGTCGCCGGGTCTTTGCCATCGGCAACAACCCGGTCGCGGCGCAGTTTTCCGGCGTACGTGTCGGCCGCATCAAATTCATCCTGTTTTGCCTGACCGGCCTGATGGCGGGTATCGCCTCGGTGCTGATTACATCCCGGCTCGGCTCGACCCGGCCGTCGATCGCACAGGGCTACGAGCTTGAAGTCATCACCATGGTGGTGCTCGGCGGCGTCAGCATCCTTGGTGGCGCCGGCAGCATTTTGGGCGTGGTGCTGGCGGCCTTCATCATGGGACTGGTGACCTTCGGCCTCGGCCTGCTCAACGTGCCGGGGATCGTCATGTCGATCTTCATCGGCCTGCTGCTGATCATCGTCATCGCGCTGCCGATCCTGTGGCGGCGCGTGCGGCGGGAGCGCTTTGCCTGATGCCCGAAAAATATGCGTTCAAGATGAAGCTCAATCCGGGCATGAAGGCCGAATACAAGAGGCGCCACGACGGCATCTGGCCGTCACTCGTAGCGTTGCTGAAACAGGCCGGCATCTCCGACTATTCGATCCATCTCGACGAGGAGACCAACATACTGTTCGGCGTGCTGTGGCGACGCGATGACCACGGCATGGACGAATTGCCGAAGCATCCGGTGATGCAGCGTTGGTGGGCCGAGATGGCGGACATCATGGAGACCAGGCCGAACAACGAGCCGGTGGCGGTGCCGCTGGAAACAATGTTCCATATGGAATGACTCGCAACGTCGCCGTCATCGATATCGGCAAGACCAACGCCAAGGTGGCGCTGGTCGATCTCGCCACATCGAGCGAAGTGGCCCTGCGCACGGTGGCGAACGAGCCGGTTCGGCAAGGCCAGTACCCCCACCATGACGTCGAGCGGTTATGGGCGTTTATCCTCGGCAGCCTGGCCGAGATCGATCGCGAGCAGCGCATCGATGCGATATCGATCACCACCCATGGCGCAACGGGCGTGCTGGTCGACGCATCAGGCGAACTGGCGCTGCCGGTGCTCGACTACGAATTCGACGGGCCGGATGCCCTTGCCAGGGACTATGACACGATCCGTCCCGCGTTCTCCGAGACCGGCACGCCGCGCCTGCCGGCCGGCCTCAATCTCGGTGCGCAGCTGTTCTGGCAGCAGAAGCGCTTTCCGGCGGATTTCGCCAGAACCGCCGCGATGCTGATGTATCCGCAATACTGGGCCTTGCGCCTGACCGGCGTCGCCGCCAGCGAAGTGACGTCGCTCGGCTGCCACACTGATCTATGGAACCCGTGGAAAGCGGATTTTTCCTCGCTGGTCGACCGGCTGCAATGGCGCCGGCTAATGGCGCCGGTGCGGTCGGCCAAGGACCGCCTGGGGCCGATCCTGCCCGCCCTTGCCCGACAAATCGGCCTCGATCTGCAAACGCCGGTGTTTTGCGGCCTGCACGATTCGAACGCCTCGCTGCTGCCGCATCTTCTGTCCGACAAGCCGCCCTTCTGCGTCGTCTCGACCGGCACCTGGGTGGTGTCGATGGCGATTGGCGGCAACAAGGTCGGGCTCGACCCGGCACGCGACACGCTGGTCAATGTCAACGCGCTCGGCGATCCCGTGCCGTCGGCGCGCTTCATGGGCGGCCGTGAGTTCTCCCTGCTGACCGAGGGCCAATCGCAGAACTGGACGGAAGACGATGTTGCTACGGTGCTGGCGCGCAAGACGTCCTTATTGCCTTCCACGCAACAGGGTTCGGGGCCGTTTCCGCATCGTACCGCATCATGGTTTAACGCGGACGGTATGAGCGCCGGCCAGCGCTTTGTCGCCATCTCGTTCTACCTGGCGCTGATGACCGCGACCTGCCTCGACCTGATCGGCGCCGAGGGGTCAACCATCGTCGAAGGACCCTTCGCCCGCAACCGGCTGTTCACCCGCATGCTGGCTGCGGCGACAGCACGCGCCGTCACTGCCTCCGAGGCTGCGACAGGCACCAGCATCGGCGCCGCGCTGCTGGCGTCGGACCAGGGGACACCGCAAGGCAGAGGCGAAAGGACCGAACCGTCGGCCGATCCGGTCTGGACAAGTTACGTGCGCTCCTGGCGTTCGGCGGTCGACGAACGAGCCTGACCGCCGAGTTCATGGCGTCCTGATGTTCGGAGATGCCTAAAGCGCATCGCGTTCGATCGGCCTCATGCGATGCGCTTTAGGTTCTTGTTTTTAATGCATGTCGTTATCGCAAAACCGCTGCACACTTTTGCGCGACATGCATTAGCCCGCGTAGAGCAATCCCTGCGGATCGATCTCCGGCTTGCGGCCGGCAACGAGGTCGGCGAGGAACTTTCCCGAACCGCAGGCCATGGTCCAGCCGAGATGGCCGTGGCCGGTGTCGAGGTAGAGATTGTCGTACCGCGCCCGGCCGATGACCGGCACGGAGTTCGGCATCATCGGGCGAAGTCCGGCCCAGAGCTCGGCCTTGCTCTCGTCGAAGGCGCCGGGGAACAGGTCCTTGCCGGTGTTCAGGATCGAGTTGAAATCGCGCGGCTTGAACGTGCGGTCGAAACCGGTGAACTCGGCCGTCGAGGACATGCGCAGCCGATTTCCCAGCCTGGAATAGCCGATCAGCCGGTCCTCGTCGGCGCCGCCCATGATCGGCCCCTTGCTTTCATCTTCCAGCGGAACAGTCACGGTATAGCCCTTCACCGGATAGACGGGCAGATCGATGCCGTAGCGGCGGCCGAGCAGACCGCTCTCCGGCCCCATGGAAATAACCACCGCGTCACCGGCCACCGGGCCGGCCGAGGTCATCACCGCGCGCACGCGGCCGCCGTCGATGTCGAGGCCTTCGACCGTCGTGCCGTAGAGGAACTGGACGCCGAGTTTTTCGGCGGCATAGGCAGCGAGGCGCTGCGTGAATTGGCTGGAGTCGCCGGTCTGGTCGATCGGCGAATAGACGCCGCCGGCTATCTTGTCCTTGGCGGCGGCAAGGCCGGGCTCGAGCTCGACCAGCCGGTCGCGGCCGACGATCTCGATCGGCAGGCCGTGTTCGCCGAGATAGCGATAATTGTCGGTGCCGGTATCAAAGCTTTGCTGCGAGCGGAAGAAATAGAGAATGCCTTTCTTGCGCTCGTCATAGTGGATGCCGGTTTCGGCGGAGACGGCGTTGATGCAGTCGCGCGAATAGAGCGCCAGACGCAGCTTGACGTCGGTGTTGGCGCGCATGCGCTTATGCGTGCACTGGCGCAGGAAGCGCAGGCTCCAGGCGAAAAAATACGGATCGAAGCGCAGCCGCACCTTGATGCCGAGATCGTGGTTGTAGAGGCCGCGCAGGAACGTCTTCAGCGCGGCTGGCGAGGCCCAGGCGGTGGCGTCTCCGGGCGACACCAGGCCGGCATTCGACCGGCTGGTGCCGCGTGCCGCCGCCGGATGGCGCTCGATCACCGTCACCTCATGGCCGTCGCTGGCCAGATAATAGGCCGCCGCCGTACCGACGACGCCGGCTCCAAGCACCAGGATTTTCATTCCGCCCCCAGCGCGCTGAACCAAACTTTGCGGAGAGCCCACTTCACCCCAGAGCCGAATTCTTGCTGGTCAGGATGCGCTCCCAGGCAAGCGCATCGGCAACGATCTGGTCGAGGTTGTCGCGCTGCGGGGTCCAGCCGAGCTCGCCGCGCGCCAGCTCCGAATTGGCGACGACCGCGGCGGCGTCGCCGGCGCGGCGATCGCCCATCCGTACCTCGAAATCATGGCCGAAGACGCGGCGGACGCTGTCGATGACCTCGAGCACCGAATAGCCGTGGCTGTAGCCGCAATTGGCGACCAGGCTCGATCCGCCGGCACGCAGCCGCTGCAGCGCCAGCCGATGCGCCGCCGCCAGGTCGCTGACGTGGATATAGTCGCGCATGCAGGTGCCGTCCGGCGTCGGATAGTCGGTGCCGAACACCTGCATGAAGGAGCGCTTGCCGAGCGCCGTCTCGCAGGCGACCTTGATCAGATGCGTGGCACCGGGCGTCGACTGGCCGGTGCGGCCCTTCGGATCGGCGCCGGCGACGTTGAAATAGCGCAGCGCCGTATAGCGCAACCCATGGGCAATCGCCGCGTCGCGCAGCATCCATTCGCTCATCAGCTTGGACAGGCCATAGGGCGATTCCGGCGCAAGCCGGGCATCCTCGCGTACCGGCTCCAGGCCGGCGCCGCCATAGACGGCGGCGGTCGAGGAAAAGATGAAATTGGGCACGCCTTCGCGCACCGCGGTCTCGATCAAGGTGCGCGTCTTGCAGGTGTTGTTCTCGTAATAGGCAAGCGGGTCGGCGACCGATTCGGGAACCACGATCGAGCCGGCGAAATGGATGATCGCGTCGACCTTATTGTCGCGGATGATCGAGGCAACCAGTTCCCTGTCGGCGCCGTCGCCGACGACGAGCTTTGCTTCCGGAGCCACTGCCCATTCAAAGCCGGTGGAAAGCCGGTCGAGGACGACGACGCTGTCACCCGTGTCCAGCAATTCCCAGACCATATGGCTACCGATATAGCCGGCCCCGCCTGTCACCAAAACCGTCATCCGCATCCTCGCTATTCATGATTTGTCGGAACTTGTCTCAATCGTCGCCTTACTGGAAAACCTGCCGCCGAGCCATTAGAACCTGCGGTAACCGGTCTCATCGGCGCGTGGCATTGTCCTGAAACAAGATTGATCCACATCAAGGGAATAGGCCACGTTCCGTGGTCGTTAGGAACAGGCTCGGGGCGTGGCATTTTGACCAAAAAGGCCAAGTGGACGACGAATGGGCCAATGACTATGATCGCGCGCAAAATTGGGAAGGCGACATGAACTACCAGCGGTTTTTCGAGGAAGCGATCGACCAGCTCCATGCAGAGCGTCGCTACCGCGTCTTCGCCGACCTTGAGCGTATCGTCGGGAAATTCCCGCGCGCCATCTGGCGCGCCAATGGCCGCGCCGAGGAAATCACCGTCTGGTGCTCCAACGATTATCTCGGCATGGGCCAGCATCCCGACGTCATTGCCGCGTTCCAGAAGGCGGCAGGCAAGATGGGGTCGGGCGCCGGCGGCACCCGCAACATCTCCGGCACCAGCAACCCGCTGGTCGAGCTCGAACTGGAGCTTGCCGACCTGCACGACAAGGAAGCGGCACTGGTTTTCACCTCCGGCTTCGTTTCAAACGAGGCGTCGATCTCGACCATTGCAAAGCTGCTTCCCAATTGCCTGATCATCTCGGACGAACTCAACCACGCTTCGATGATCGAGGGCGTGCGGCGCTCGGGCGCCGAGAAGAAGATCTTCCGCCATAATGACGTGGCACATCTCGAAAGCCTGCTGCAGACGGCCGGCCGCGAGCGCGCCAAGCTGATCGTCTTCGAGAGCGTCTATTCGATGGACGGCGACATCGCGCCGATCAAGCAGATCGTCGAACTCGCCGAGCGTTACAACGCCATGACCTACATCGACGAGGTCCACGCCGTCGGCATGTACGGGCCGCGCGGCGGCGGCATCACCGAGCGCGAAGGGCTGGCCGACCGCATCGACATCATCGAGGGCACGCTGGCCAAGGCATTCGGCACGCTTGGCGGCTACATCGCCGGCAACACTGCGGTGATCGACGCGGTGCGCTCCTATGCGCCGGGCTTCATCTTCACCACGGCGTTGCCGCCGGCGATCGCTGCAGCGGCAACCACCTCGATCCGCCATCTCAAACGTTCGCAGGCCGAGCGCGACGCGCAGCTGCGTCAGGCAACACGGACCAAGCAAGTGCTGGCCGCAGCCGGCCTGCCGGTGATGGAATCGCCTACCCACATCGTGCCGCTTCTGGTCGGCGATCCCGAGCTCTGCAAGATGGCCAGCGACCGCCTGCTCGGTGTGCACGGCATCTATATCCAGCCGATCAACTACCCGACAGTGCCGCGCGGCACCGAGCGGCTGCGCATCACGCCTACGCCGTTCCATTCGGACGCGCTGATTGCTTCCCTGCAGGACGCGCTGGTCGAGACATGGGACGCGTTGGGGATTCCCTACGGTTCGGCCGGCCGGCCTTCAGTAGCCAAGAGCGACCGCGTCATTCCGTTGCTGGTGCCGAAGTCGGGCGGGTGAAGCCCGTTTGAAACTCTACTCGGGCTTCGAGGCAGCTCACACACTCGTCATCCATTTCGCCAGCCGGTGCGCGGCTTCTTCGAGCTGGTCGAGGCGGCGGTGGAAGCATAGCCTGAGGAAGGCTTCGCCGCCGGGGCCGAAGGCGGTGCCGGGGGCCAGGCCGACATTGGCGCGGTCGACCATGTCGAAGGCGGCGGCACGGGATTCGGTGACGCCGTCGACCGCGAAGAACAGATAGAATGCGCCCTGCGGCACGGTGAAGCGCGCCCGGCCGGTTTCGGCAAGAATACCGCAGACCAGGTCGCGCGCCGCCCTCGCCCGCTCCACCTGCTCGACGATGAAGGCATCGCCCTCATCCAGCGCAACGACGGCGCCGCGCTGCATGAACTGGGCAACGCCGGAAGTCGAATACTGGACCAGGTTTTCGAACACCTGCTGCAAGGTAGGATGGATCTTGATCCAGCCGATGCGCCAGCCGGTCATTGCCCAGTTCTTGGAAAAAGAATTGACGAACAGAATGCGGTCCTCATCGGCCATGATGTCGATGAACGACGGCGCGCGGCCGTGGCCGTAATGAAACAGCGAGTAGATCTCGTCGGCGATAATCCACAGACCCCTTTGGCGGGCAAGATCGAGGATCGCCTGCAACGTCTCCTTGTCGGCGGTCCAGCCGGTCGGGTTGGACGGCGTGTTGACAAACAGCGCCTTGGTCCTTGGTGTGATCGCCGCTGCGATCTTGTCGATATCGCAGGACCAGCCATTGCCCGACTGATCGAGCGTGACCGCGACTGGCACGGCGCCTGCGACGCCTGCGGCGGCGGCGAAGTTCGGCCATGCCGGCGACAGGTAGACGAGTTCGTCGCCCTTGCCGGCCACCGCGTCGATGGCCAGCTGGATGGCATGCATGCCGGAGCCGGTGACGATGAATTCTTCGTTGGCAAAAGTCTTGCCGAAATGCCTGGTGTAGTAGCGGGCGAGCGCCTGCCTGAGTTCGGGAATGCCTCTCTGCCAGGTGTAGAAGGTTTCGCCGTCGGCGAGCGCCTTGGCGGCGGCATCGGTGATGAAGGCGGGCGTCGGCAGGTCACCCTCGCCGGCCCAGAGCGGGATCATGCCGTCGCGGCCGCGGCCACGGTTCATGACGGCGACAATGCCGCTTTCAGGCGCCGCCCGAGCCTCGGCGCGCAAGGTATCGATCAAGGTCATGGATAGGTCCGTTTTCGTTTGCTCGACTGCTAGCGTGTTTCAGGGCGGACGAAAACAGAAAACCCCGGCCGCAAGCGACCAGGGTCTTGGTCCAGAAAGTTGCCGCAGGCGCTACTTTCTGGCGAGGAGATCGCGAATTTCGGTGAGCAGCGCGACATCGGGCGGCGGCGGGGCAGCCGGGGCGGCCGGTTTCTCGCGCTCCAGCCGCTGGCGCAGATTGTTCACCGCCTTGACCATCAGGAAGATGATGAAGGCGAGGATAAGGAAGTTCAGCGCCACGGTGATGAAGCTGCCATAGGCGAAAACCGCCCCCTGTTTCTTCGCATCCGCCAGCGATGTGGCGTTAACAGCCGAGGACAAGGGCAGAAAGTAGTTGTTGAAGTCCAATCCGCCCAAAATCGCCCCGATGACCGGCATGATGATGTCGTTGACCAGAGAGTCGACGATCTTGCTGAAAGCAGCGCCGATAATGACGCCGACAGCCAGGTCCATCACATTGCCCCTGGAAATGAATTCCTGAAACTCTTTCAGCATTTGACTCCTCCTTGTCCTGACCGACCGTTCTGCCGTCCGCTCCCCCGGCACCGACCTGCAGGCAGAATAGCAAAAACCTGCGGTTGCAACAGGATCAAAAGCTGGTTTCAGCCGGTCACGATTGCCCGAGGCAGCCGATATAATACGCCAAAAGCCGCGATGGACTTGATCGCCAAGCTGTGATTGCGTCTGATCAAGCCGATCCAAAACCGGCACAGGGAGGAAGTTCGAGGCGTGCAGGGCTGGTTTATCGTCATCATCGCGATTGCCTATGTGACGTTGCTGTTTGCCATCGCCAGCCTGGGCGACCGGCGCTCGACTTCATCCGGCCCCGGCCGCGCCCGGCCCTTCATCTATGCGCTCAGCCTTGCCATCTACTGCACCTCCTGGACCTTCTTCGGCTCGGTCGGGCTGTCCTCCGAGCGCGGCCTCGAGTTCCTCGGCATCTATATCGGACCGGTGCTGGTGTTTGTGTTCGGCTTTCCGCTGCTGCAGCGCATTGTCAGGCTGGCCAAGACCGAGAAGATCACCTCGATCGCCGACTTTCTCGGCGCCCGCTACGGCAAGAGTTTTGCTGTCGCGGCGATCGCCACACTGATCGCGACCATCGGCGCGGTGCCCTATATGGCGCTGCAATTGAAGGCAATCTCCGGCTCGGTCAGCCTGATGGTCGAGCACTATACCGGCGCGCCGCCCTCCTTCGATCCGTTCGTCAGCGACATCTCGCTGGTCGTGGCCATGCTGCTGGCGCTGTTCGCGGTGCTGTTCGGCACGCGCCATGCCGACGCCACGGAGCACCAGGACGGGCTGGTGCTGGCTGTGGCAGTCGAAACGGTGGTCAAGCTCGCCGCCTTCCTGGCGATCGGCCTGATGGTCACGTTCCTGATCTTCGGCGGGCCAGGCGACATGTTCGACCGGCTCGCCGAAAACACGCAGGTGCGCCAGGCGATGGGCTACAACACCTCGCTCGCTACCTGGCTGGTGCTGACATGCCTGAGCGGCTTTGCCATCCTCATGTTGCCGCGCCAGTTCTACGTCACCATCGTCGAAAACCGCAGCGAGGCCGAGCTGCGCACCGCGACATGGGTGTTTCCGCTCTATCTGGTGGCGATCAACCTGTTCGTGCTGCCGATCGCGCTGGCCGGCCTGGAACTGGTCGGCACGAGAACCAGCAGCGATCTCTATGTGCTGTCGCTGCCATTGTTCAGCGGCCATGACGTTCTGGCCATGGCCGCCTTCATCGGCGGCCTGTCGGCGGCGACCGCAATGGTGATCGTCGAAAGCGTCGCGCTGTCGATCATGATCTCCAACGATCTGGTCATTCCTCTGTTCGTGAGGCGATTGCTGCGGACCACGACCTCCGAGAACGAGGACTGGTCGACGCTCATCTTAAATGTGCGGCGGGCGGCGATCTTCGTCATGCTGTTTATCGCCTTCCTCTACTACCGCGAGAGCACCAACAACGCGCGACTGTCCTCGATCGGCCTGATGTCGTTCGCCGCGATCGCGCAGTTCGCGCCGGCAATGATCGGCGGCCTGGTCTGGCGCGGCGCCAACGGCCGGGGTGCCGCACTTGGCATGGTCGCCGGCATCGTCGTCTGGAGCTACACGCTGCTGCTTCCCTCGCTCGTCGCGCCCGATACCGGCATCCTCGTCCACGGCCTGTTCGGCTTAGATGCGTTGCGGCCGCAAGCCCTGTTCGGCACCGTCGCCGAGCCGCTGAACCATGGCGTGCTGTGGAGCCTGTCGATCAACACGCTGTTTTTTGTGTTCGGTTCGCTGTCGCGGGCGTCGGTGCCGCTGGAACGCATCCAGGCGTCGATCTTCGTGCCGCGCGAGGCGGGGCCGCTGCCGAGCCTGCGCCGCTTCCGCACCACCATCACCGTCAACGACCTCAAGGACACGATCGCGCGCTATCTTGGTGTCGAACGGACCGAGCGGTCCTTCCAGTCATTCGAAAAGAGCAGCGGCACTTCACTGCACGGCAACGAGCAGGCCAGCATGGATGTCATCCGCTTCTCCGAGCAGCTTCTGGCCAGTGCCGTCGGCTCCTCTTCGGCGCGGCTGATCCTGTCGCTGCTGCTGCGCCGCAACGACCGCGAATCCAAGGACGCCTTCCGCCTGCTCGACGACGCCACAGAGGCGCTGCAACACAATCGCGACCTGCTGCAGATCGCGCTCGACCAGATGGAACAGGGCATCACTGTCTTCGACCGGGATTTTCGGTTGATCTGCTGGAACCGCCAGTACCGGGCGCTGTTCGACCTGCCCGACGAGATGGGCCAGGTCGGCGTCTCACTCGATCGTATCCTGCGCCACCTTGCCGAGCGCGGCGATATACCGGCAGATCAACGCGTTACCATGCTGAACCGCCTGACCAGCTTCGTCAGCCCGTGGCAGATGGAACTGAAGACCAGCGGGCGCATTCTCGAATTGCGCTCCAACCCGATGCCGGACGGCGGCATCGTCGCCACCTACGCCGACATTTCCGGACGCGTCGAGCAGGATCTGGCGCTTAAGCGCGCCAACGAATCCCTGGAACAGCGGGTGAAGAACCGCACCGCCGAGCTCACCCGCGTCAACGAGGAGCTGGCGCAGGCGCAGATGCTGGCCGAGGAGGCCAATCTCGGCAAGACCCGCTTCCTAGCTGCCGCCGGCCACGACATCTTGCAGCCGTTGAACGCCGCCCGCCTCTATTGCTCGTCGCTGATCGAGAAGACCGGCAAGGGGCCTGCCGGCAAGGCGGCGATGAACATCGAATCGTCGCTGGAATCGGTCGAGACCATCCTCCGCGCGGTGCTCGACATTTCGCGGCTCGATGCCGGCGCGATGAAGCCGGACGATACGACCTTCGGCCTCGACGGGCTGCTGCGCCAGATCGGTAACGACTTCCGGCCGCTTGCCGCCGAAAAGAAGCTCGAGCTCTCGATCATGCCGTCGTCGCTCAGCGTGATGACGGACCGCAATCTGCTGCGCCGCCTGATCCAGAACCTGGTCTCCAACGCCATCAAGTATACGCGCCGTGGCCGTATCCTGGTCGGCGTGCGGCGGCGCGGCGAACTGGCCGAGATCCAGGTGATCGACACCGGCATCGGCATTGCCGGCGACAAGCTGAACACCGTGTTTCGCGAATTCACCCGGCTGGACGAGGGCGCGCGCGAGGCGGAAGGCCTTGGCCTTGGGCTCTCCATTGTCGACCGCATCGCCCGCGTCCTGCGCCTCGAAATCCGGATCTTCTCCAACCCCGGCAAGGGCACACGCTTTTCCGTGCTGCTGCCTGTGGCGGCCGTGCAGGCGCCGCGACGCGAGGCCGAGGCGAAGCCGCCTGCCCGTGCCGCGGCCTCGCTTACCGGGCTCAACGTGCTCTGCATCGACAACGACGCCCGCATCCTCGACGGCATGCGGCTCCTGCTTGAGGGCTGGGGCTGCAGCGTCGACACGCTTTCCGGCGCGGAGGAGCTCGACAGGTCCGGCATGCATCGGCCGGACATCGTGCTTGCCGACTATCATCTCGACAACAGGACCGGCCTCGAATTGATCGCCCAGTTGCGTGCGATCCATGGCGAGGACCTGCCGGCCGTGCTGGTCACCGCCGACCGCTCCAGCGAGGTTCGCGCCGCCGCCGGCAGGCTCGACGTGCCGGTGATCAGCAAACCGCTGAAACCGGCGATGCTGCGCTCGATGATGGCCAGGGTCAGGCCGCTGGCACCGGCGGCCGAATAGGGATCAGCCGGCCGTCTGCAGCGGGTCGCTGCCTATTTTGGACAAAAGGATGACCGCCTGGGTGCGGCTGTCGACGCCGAGCTTCTGCAGGATAGCCGAGACATGCGCTTTGATCGTCGCTTCGGAGACCCCGAGCTCATAGGCGATCTGCTTGTTGAGCAGTCCCTCGGCCAGCATGCCGAGCACGCGCGTCTGCTGTGGGGTCAGCGCCTGCAGCCGCTTGATCAGGTCGGAAATCTCGGGATCGCGCTCGACGCCGAGATCGACCCCGGCGGGTGCCGCGATATCACCTGCGAGCACCGACTGCACCGCATTGCGGATCTCCTCCATGCTGGCCGATTTGGAGATGAAGCCCGAGGCGCCGAGGTCGAGCGCGCGCCTGATCGTCACCGGATCGTCATGCGCCGAGACCACCATCATCGGCACCGCCGGATGGATGCCGCGCAGCGAGATCAGGCCGGAAAGACCGCTTGCCCCCGGCATCGAGAGATCGAGCAGCACCAGATCGACATCCTCATTGGCCAGGACCAGCGCCTTGGCGCTTTCGAAATCGCCGGCCTCGTGAATGGCGGCAACGTCTCCGATGCCCGCGAGTGCCTCCCTCAATGCACCGCGAAAAAGCGGATGATCGTCGGCAATGACGAATGTGTAGCCCAACGGTGATATCCCTCCCCGAATCCCGTTGGCGATTTTCCGCCTTGCAGGATATGAACGATCATAACGCCAAGCCTGCTGTTCGGCGTGGCCGGCTTGCTATTCCCGCCCCAGGTCTTTTTGCGAATTGCCTAGGTCTTTTGCGAATTGGGCTTGGCGCCGTCTTCGTCCTTGTCCATGTCCTTGACGATGTCCATGAAGCTACGCAGGAAGCGCTCCATGTAACCCATCGTCTTGTTGAAATCCTCCTCGCTGGGCAAAGTCGATTCGAGACGCGCGGCAAGCGAATTTTCGAGCTTGGCGACACGTTCGTCGAGCGCCTTCACCGAATTTTGCAGGCGGTCGACCTCATCCTGGAAGGCGGCACGTTCGTCGGCCGCCGTCTTGCAGACAAGCTGACCGGAGCGTTCCTCGCAGAGCGACATGGCGCCGGTTTGCGTATCCATACGGACATAGCCATTGGCCGATTTTTCCAACCGGTAGCGATCGGCTTCCTCGGAAAAGGCCGACGCCGCTATAAGCGAGACCAGTGCTGCGGGGATCAAGACGTGTTTCAGACGCATGTTTTCCTCCATGAGCCAGTCAGCGCAATCTATCACAGTTTGCGCCTGAAATGGGGACGAACCTGAAATGGGGAAGAACACGGGCCTGCCCTTCCCCGCGTGGTCGGTTCGGACTATAGCGCAACCATGTCCGAGATCATCTACAAGATAGTTCCCGAGGCGCTTTGGCGCGAGGCCGAAAGGGAAGGCCGATTCACCGGCGCGCCGATCGACGTCGCCGACGGTTTCATCCATTTTTCCGCCGCCGGCCAGGTTCGGGAAACGGCGGCCAAACATTTCGTCGGCCAGGGCGGGTTGCTGCTGGTCGCCGTCGACGGCGCGCGCCTTGGCGATGCGCTGAAATATGAGGTCTCGCGCGGCGGCGCCTTGTTCCCGCATCTCTACGACGCACTCGGCCTCGATGCGGTCGTTTCGGTGCAGGCATTGCCGCTCGGCGCCGACGGGCAGCATGAATTCCCGGCGCTGGAGGCCGAATGAGCGCGCTCGGCCAGATCGGCCAGAAACTGCTGTTCACGCTCGATCCGGAAACCGCGCATGGACTGTCGATCGCCGCGCTGAGATGCGGGCTGCCGGTCGCCGGTCGTCCGCCGCAGGACAACAGGCTAAAGGTCAGCCGTTGCGGACTCGATTTCCCGAACCCGCTCGGCATGGCGGCGGGTTACGACAAGAATGCCGAAGTGCCGGACGCGCTGCTCGGCCTCGGCTTCGGCTTCGCCGAGGTCGGCACGATCACGCCGCTGCCGCAGGGCGGCAATCCGAAGCCGCGCATTTTCCGGCTGCCTTCGGACGGGGCGGTGATCAATCGGCTGGGCTTCAACAATGAGGGCCACGACGCCGCGGAAAAGCGCCTTGCCGCCCGCATGGGCCGTGCCGGCATCGTCGGCGTCAACATCGGCGCCAACAAGGACAGCACCGACCGCGTCAGTGACTATGAACGCGGCGTGGTCCGGTTTGCGCGATATGCCAGTTATCTGGCAATCAACATCTCCTCGCCGAACACGCCGGGCCTGCGCAACATGCAGGCACGCGAACAGCTTGGCGAACTCCTGTCGCGTGTCATGGCCGCGCGTGCGGCAGCATCCGCGAAACCACCCGTCTTCCTCAAGATCGCGCCGGACCTGGTCGAGGCCGAGTTGGAGGACATCGCCGCCGAGCTCACCGAGAAGCAGATTGACGGCCTCATCGTCTCCAACACCACGATCGCGCGATCCGGCCTGCGCAACGCCGGCCTTGCCGGCGAGGCCGGCGGTCTTTCGGGGAAACCCTTGTTCGAGCGCTCGACCATCGTGCTGGCAAGGATGCGAAAACTGCTTGGCCCGGATACCACTATCATCGGCGTCGGCGGCGTTGATTCCGCCGAGACGGCCCTGGAAAAGATCCGCGCCGGCGCCGATCTCGTGCAGCTCTATACCGGCATGATCTATGCTGGGCCCGCGCTGCCGGGGCGCATTCTTTCCGGCATGGCCCGTTTCATGGACAGTCAAGGGCTGAAGTCGCTGCGCGAGCTTCGCGACAGCCGCCTCGATCAATGGGCGGTGAAACCGCTTTAGCGATCAGTTAAAGGCGGTGCGCACCCGCAGCCGCAATATGGCGAGCAGGCTGAAGCCGCGTACCAGCAGGAAGACATGCAACGCCGCCCACAAGCCGTGATTGCCGAAGGCCGGCACCAGAATCAGCAGGGCGGCGCTGAACGACAGGAACGACACCAGCATCATGTTGCGCATGTCGCGCGACCATGTTGCGCCGATGAAGACACCGTCCATCTCGAAAGCCAGCACGCCGCTGAGCGCGGTGAACGCCGCCCATGGCAAGTAGATGTCGGCAATGGCGCGAACGTCCGTCGAGGTCGTGATCAGGGCGACGAGATCGGTGCCCTCCAGCAGGAAGAAGAGCGTCGCCGCGCCCGCCAGACCGAGCCCCCAAAGCAGCGTCAGCCGCACCGCCTGGTTAAAGGCGGTGGCGGCGCGCGCTCCAATGGCGCGGCCGGCGAGCTGCTCGGCGGCAGTGGCGAAACCGTCGAGGAAATAGCCGGCAACCAAGAAGAGGTTCATCAGCACGGCGTTGGCGGCCAGCGTCAGCGTGCCGAACTGCGCGCCTTGGCGCGTGAACAGCGCAAAGGCGGCGAGCAGCGAAAAGGAGCGGATCATGATATCGCGATTGAGCGACATCATGCGCAGGAATGACGGCAAATCGAGGACGCGGTGGCGCGGCAGCGTGGGCGCTGCCCAAAAGCGCCGGCCGACAATGGCGAGACCAAGCAGCATGGCGACGAATTCGCCGGTGACCGTTGCCCAGGCAACGCCGGCAACGCCCCAGCCGAGCTCCAGGCCAAGCAGGAAGCAGAGGGCGATGTTGATGCCGTTCAATATCAATTGCAGCATCAGCCCAAGCCCGCCCTCGCCGCGCCCAAGTACGTAGCCAAGGATGGCGTAATTGATCAGCGAGAACGGTGCTGCGAGCATCCTGATGCGGATATAGACGTCCATCGCCGCGCTGACGCGCGGTTCGGCGCCGATGAACCATTGCCCGGCGGCGGAAACCAGCGGCGCAAGCGCGGCAAGCACGACGCCGGCGACGACCGCGATCAGCACGGCGCGCCAGAACACCGCCTGCTCCTCCAGCGCATCGCCGCGCCCGAAGGCCTGGGCGACGAGGCCGGTGGTGCCGGAGCGCAGGAAATTGAAGGTGGTGAAAACGACGTCGAAGATCAGGGCGCCGGCCGCCAGGCCGCCGAGAAGGGCGGCGTCGCCGAACTGCCCAACCACCGCCGTGTCGACGATTCCGAGCAACGGCGTCGTCAGATAGGCAAGCGTCATCGGCACGGCGATGGCGAGCACCGAGCGGTTGGTGACGACGAAGGCCCTGGCTTCGGTGGCGTGGGCTTCGGTGGGTAAAGCCTGCTCCAAACGCGTGTTGCTTCCTGTTGCGGCTTGATCGGCTGGCCGATGTGCCCCAATTTGCGGACCTCGCGCAACCATCCACCCCGCTATGGTCAACCGAAACCCGCCTCTGGCGCACCGCCCGTTCCATGCCCTTACAGATCGTTCATCATCCCGACTACGACGCCGGCTTCGCCGTCAACCACCGCTTCCCGATGAGCAAATATCCGCTGCTGATGGATGCCTTGCGGGCGCGCGGCCTGGCGCAGCCCGAAGCGCTCAACATGCCGGAGGCGGCGCGGCCATCATGGCTGAAGCTTGCCCACGCGGCAGACTATGTCGACCAGGTGCTTGCCTGCGAAGTGCCGGTGAGGATCGAGCGCGAGATCGGTTTCCCCATTGGACAGCGGGTTTCGCTGAGGGCGCAGCTCGCAACGGCCGGCACGGTGCTGGCAGCGCGGCTGGCCTTGCTGAACGGCATCGCCTGCAACACCGCCGGCGGGAGCCATCATGCGCGGCGCGCGCAAGGCGCCGGCTTCTGCACCTTCAATGACGTAGCCGTTGCCGCGCTGGTGCTGCTCGCCGAAGCTGCTGCCCAAAACATCCTGGTCGTCGACCTCGACGTGCATCAGGGCGACGGCACGGCCGACATCCTGGGCGACGAGCCGGGCGTGTTCACCTTCTCCATGCATGGCGACCGCAACTACCCCGCGCGCAAGATCGCCTCCGATCTGGACATCGCCCTGCCCGACGGAACCGGCGATGCAGCCTATCTGAAGCGGCTGAACGCCATCCTGCCGGAGCTGTCGGCGCGAAGGCGCTGGGATCTCGTCTTCTACAATGCCGGCGTCGATGTCCATGTCGAGGACCGGCTCGGCAGGTTGTCGCTCACGGATAACGGGCTGCGCGCCCGCGACGATATGGTGATCCGCCATTTCCGCACGCTCGATATCCCGGTGTGCGGGGTCATCGGCGGCGGCTATTCGGCGGATGTCGCAGCACTCGCCGCACGCCACGCCATCCTGTTCGAGGTGGCTGCGGAATACGCCTGAAATTCACTTCCTGAAATTGACGATCCTGAGCAGGATGAAGGCCGGCACGACGATCGCAGCACCGAGCAGGATGTAGCCGAGGAAACGGTCGATGGCGTGGAAGCCCAAATTCCACAGGTCGATGAAGAATTTGCGGATGCCGTAAAGCACGTCCATCGGCGACCAGCCGAAGGCATTCATGACCAAGCCGACGAGGAACGACACCACAAGCAGCTTCAGGATCACCCGGAGCGGCGTATCGCCGAGAAAGCGGTTCAGTGCGGACAAGGCCTGTCTCCACAGTCGGGTGCCGCGATTCGGGCACATGCCCAGAAATACGCAGTTGACAGCCCCGCATCAAGCCGAGCCCTCAAACCGGATTGCGCATCGGCGCCGGGCCATGATATCGGAGGAACAGCGCGGGTATGATGTAATGGTAGCTTGTCAGCTTCCCAAGCTGAACGCGCGGGTTCGATTCCCGCTACCCGCTCCAGCTTTTGCCCCAGTGCATTGCACTTGTTTTGGCCAGTTGAAAACCAGCGGACTTACAGCCAGTTTTTTGCAACCCGGCTGGCCGCCTTTCATCTGTTTGGCCGATGTACCGGTTCCTGGAATATTTCACATTGAGGGTCGGCGGGGCCTCGAATGACCCCAACCGGAATGTCTACCCTTTGCCCGCTGGCTTCTGCTGGCGGGCTTTTTTGAGCATCCTCGGTATTGCCAACGTGCACCGGCGCCGCTCGGGGCCACGGAATGCGCCCCGCTACTCGCTCCAAGCCTCAGCCCACCTCTCGCAAAATGAAATCGTGCAGCATCTTGGCTGCCGGCGACAGCGCGCGGTTCTTCACCGTGATCAGGCTGTAGGGTCTGACCTCGATGTCGAACTCGGTCTGGACAACATCGATGGCGCCGGCCAGGCCTTCCGGGTTCTGGATGAACTTCGCGACCTGGATCGAAACCGGCGCGATGGCGTCGGATTGCGCGACCATGACCAGAGTCAATAGCAGCGAGCTGGTATTGAGGATGCGGTCCGGCAACGCGATGTTTCGGTTCAGAAAGTTGCTCTCCATCGCCTGGCGCAGCGGCGAGCCGCCCGACTGGAAAACCCAGTCATAGGCGGCGGTGTCTTCCAGCCGCACCACCTTGCCCTTGGTCAGCGGGTGGCCGCGGCGCACGATCAGGCAGGCCTTCTCGACGCCGATGACGCGGGCTTCGAACAGCCGCGGATTGAGGTCGTCGGGGATGCGGGCGATGATGAAATCGTGGCGCGAGGCGATCAGCTCGCGCGCCAACACGTTCGAGGTCTCGACCTGCATGGTGATTTCGATGCGCGGATAGAGGCGCCGGATCTCGCGGATCGCCGGTACCGCCAGCTCGATCGCCGGTGCTGTTACCGCCCCCAGGAACACCGAGCCGCCCTTGCCCGCCTTGAGCTCGAAAATCTCACGGTCGACCTCGCGCATCTCGAGCAGGATCGATCGCGCGCGCCGTGCCAACGCCTTGCCATAGGGCGTCAGCGTGATGCCGCGCGGCAGCCTTTCGCAGAGCTTGACATCGAGCACGGCCTCCATCTCGGCGATCATGCGCGAGGCCGCCGGCTGCGAGATGTTCATGACCTGGGCCGCGGCGCTCACCCGGCCGTGCTCGTCGAGCGCTGCGATCATGCGCATGTGACGCAGGCTCAAGCCGCTGCGCAGCAAGGTTCCGCCATCGCCCGGGATTTCATCGTAACCGGCTGATATTCCGCCAGGATTTCGCAGCGCTGCCATGATTTTTCCCTACTCGCACGCCCGCCGCCCCGGCAAAATCCGGCAGCGTCGTCACTAGCCTAAGCCATATCAGTCTCGATATAGCAACCATCAAAGATCGCATTTGACAGTTATGGCAAAGCGACACACCCTTCGCGCGTCCTGAGACTTGACGATCGGTGACGAGGGAAAACTCGTATCGATTGAACCCAGAGTTTCGGGGCCGATTGGGAGGATACCGGAGATCGATTGACGGCAGCGGCGCCTTTGGCGCTCCTGCACGATTGCGCGGCCCACGAAACCCAAGGGTACGCGTCCATCAACCAGGGAGAGTTAATGTGAAGATTATCAAGACACTGGCCGCCGTCGCGGCCCTAGGCATCGCGGCCATGACGCTGCCGGCGCAGGCTGGCGAAGGGTTGATCGGCGTGCTGATGCCCACCAAGACCTCGCAGCGCTGGATCAACGACGGCGACGCCGTCAAATCCCAGCTCGAGGCTTTGGGCTACACTGTCGACCTGCAATATGCGCAGGACGACATTCCGAACCAGCTCAGCCAGCTGGAAAACGAAATCACCAAGGGACCGAAGGCGCTGATCATCGCTTCGATCGACGGCACCACGATGGGCGATGCGCTGCAGAAGGCCAATGACGCCGGCGTTGTCGTCGTCGCTTACGACCGCCTGATCAAGAAGACGCCAAATGTCGACTACTACACCACCTTCGACAATTTCGGCGTCGGCGTCATCCAGGCCAAATCGCTGCTCAAGGGCCTCGGTTATCCCGAGAAGAAGGGACCGTTCAACATCGAGCTGTTCGGCGGTTCGCCGGACGACAACAACGCGTTCTTCTTCTATAACGGCGCCATGTCGGTTCTTCAGCCGCTGATCGACGACAAGACCCTCGTCGTGAAGTCCGGCCAGATGGGCATGGACAAGGTCGGCACGCTGCGCTGGCTGGCGGCAACCGCCCAGGCCCGCATGGACAATCTGCTCTCCGCCAACTACTCGGACGGCAGCCGCGTCGATGGCGTGCTCTCGCCCTATGACGGCCTGTCGCGCGGCATCATCGCTTCGCTACGCGCCGTAGGCTACGGCACCGCCGATCAGCCATGGCCGATCGTCACCGGACAGGACGCCGAGACCGCCTCGGTCAAGGCGATCATCGCCGGCGAACAGTATTCGACCGTGTTCAAGGACACCCGCGAACTCGCCAAGGCGACGGTCGAACTCGTCGATAAGGTGCTCTCTGGCGGCAAGCCGGAAGGCCTCGACACCACGACCTACAACAACGACGTCAAGGTCGTTCCCTCGATCCTGTTGACGCCGCATGACGTCGACAAGTCGAACTACCAGGCGCTGGTGGTCGACTCCGGCTACATCAAGGCTGAAGAACTGAAGTAATCGCGGTTACAAAGCCTGGGGTCCTGCGCAGGCAGGGCCCCTTTTCGTTGGCGAGCCAGCCCGGTATTGTTTGCGGACCTCGCAGGAGTGGTATTCTCAATGGCATCGACGATTTTGGAGATGCGCGACATCACCAAGACGTTTCCCGGCGTCAAGGCGCTGTCGAACGTCAAGCTCATGGTCGAGGAAGGCGAGATCCATGCCGTGGTCGGCGAGAACGGCGCCGGTAAGTCGACGCTGATGAAGGTGCTGTCGGGCGTGTATCCGTCCGGCACCTACGACGGCCAGATCATCTATCGCGGCGACGAGTGCCATTTCAAAGGTATCCACGACAGCGAGCGCAAGGGCATCGTCATCATCCACCAGGAGCTTGCGCTGGTGCCGATGCTGTCGATCGCCGAAAACATCTTTCTCGGCAACGAGCACGCCAGATACGGCGTCATCGACTGGAACGCCAACGAGGCGCGCACCAGCGCCCTGCTCAAGAAGGTCGGCCTCAAGGAAGACCCCAACACGCTGATCACCAATATCGGCGTCGGCAAGCAGCAGCTGGTCGAGATCGCCAAGGCGCTCAGCAAGGAAGTGAAGCTGCTCATTCTCGACGAGCCGACGGCGAGCCTGTCCGAAAAGGACAGCCAGGCGCTGCTCGATCTGCTGCTCGAATTCAAGCGGCAGGGCATCACTTCTATCCTGATCTCGCACAAGCTCAACGAGGTGAACCGGGTCGCCGACAAAGTCACCATCATCCGTGACGGCCGGACCATCGAGACGCTGGCCAAGAAGGACATCTCGGAGGACCGCATCATCACCTCGATGGTCGGCCGTTCGCTCGACGATCGCTATCCGCCGCGCGAGCCGAACATCGGCGAGACCGTTCTCGAAGTGAAAAACTGGTCGGTCTACCACCCCATCCATGCCGAGCGGCAGGTCATCAAGGGCATCAACCTCAACGCCCGCAAGGGCGAAGTGGTCGGCATTGCCGGGCTCATGGGCGCCGGCCGGACCGAGTTTGCCATGAGCCTGTTCGGCCGGTCCTACGGCCGCCGCATAACCGGCGAGGTGTTCCTCAACGGCAAGCCGATCGACGTCTCTTCGGTGAGCAAGGCGGTGGAACACGGCATCGCCTACGTTACCGAGGACCGCAAGACTTACGGTCTCAACCTGATCGACCACATCAAGCACAACATCACGCTGGCCAATCTGCCCGGCGTGTCGCGCCACGGCGTGATCGACGATTTGCGCGAGCTTTCGGTCGCCAACGATTATCGCGGCAGGACCAATATTCGCGCCTCGAGCGTCTACCAGATGACCGGCAACCTTTCTGGCGGCAATCAGCAGAAGGTGGTGCTGTCGAAATGGCTGTTCGCCAATCCGGAAGTGCTGATCCTCGACGAGCCGACACGTGGTATCGACGTCGGCGCCAAATATGAAATCTATACGATCATCGCGCGTCTCGCCTCCGAGGGTAAGGCAATCATCGTCATCTCGTCGGAAATGCCCGAACTGCTCGGAATCACCGACCGCATCTACGTCATGAACGAAGGACGCATCGTCGGCGAAATGGCGGCAAGCGACGCCAGCCAGGAAAAGATAATGCGCGCCATCGTCCGCGGAGAAGGAAAAGCATCATGAGCACCGAAAGCGCTCCCGGGCCGCAGACCGGCGTTGCCCAGGATCTACAACAGGGACCTCGCATTGCCGTCTCGGCGCTGATCACCAATCTGCGCGAATACGGGTTGGTGCTGGCGTTGATCGCAATCATGGTGTTCTTCCAGTTCACCACGTCCGGAACGCTGTTCAAGCCGGTGAACCTCAGCAATCTCGTGCAGCAGAACAGCTTCATCATCGTGATGGCGCTGGGCATGCTTCTGGTGATCGTTTCGGGTCACATCGATCTCAGCGTCGGCTCCGTCGCCGGCTTCATCGGCGCGCTGGCGGCGATGATGATGGTCATCTGGCCGCTTGGCCCATTGAGCAATCCGCTGGTGGTGTCGATCATCTGCCTGATCGTGGGTGGCGCAATCGGCGCGGCACAAGGCTACTGGATTGCCTATCACCGAATACCGAGCTTTATCGTCACGCTGGCGGGCATGCTGATCTTCCGCGGCATCTGCCAGGCGCTGCTCGGTGGCGGGTCCTCCGTGGGGCCGCTTCCCGTCGGCTTCAAGGCGCTCAGTTCCGGCTTCATTCCGGACCTGATCGGCCCATTGACGCTGATACCGCCAACCGTGAACGCCGCCGGCAAAACCATTGTCGGCAGCGGCCTCACGCTGCACCTGACGACGATCGTGATCGGCCTCGTCGCCGTGCTCGCCTATGCCTATTTCGGGCTCAGGGCACGGCGCACCCGCGAGAAGCATGGCTACGAAGCCGAGCCCTTCTCGCTGTTCGTCGTCAAGACCCTGGTGATCAGCGCGCTGGCGCTGTTTCTCGTCTACCAATTCGCCACCTACAGGGGCCTCCCCATCGTTCTCATGGTGATGGGCGTGCTGATCGCGTTGTTCGTCTTCGTTACCAAACGCATGACGATCGGCCGCCGCATCTATGCGATGGGCGGCAATGCCAAGGCAGCCCAGCTATCGGGCATCAAGACCGAACGGCTGACGTTGATGGTGTTCATCAATATGGGCGTGCTGTCGGCACTCGGCGGCCTGATTATCGCAGCGCGCCTGGGGCAGGCTGTGCCGGCGGCCGGCCTCGGCAGCGAGCTCGACGTCATCGCCGCGGTGTTCATCGGTGGCGCTTCGGCGATGGGCGGCGTCGGCCAGGTCATCGGCGCGGTGGTCGGCGGCTTCATCATGGGCGTCATGAACAACGGCATGTCGATCATGGGCGTCAATGTCGACTGGCAGCAGGTGGTCAAAGGCCTGGTGCTGCTCGGCGCCGTCGTCTTCGACGTCTACAACAAGAACAAGGCTTGAGAGGCAACCAGGAGGCATACGGGTCACATCGCGGCGCTGCCGGGCGACGCAAAGAAGTCCCTCGAGGGACCTGATCCGCGAGCGCAATCCGGACGAAGAATTTCAACCGAGGCGCGGACAACGGTCCGAGCCGCGCTGGGCAGGGTTTGCCAAGAAAGGCACGCCAAGCCCGCAATTCAGAGAGGGTTACCATGCTGATCTCACAGATCCTCGACGACGCCGAGACGATCCGCGTCGTTGCCCGCAACGGCGGCAAGACCCGCGTCATCAACGGCGCGCGCAGCGTCTATTCGCTGGCGATGGAAGCCGCGCGCACCGGCAGCGGGCTTGTCGCCCTGATCGAGCGCAAGGGCTTCGGCGAAACCATCGATCTGGACGCAGCCTACAAGAAGGGACGGCTGCTGTCGCCGATCAACCATCCCGATCCGGCGCATCTCCATCTCACCGGCACCGGGCTGACGCATCTCGGCTCCGCCGCGACCCGCGATTCCATGCACAAGAAGCTCAGCACGGACGGCGAGGAACAGCTGACCGATTCCATGAAGATGTTCCGCATGGGGCTTGAGGGCGGCAAGCCGGCGAAGGGCCAGATCGGCGTGCAGCCGGAATGGTTCTACAAGGGCAACGGCACCATGGCGGTGGCGCCCGGTGCGGCGCTTATGTCGCCGGCCTTCGCCCAGGATGCCGGCGAGGAGCCGGAGATCGCCGGGATCTATGTGATCGGCGACGACGGCGCCCCGTTCCGCGTCGGCTTCACCCTGTCGAACGAGTTTTCCGACCACGTCACCGAGCGTGTGAACTATCTCTTCCTCGCCCATTCCAAGCTGCGCAACGCTTCGTTCGGCCCGGAGATCCTGATCGGCGACCTGCCGTCCGATATCCGCGGCGCTTCACGCATCCTGCGCGACGGCAAGCTGCTTTGGGAAAAGCCGTTCCTGTCGGGCGAGGCGAACATGTCGCACACCATTGGCAATCTCGAGCATCACCACTTCAAATACTCGGCCTTCCGCCAGCCGGGTGATGTGCATGTACACATGTTCGGCACGGCGACGCTGTCCTTCGCCGACGGCATCAGGACCGAGGCCGGTGACGTATTTGAAATCGAGGCGCAGGATTTCGGCCTGCCGCTGCGCAACCCGCTTGAAATCGAGCAGCCGGTGAAGGTGGCGGTGAAGGCGTTGTAAACTAGTGACAGAATTCAGGAACGAAAATGAACGGCCTGCGGATTGGCACTGTGTCCCTAAGTTTAGTCCTGTTCCTCGCCTTTTTCTCCCCGTCGGCTTACAGCGCCGGACAATGCAGCGCAAAATCCTATCGCGAAGCCCGGATGTCCATGACTAACCGGCTTCTGGCCACCGGCTATTCGAAATCGCAAGTGGGCTTTCTGATGCGCAACGCGGATCGCATGACGTCCGCACTCCGCGCTGACAGACTGAACGACAATGGCAGAGCCTGCGGTATCGACTCCGCCAGAGCCCATGTGCTGGGATGTCTCGGCAAGCAGTTGTTCCCCTTGCAGTCCAGCTCAAGCGCCTCACTTGACGACGAGAAGCAAACCAGAGGATTTTGGGGGAAGAAGCGATTTGCAGTGCGAGAACTGCTCTTTGTCGGTCAGTTTCATGGCTGCCTTGGCGCCGCGAAAGAATATCTGTTTCGCGGCTGACGGCTTGCGAACAAGATCATCGCGCGGCGCGGAAATGCTTGGACAGTTTCAGACCCTGCGCCTGATAGTTCGAGCCGAGATCTGTGCCGTAGAGCGCCTGCGGCCGTTTCAGCATGTGCTCGTAGACCAACCGTCCGACGATCTGGCCGTGGTCGAGGATGAACGGCACTTCGTGGCTACGCACCTCGAGCACCGCCCGGCTGCCGGTGCCGCCCGACGCCGAATGGCCGAAACCCGGGTCGAAGAAACCGGCATAATGGACGCGGAACTCGCCGACCAGCGGGTCGAAAGGCGTCATTTCGGCGGCGTAGAGTGGCGGCACATGCACCGCCTCGCGCGACACCAGAATATAGAATTCGTCCGGATCGAGCACCAGCTCGCCGGCACCGCTCTTGTAAATGGGCTCCCAGAAATCGACGACATCCTGCGCGGCGCGCTTGTCGACGTCGACCAGGCCGGTGTGGTGCTTGCCTCGATAGCCGACCAGCCCGTCCTTGTCGCCGTCGAGATCGATCGACAGCGCGATTCCGCCGCCTGAGATGTTGGGTGGTTCGGTGGCGACCAACATTTCGGCGCGGTGCAACTCGTGCAGCTGGCTTTCCGACAAGAGCGCATTGCCGGTGCGGAACCTGATCTGCGACAGCCGCGAGCCGGTCCGCACGACGATCGGGAAAGTGCGCGGGCTGACCTCCAGATAGAGCGGGCCTTCATAGCCGGCGGCGATCTTGTCGAACTCGTGGCCACGGTCGGTCATTACCCGGGTGAAGATATCGAGCCGTCCGGTCGAGCTTTTCGGGTTGGCGGAGGCGGAAATATGGGCGGGCAGCGCCAGGCTTTCGAGCAGCGGCACGATGTAGACGCAGCCGGTTTCCAGCACGGCACCTCCGGCGAGGTTGATCTCGTGCAGCTTCAGCCGGTCGAGCTTGTCGACAACCCTGTGGTCCGGGCCGGGCAAGAAGGAAGCACGCACTCGCCAGGCCTTGTCGCCGAGCCTGAGGTCAAGGCTGGCCGGCTGGATCTGATCGGCATCGAGCATGTGCGGCGATTTCAGCGCACCCGTCTGGAACAGCGCGGAAATATCCTGATCGGGAAGAATGCCTGTCTGCCGCAAGGGTCTGGCTCCGTTCGAACGCCGGGCGAGGTCTTGTTCTGTCGCAGGTCCGACCTGGACGCCTTTGGCACCTGCTTGGTACAACCCTCTTAATCATGCCGGCAATTGACGCAAGCGTGGCGCGGGTCTAAAGCTCGTTATCCCGTGGTGATTTGGCCGGTCGGCTTGCAGCCACGTTAAACAAGTCGCTAAAGGACCGTCGGGCCGCAAGGCCATATGGACCGGTTGCGACTTTCGCGGCCGGTTTTTTGTTGTTTGGACCAATTTTGGTGTTTGGATGGAATGATGACCAAGAAGCGCGACTGGAAGCCTCAGACCGCACTCGTGCATGCCGGGACGCTGCGTTCCGGCTTCGGCGAGACCTCCGAGGCGATGTATCTCACCCAAGGCTATGTCTACGAGACGGCGCAAGCGGCGGAGGCCCGCTTCAAGGGCGAGGAGCCGGGCTTCATCTATTCGCGCTATGCCAATCCGACGGTCGACATGTTTGAGAAACGCATGTGCGCGCTGGAAGGAGCCGAGGACGCGCGCGCCACGGCATCCGGCATGGCGGCGGTGACGGCAGCACTGCTGTGTAGCGCCAAGGCGGGCGACCATATCGTGGCGGCGCGCGCGCTGTTCGGCTCCTGCCGCTGGGTGATCGAGACGCTGGCGCCGAAATACGGCATCGAGGCAACGCTGGTCGACGGCACCGACATCGCCAATTGGGAAAAGGCGGTCAAGCCAAACACCAAACTGTTTTTCCTGGAAAGCCCTACCAATCCAACGCTGGAGGTAGTCGACATTGCCGCCGTCGCGGCACTTGCCAATTCGATCGGCGCCAGGCTGATCGTCGACAATGTCTTCGCTACGCCCTTGCAGCAGAAACCGCTGCAACTCGGCGCCCACATCGTCGTCTATTCGGCCACGAAGCATATTGACGGCCAGGGGCGCTGTCTTGGCGGCATCGTTCTGTCGGACAAGAAATGGATCGACGAGAACCTGCATGACTATTTCCGCCACACCGGCCCAAGCCTCTCGCCCTTCAATGCCTGGACGCTGCTGAAAGGCCTGGAGACGCTGCCGCTACGCGTACGCCAGCAGACGGAAAGTGCCGGCCGCATCGCGGATTTCCTGGCCGAGCGCCCGCAAATCGCCCGCGTCATCTATCCCGGCCGCGCCGACCACCCGCAAGCGGCCGTGGTCAAGAAGCAGATGTCGGGCGGCTCGACGCTGATTTGCTTCGATGTGAAGGGCGGCAAGCAGGCGGCCTTTGCCTTCCAGAACACACTCGACGTCGTGCTGATTTCCAACAATCTCGGCGACGCCAAGAGCCTGATCACCCATCCGGCGACGACCACACACAAGAACTTGACTGATGAAGCCCGCGCCGAGCTCGGCATCGGACCGGGAACGCTCAGGCTGTCAGTCGGCCTTGAGGACGCCGACGACCTGCTCGAAGACATCGAGCAGGCACTGAGAGTTGCCGGATAAGGGCTGGCCGAACAGAGGCGAGCGGGGACGTGCCGATCAGGCGCCGGACGGGGTCTCTTCCAGCTCCGCGACGGTCTTTGTCTGGATAGTCATCACGTTGCCGCGCCAGTCGACGGCGCCGCTCAGCCATCCGCGCGCCCAAATGGCGGGAAGCATCAGGTCTCGTGCCATCATCGCCGGGATCGTGCGCGGCGACAGGTGCCATCTCTTGGCCGAGGCCAAGGCGCATTCCGGCAGGTAGGCCGCGACCAGCACGGCGATGGCGGTGGCCGGCAGGCTGACGCCGGCGTCAGCCGCCGCGATCAGCGCCAGCACCAGCGGCGGTGCCGCGCCGATCAGGATTTCGGGAGCAAAGAACAGTGCAAAGGTGACGCGGCGCAGCCGCGCCCAGCGCGCCTGCCGCGACCAGATTTCGCCAAGCGTGCGCCGGCCGAGCGGCTGTTCGAAGGGAGAGGCGACAAGATTGACCCGCAGTCCGAGCCCGTTGACCAGCTTGGTCGCGGCGGCGTCCTCGGCGATCTCGGCAGCAAGCGCGCGGATGCCGCCATTGGCATCGAGCATCGGCTTATTCCACAACATGCTCTTGCCCTGGGCGAAGCCGAGGCCGAGCGCCTCTCCAGCGTACTGCCAGCGTGCCTGCAGCGTGTTGAGAAAGGCGCATTCGACCTCCCCCCAGAAGCCGTCCGGCCGCGAGCCGATTGGCGTCGAGCAGACGAGGCCGGTGTCATGCCGCCACGCCGCCATCAGGTGCTGGACGTAGTCGCTCGGCATAAGCACATTGGAATCGGCAAGGATGACCCAGCGATAACGCGCTGCCTCCCAACCCTTCACGCAATTGTTGAGTTTTGGATTGCCGCTGATGCGGTCGTCACCGACCAGAAGGCGCGCGCGAATAGCTGGAAAGCGCGCCATTGCGGCAGTGATCGGCTTGACCACCGGGTCGTCGGCATGGGCGACACAGAAGATGAGTTCATAGCGCGGCCAGTCGAGTGAGAAGGCGCGCTCCAGCGTCTCTTCGGCAAACGGCTCGACGCCGCGCGCCGGGATGACGATCGATACCGGCGGCGCGTTGGCCGCCGGCGGTGCAATACTGGCTGGTCGCTTCAGCTTCTGCGAAGCTAACAGGATGCTGGCGAGATTTGAAAGAAGGAGGGCTATGGAAAGGAGGGCGGCTGCGAATGTCGGTTCCATCGAGATCTGGTCACTCCAGAAATGCCGGCCGCATGACAGCCGTTTTCAACAATTCGACAGAACGCTGAGTCGTCCGGCACAAGCCTGCACACCATCATTGTCATGTGTCACTCAAATGACATTGTTTTTCGGCACCTGCGCTTGAGATCGGGCAAGAAGATGCTGCGCATCGTTGACCAAACTGCGCTGAGCATCGAAAGTTCCATCTACATTGCTTTGGAGCAGTTTATGTACAGCGCCGTCACCCGCAACATCGAAGTGCAGGTCAGGCCGTTCTATCTGGAGGATCACTCCGATCCGCCGCAAAACCGCTATGTCTGGGGCTACCAGGTGACCATCGACAATCAGTCGGATGAGTTCGTGCAGCTTCTATCACGCTACTGGCACATTACCGACGGTACCGGCAAAGTCGAGGAAGTGCGCGGCCCCGGGGTCGTCGGCGAGCAACCCGGACTCAACCCCGGCGACAGCTATCAGTATACGTCCGGATGCCCGCTCTCGACCCCGTCCGGCATCATGGTCGGGCACTACACAATGCGCAACAAGCGGGGCGAGACGTTCGACGTCGCCATCCCCGCCTTCTCGCTCGATTTGCCGGGCACGCGGCGCACCGTCAATTGACCGCCGTCATCCAGCCGCTGCAAACTCCGCCGGGTCGAAGTCATATTGCTTCGAGCAGAATTCGCAGGCGACGTGAATGCTGCCATCCTCGCTGCTGTCCCTAATCTCCTCGGCGGAAAAGTCTTCGAGAATGCCGCGGATCTTCTCCCTCGAGCATGAGCACTGGTCGGCGACCGGCACGCCGCCGAACACGCGGACGCCATGCTCGTGGAAAAGCCGGTAAAGCAGCCGTTCGGCGCCGATCGTCGGATCGATCAGCTCGGTCGGTTCAATGGTGCCAAGCAGCGCCAGCAGCTCCTGCCAGGAATTGTCGGTCGGGTCGTGGATTTCCTCACGCGGATCGCCGTCGCCCCCGGGAAGGTCGGGTACGCGCATACGCTCCGCCGACTGCGGCAGGAATTGTGCCAGCAGGCCACCGGCCCGCCATTGCTCGCGGGCACCGCCGACGCCGGGCGTCAGAAGCTTGGCAACCGAAAGGCGGAGGTCGGTCGGAATCTGCTCCGACTGGCGGAAATAGGTGCGTGCGGCATCTTCAAGTGTGACGCCGTGGAGCTGGACGATGCCCTGGTAGCGCTGCGTGTGAGCGCCCTGGTCGATGGTCAGCGCCAGGACACCGCTGCCGATCAGCGTCTGCGGTGACGTCTCGCCGGCCGAAGTCAAAGCCTGCAGCCGGTCGGCATCGAAGCGGGCATACGCGCGCAGCGCGTGCGGCGTGGAGAAATCGGCGACCAGCATGTCGACCGGCCCATCGGTGCGGGTCTGCAGAATGAACTTGCCCTCGAATTTCAGCGAAGTTCCGAGCAGTACCGTCAGCACACAGGCTTCGGCCAGGAGCCGGGCGACCGGCTCGGGATAGTCGTGGCGGCTGAGAATGGCGTCGAGCATCGGCCCGAGCTGGACGGTGCGGCCGCGCACGTCGAGCGGGCCGACCTCGAACGGCACGACATGATCGTCGCCGGCGTAGCCGAATTCGCCGAGCTTGGGTTTATGTTCAGCCAATTGATGAGTTTCCAACATGACAAAGCTCCGGGGCGCGGCGATGCCGCCCTCCGGCGCGCATGCGACGAGACGCGCTCGATTTGCGTGATGCGCCTGAGATAGGCACCACCCACTCCCGGATCAAGGCAGCCCAGATCAAGGCGGCGCAGATCAGGCCGGCCCGGATCATCGCGGCCCGTATCAAGCGCCCAGGCACCAGGCCAGGACCGCCTTCTGGGCATGGAGCCGGTTCTCGGCCTCATCGAACACCACAGAATGCGGTCCGTCGATGACCTCGTCGGTAACCTCCTCACCGCGATGCGCCGGCAGACAGTGCATGAACAGCGCGTCCGGCTTGGCTTTCGCCATCAGTGCCGCATTGACCTGATAGGGCAGGAAGACATTGTGGCCGCGGGCACGGTGCTCCTGGCCCATCGACACCCAGCAGTCGGTGACGATGCAGTCGGCCTCGTGAACGGCCTCCTCGGGCGAGCGGGTGAATTTCAGCTTGCCGCCATTGGCTTTCGACCAGTCGACATGCTTCTGAGCCGGTTCGCTGCCCTCGGGCACGGCGACGTTCAGCTTGAAATGGAACCGCGCAGATGCCTCCAGGAGCGAATGCAGCACGTTGTTGCCGTCGCCGGTCCAGGCGATCGTCTTGCCGGCCACCGGACCGCGGTGCTCTTCGAAGGTCATGATGTCGGCCATCAGCTGGCAGGGATGGGTCTCGTCGGTCAGCCCGTTGATGACGGGGACCGTAGCGTTTTCCGTCAGTTCCAACAGCCGGTCATGCGAGGTGGTGCGGATCATGATGGCATCGACATAGCGCGACAGCACCTTGGCCGTGTCGGCAATGGTCTCCGAGCGGCCAAGCTGCATCTCGGTGCCGGTCAGCATGATCGTCTCGCCACCCAACTGCCGCATGCCGACGTCGAACGATACGCGCGTGCGCGTCGACGGCTTGTCGAAGATCATCGCCAGCACCTTGCCCTCGAGCGGCTTGCTGCGTTCTCCGGCCTTGAGCCTTGCCTTTCGCACAGCTGCGTCGTCGAGCATGAAGCGCAGATCGCCTTCGGAAACGGCAGAAAGATCGGTAAAATGGCGAAGGGACATCAGGAATTCCAGGATTACTTCGCAGCGGCAGCGACGATGGCATCCGCCAGGCTCTTGGCGCCGGCACGGATGCGCTCGAGCGCCTCGTGGATCTCGGCATCGGTGACGGTGAGAGGCGGCAGCAGGCGGATAACGTTGTCGCCGGCCGGAACCGTCAAGAGATGCTGGTCACGCAGTGCCACCGTAACCTTGGTGTTGGGCATCGCGCATTTAAGCCCAAGCATCAGGCCGGTGCCCCTGATGCTTTCGATAACATCCGGAAATTCGTCGGCGACACCGGCAAGCCCCTGCTTCAACAGCAGCGCCTTGCGCCGGACGTCCTCGAGAAAGCCGTCTTCCAGCACCACGTCGAGCACGGCGTTGCCGACCGCCATCGCCAGCGGATTGCCGCCGAAGGTGGTGCCGTGCACGCCGGCGGTCATGCCAACCGCCGCCTCGTCGGTGGCGAGGCAGGCACCCATCGGGAAGCCGCCGCCGATGCCCTTGGCCACCGCCATCAGGTCGGGGGTGACGCCCGCCCATTCATGCGCGAACAGCTTTCCGGTGCGGCCGACGCCGCATTGGACCTCGTCGAAAATCAGAAGCAGTCCGTGCTGATCGCAGAGCTGCCTGAGCCGCTTCAGCGATTGCGTCGGCACTTGCCTGATGCCGCCCTCGCCTTGCACCGGCTCGATCAGGATCGCCGCGGTTTCAGGCGTGATCGCCTTTTCGGCTGCATCCACATCGTCGAAGCCGACCTGGTCGAAGCCGTCGACCTTGGGGCCGAAACCTTCCAGGTATTTGTACTGGCCCCCGGCGGCGATGGTCGCCAGGGTACGGCCGTGGAAGGCGCCTTCGAAGGTGATTGTGCGGTATCGCTCGGGATGGCCTTTGACGAAGTGGTAGCGCCGCGCCGTCTTGATGGCGCATTCGAGCGCCTCTGCGCCGGAATTGGTGAAGAACACCTTGTCGGCGAAGCTGGCGTCGGCCAGCCGCTCGCCGAGCCGGCTCTGTCCCGGAATCTCGTACAGATTGGAGACGTGCCAGAGCTTGGCGGCCTGCTCGGTGAGGGCAGCGACCAAATGCGGATGGCCATAGCCCAATGAATTGACGGCGATCCCGCCGGCGAAATCGAGATATCGCTCGCCCTTATCGGTGACCAGCCAGGTGCCTTCACCGTGGTCGAAAGCCAGGGGTGCGCGAACAAAGGTCTCGAAAAGCGCCGAACCGCTCATTATATGCGTCTCCGGAACCGGAAAAATCAAAAAGCCGCCAAAGCGGCGGCCCTTGTGGCTTATCGTGTTTTTCGGCCGTGAAGTCAACGAAAAGGTCGCGCAAGGACGTGCGGCAAGCCCTCCAGCATAACGCCGGCTCATAAGCGACCGGGCAAGTTGGGGAAAACCGAAAAAACCGATTCGTGTTGGCCTTGGGACTCTTGTCACCGAGTCAGCGCATAAGGTAATTGTAGTAGAGAAATAACTAGATTTCGTGCGGCGGACCTAATCACCCGATATATGTGGTGTCTGCCCGGCAGAAGCCGGGTCGGGAATGGATTCCGATTGCCGCACGTTTCAGCAGGAGCGCGGTCTCATGAACTGGACTGACGAGCGAGTCGAACTTCTCAGAAAATTGTGGTCGGAGGGCCTCAGCGCCAGCCAGATCGCCGCACAGCTTGGCGGGGTCAGCCGCAATGCCGTCATCGGCAAAGTGCACCGGCTGAAACTGTCCGGTCGCGGACGTACGACCGCCTCACCGGCACGCCAGAAGAAGACGGTACAGGGATCGACGATCCAGAAATCGGTGTCCCGGGCAGCAAGCGCCACGCGCCATGCCACCACGTCGATGTCGATCGGTGCGACCGCGCTCAAGGCGCAGTTCGATGCCGAACCGGTAGCGCGCCACTATATCCGCCCGGTCGAGAACGTCGTCGTGCCGATCTCGCGGCATCTGCAACTCGTCGAGCTGAACGAGCGCACCTGCAAATGGCCGAATGGCGATCCGCTTTCGGAAGATTTCCATTTCTGCGGCAACGACGCCGCCGAAACCGGCCCCTACTGCAAGTACCACGCCCGCGTGGCGTTTCAGCCAGCATCGGAGCGGCGGCGGCATAGATAGGCGATAGGCACTGGGGAGTAGGCAGTAGGGGAAGATAGCGCTTCACAAGGGTCGTTTCGCCAACAACCCACTTCCGTATTGCCTATTCCCTACTGGCTACTGCCTATTCCCTTACCCTTACAGCCACCCATTCTTGCGAAACCGCCAGTAAAGAAACGTGCAAATCAGGGCAATTGCCGCCAGGACGGCCGGGTAGCCATATTCCATCCTCAGTTCCGGCATGTCGCTGAAATTCATGCCGTAAATGCCGGCGAATGCTGTGGGCACGGCCAAGATGGCGGCCCATGAGGCAAGCTTCTTGGAAATCGCCGTCTCCTGGCTTTGACCGACCAGAAGGCTCGCTTCGAAGGCGAAAGCGAGAACCTCACGCAGGCTGTCGATCTTTTCCTGGACAGTGCGGATATGGTCGGTGACGTCGCGAAACAGCGGATGCATGGCTGTGTGGATTTGCGGCAGATCGGCGCTGGTCAGCCGCCGGCAGACCTCCACCAGCGGCAGAGCAGCGTTGCGCAGGCGCAGGAGATCGCGGCGCAGCATGTAAAGCCGCTCGATATCGGAGCCGGTCATCGGTTTCAGCAGAACCTTGTCCTCGATCGCCTCGACCTCGTTTTCGATCTGCTCGAGCACGGGCATGTAGTTGTCGACGATGAAATCGAGAATGGCGTAGAGGACGAAATCCTCGCCCTTGGCGAGGGAATGCGGACAGCTTTCCCAGTGCTGGCGAACGGCAGCGTAGGAGGTCGACGGGCCATGCCTGACGCTGACGATATAGCCGGCGCCGACGAACAGATGCGTCTCGCCGAAGGTGACACGGCTGTCGATCAACTGCGCCGTGCGGGCAACGATGAACAGGGCATCGCCATATTGCTCGATCTTCGGCCGCTGGTGCGGATGCTCGGCGTCCTCGATCGCCAGCTCATGCAGATGAAATTGCGCCTGGACGCGCAGTAACAAATTGCGGTCGGGCTCCAGCAGTCCGATCCAGACCACGTGGCCCGGCTTCCCGGCCCATTCGCCGGCTTCCTCGATCGGAATGTCGGCGATGCGCCGCCCAGCCGTATAGACGCCGCAAGCGATTATACCCGACATCGGCGGCGCAGGAGCAAACTCGCGGACATATTCCATCGCAGCCTCCTGGAGGCGGGGCCTTCATCGCGGAACTGAGAAGTCAGCGCGTCGAAAGCTTAGCGCAATTTTCTGTCAGGTGGCGAATCCGAAATTCGCATTAGTATCGAGAGACACTCATTTCGCTGGTTGCGTTGCGGGAAGAATAATCTTGTCCGTCTTGTCGCCCTTCGGACGATCGGCCGGCATCTGGTCGCCGGTGACGATATAGTAGATCGTCTCGGCGATGTTGGTGGCGTGGTCGCCAATGCGCTCGATGTTCTTGGCGCAAAACAGGAGATGCGTGCAGGGCGTGATGTTGCGTGGGTCTTCCATCATGTAAGTCAGCAACTCGCGAAACAGCGAGGTGTACATGGCATCGATCTGGTCGTCGCGGTCGCGCACGAAACCGATTTTTTCCACCGACCGCGATGCGTAGACGTCGAGTACTTCCTTGAGCTGTGTCAGCGCCAGATTAGCCAAAGCCTCGAGGCCGCGGAACAGGCTGCTCGGCTGGCGCCCATCAGCGACAGCAACCACTCGCTTGGCGACGTTCTTGCCGAGGTCGCCTACCCGTTCGAGGTCCGCCGAGATGCGGATCGCACCGACGATCTCGCGCAGATCCGTCGCCATCGGCTGGCGCTTGGCGATGATGATGATCGCCTTATCGTCGATCTCGCGCTGCCCCTCATCCAGAACCAGGTCGTCTCGAATGACTTTCTGGGCAAGTCCCGGATCCGCATTGACCAGTGCCGCGACGGCCTGCTCGACCATGCGCTCGGCATGCCCGCCCATCGCCGCGATGCGCTTCGACAGATATTTCAGCTCCTCGTCATAGGCGCTGACGATGTGCACGGACTGCATGGACCAAATGCCTTCCCGGGATCTTGTGGTTGAGTCGCTCCCTCGAATCCCCGCTGATACGCTAGCCGGATGACAGAAAAAAGAAACGGCCCATCATGGGCTAGAGATAGTACTGCGTCAGCGAGCCGGCAAATGGACGGTGAACGCCGCACCCTTGCCGACTTCCGACCAGATGGAGAGCCTGGCGTTGTGCCGGGTCAGGATATGCTTGACGATGGACAGGCCAAGGCCGGTGCCCTTCTGGGTCCGGCTGTTCTCGACGTCGACGCGGTAGAAGCGCTCGGTGATGCGCGGGATGTGTTCTTCGGGAATGCCGGGGCCGAAATCCCTGATAGTGACGTCGATCCCCGGTTCGGTATCGCTGTCGCTGCGCGTGATCGACACCACGACGCGTCCGCCCGACTGACCATATTTGCAGGCGTTTTCCAGCAGGTTTTCGAAGACCTGGAAAAGCTCGTCCCGATCGCCGGGCACGGCGAGCGGTCCTTCCGCGAAATCACGCTCGATGACGACGCCGTTTTCTTTTGCGAGCGGCCCAAGCGAATCGATTACGCTGTCGATGGCCTGGCGCAGATCGACCTCGGTTCCCAGCTTGAGATAGGGCTTCATCTCCAGCCGTGACAGCGACAGAAGGTCGTCGATGAGGCGCGCCATGCGGCTGGTCTGGTTCTGCATGATCTGCAGGAACTGCTCGCGTGCCGCAGGGTCGTTGCGGGCCGGCCCGCGCAGCGTCTCGATGAAGCCGGCAATCGAGGCGAGAGGCGTGCGCAGCTCGTGGCTGGCATTGGCAATGAAGTCGGCGCGCATTCTGTCGATCCGGCGCGCTTCGCTCTGGTCCTTAAACACCAGCACGTAGAGATCCGTGGCGTGACCGACAGAAGACGCGCTCACCCGATAGGCTCGTTCGACCGGCAGCCTTTCTATGTAGTCGACGCTGTCCGATGCGACGTTGCCTGCCAAAATATTATCCAGCAAGGACTGCATTTCGGGCGCGCGGAATTTCAGCGACAGCGACATGCCGGGGGCAATCCCGCCAAAGGCTGCAAAGGCAGCGGCGTTGGCATGGACGATGGCGGCGGAACGATCGAAAATGATCAGCGGATCGGCAACCGCTGCCGCGAGATATTCGCCGGAAAGTTGTTGCAAGCCGCTCGCCTCGACGGCCGCGGCATTTTCGGTCGATTGACGGGCGACGCCGGCCGGCAGTATCGCAGCGGCAACCAGCACGGCGCCTGCCAGCAGCACCACATAGCCAGACATGCCGGCAAAACCATAAACGATCAGAACCGCAGCGAAGCCGGCCGCGAGCAGCCAGCGGCTGTTCCACAGCCGCATGGCGACGGCTTGCGCCCTGCCTTTCCGCTCTGTGCCGATATCGGCCATTTGCGCTCCGTCGCCTGCGCTCCGTGTGCGGCCAACGCTCAATAACTTCCTGCTGGACCGACGCTAGAGCGCCGTGCGTCCAATTGGGCGCACAAAGGACGCTCTACCGGTTTATCTGCTGCATCGTTCTTTCCGAAAATCGATTCCGATATTCGGGCCGATGCAGTAAGGCTTCCAATAGCATGAGTCCGGAGGCTGGAAAGGTTCGTCTCGATGAAAAACGCCAAGGAAAGCCCCGCTGCAGCTTCATCGGGGCCGCTGAAGATCATGATCGACGGCAAGGAGCGGGAGTTCGACATCGAGGCCCCGACGCTTCCCGACTGGATCGAGGACCGCAAGCTCACCGCCGGCGGCTACCCTTACGACAAGAAAATGAAGAGCGAGGAGTATGACGAGAGGTTAGAGAAGCTGCAGATCGAGCTGGTCAAGGCGCAGGCGTGGCTGCAGTCGACAGGCAAGCGGGTAATGTCGCTGTTTGAGGGGCGCGACGCTGCCGGCAAGGGCGGCACGATCTTCGTTTTGCGCCAGTATCTGAACCCTCGCACGGCGCGCAACGTGGCGCTGACCAAGCCAACACCCACCGAGCTTGGACAATGGTACTTCCAGCGTTACGTCGACCACTTCCCGACGTCGGGCGAATTCGTCACCTTCGACCGCTCCTGGTACAACCGCGCCGGTGTTGAACCGGTGATGGGATTCTGCACGCCCGAGCAGCACGAGCAATTTCTGGACGAGGTTCCGCATTTCGAGCGGATGATCCGCAACGAAGGCATCCATTTCTTCAAATTCTGGCTGAACATCGGTCGGGAAACACAGCTCGAGCGGTTCCACGACCGTCGCTGGAGCCCGCTGAAGAGCTGGAAGTTTTCGCCGATCGACATCGCCGGCATCACCAAATGGGACGACTACACCAAGGCGCGCGATCTGATGGTCGAACGCACGCACAAGGAGTTCGCGCCCTGGATCATTGTGCGGGCGAACGACAAGCGGCGCGCGCGGCTGGCCGTCATGCAGCGCATTCTCCTGTCGCTTCCCTATGACGGCCGCGATCTAGACGTCATCGGTAAGGTAGACAAGAAGATCATCGGCGAAGGGCCGACTTTCCTCGAAAAATAAGCTCACCTCATCGATACGCGGCTGTCATGCCGCCAGCCGGGCAATCCGCTGCAGTCGCTTCAGCGTAGTGTCGTCCTGCAGCGCCTGCTGGAAGAGCGAGATCTCCTGGTCGATGCGGTCGCAGAGCGCGCCGGTGTCGCCCCTAAGCAGGTCGCGCGTCTGCTGCAGCGCCGCGACAGGCTTCTTGGCGAGTTGCCTGGCTCTTGCCAACGTGGCTTCCTCGACGCTGGCGTCCGTCACGATCTCGCCGACAAGGCCCAGTGCCCTGGCATCTTCGGCGGCGAGCGTGTCGCCCAGGCAGAAGAAGCGGAACGCCCCGGCATAGCCGAGCTTCTGCGGCGCCAGGATGCTGGTCGCCGCGTCCGGCACCAGGCCGAAATCGACGAACGGCACCCGAAACGTGCTCTTGCTCGAGGCGATCACCATGTCGCAGTGGAACAGGAGGGTGCAGCCGACGCCGACGGCGTCGCCGTCGACACAGGCAAGGACCGGTTTCGGGAATGTCGCCAGCGTGCGAAACATATCGGTAACGGCGTCGATCAGTCGCCGATGTTTGGTGGCGTCGAGAAATTCGGAGAAATCGGCGCCGAGGCAGAAGCACCCGGCCAGACCGCGCAGGACCACGACGCGGACGTCGTCGTCGGCAGCGGCTTCATGGAATGTCCTGGCCAGGCTTTCATAGGCCAGCCTGTCCAGCACCGGGCGGCCGTCACCCGACGATACCGTGACGATCAGCGTGTGATTGCGGAATTCTGCTTTTGAGTGAACGTTCATGGCCTCTCTCCAATCTCACGAGGCGCGCCTCTGTCCGAGCATGTCCGGGTACCCTCTGGCCAGCACCGGCGCAAAGTGGTTGCGGCGCGAACGCACCACGTCGAGCGTGTGCTCGTTGAAGGTGAGCAGTGTGGCAACCACCTGCTGGTTGCCATAGGTACGCTGGTAACCGAGCGGCGTTGCCAGGAAATGCAGCTGCAGCGCGCGAAGCACCCACATCGGCTCGAATTCGATGATAACCTGGTTGACGTTGCGCTTCAGACCCCACTCGACGAAGCCGGCGATCAGCTCCGTGCCGACCGTCGACACGCCGCGCCGGCCGTCGCGGAACCCCGGTGCAACCGCATAGCGGGTCAGTTCATAGACATTCGGGCCCGACGGTGGGGTTCCCTCATAAAGGTCCGCCAGCACATCGGTTAGAAGATGTGCCCGAGTCGTCGGCAACATCCGCTGGTAACCGGCGAGCTCGCCATTGCGGATGACGATCTGGTGCACTGCCTCGTCGTGGTCGAATTGATCGATCTCCAGGCCATCGGGGCGCTGCAGATCGGTCCATCCCATCTCTTCGACGAAAATCTTGTAACGCAAACGATGAACTGACTCCCAGAGGTCGGGCCGTTCCATCAATTCCTGGGTCGTGAGGGAAAAGAGCATTTTGCCGTCTCCTGTTTCAATAGGAAGATACGGCCGTGCTTTCCCAAAAAAATTACGCGATCACGCAAGCAAGAATTTCTAGGCCGGCGCGGCCGACCTAGTTAATATAGCCGCGCCTTATCGCTTCCGCGACGGCCTGGACCCGGTTGACGGCACCGAGTTTGCTTTTGGCGTTAAGAAGGTGTTTCTCTGACGTGTGTTCCGAAATGCCGAGAATTTGTGAGATCTCCCATTCGGACTTGCCAACGGCGGCCCATTGCAGGCATTCGCGCTCACGCGGCGTTAATTCGACATGATCGATGGTTTTGCCCGCCATGGTGTGGAGTTGCATTGCGCGGCCAATCGCATAAGTCGAGACAAGCGACACCAGTCCAAACTCGGCGCTCGACAATTCGACAGCCTCGCCGCCTAGTGACACCATGACGATCTGGCCATCGAGCGTGATTAGCGGGAAGGCCAACCCGTCGCGCAGCTTGAATTCGCCGGCATCGCCCATCACCTCGCCGCCGCTCTTGCCGATGCGGATGCCCTGAGACGCTTCCCGCCACTGGAATGGCGCTTGAAGCTGCTTCATGTGACTGACGACGGGGTCGTGATCGACGTAGTTGCGCGCGACGTAGCGCTCAAGCCATTCAGCCGGCCAGTCGCAAAGCAGCACATGGTCCTTTTGCTGGTTTCTCGGCGTGCCAGGTTGCGGAACCGTCCCGGCCATCAGCGCCGTCAGCCCGAACCCGCTTGTTACCCCCAGCAGCTTTTCGCAGACGGCGGCCGCTGTGCCGGCGTGCTGCAACTGATCTATCAGTTCCAGGGTACGATCGAAATGACCCATCGCAACATCTACCCCATGTTGCCTTCCGCTCTTGAGGCCAATGGCAGTGATCAACCCGCACCACGCCATCAACCCCGGACTGCAAAGCTGCTTCCCCTGTGCGTCCTACTGCTCCTCTTCAGCCGGCATCACGCAGTCATTTGCAAACTCACTAAACAATATCCCTAAATCGTCACGATGAAACCAAAAACCGTTGTACCTGTGTTATTTTCGTACAAAAACCTGTGTTATTTCGTACTAAAGCCGGGGCAAGACCGGACGGAGTCGTCGCGTGGCGTTTCGGCGCATATCCATTTCATTGATTTCGATATTGATCGGGGCGCAATCGCTTGCGGCTGATGCGCTCGCCGCGGAGCCGCAGGTGCCCGTGTTTTGGGACGCCAAGGAGCGGCTGCCAAAGCCGGACCTTTCGATGCTGCCGCGGCTGCGATTCCTGACCACCACGGATTTCCCGCCATTCAATTTCCTCGATGGGGCAGGCCGGCTGTCGGGCTTCCATGTCGACCTGGCGCGCGCCATCTGCGCCGAGCTCGGCATTGCCGAAAAATGCCAGATCCAGGCGCTGCCCTGGGCCGAGCTCGAAGGTGCGCTCGGGAAAGACGAAGGCGAAGCGATCATTGCCGGCATCGCCGCGACGCCGGAGTCGCGGTCGAAATACGCATTCTCACGCCCCTACCTGCAATTTCCGGCACGCTTCATCATGCTGAAGACACAGGCGTTGACCGAACCAATGTTCGACAGGCTGCGCAGCAAACGTGTCGGCGTGATCGCCGGTTCCGCGCATGAGCGGATGCTGCGCACTTATTTCGGCGACGTCCAAATCGTCCCCGTCGCAAAGCCGGAGGAGCTTTATGGCAGGCTTAAAGCCGGCAAGATCGACGCCGCCTTCGGCGACGGCATGCGTTTCGCGTTCTGGCTCGGCGGCTCCGATGCGGCTGGCTGTTGCCGCTTTGCCGGCGGCCCCTATCTGGCGCCCGAATACCTTGGCTCGGGCATGGCGATCGCCACCAGGGCCGACGATCCGGCACTGGCGGCCGCATTCGACTACGCGCTGCAGGAAATTTCGGTGAAACGTACGTTCGCCGAGTTCTATCTTCGCTATTTTCCGGTCAGCTTTTTCTGACTGCCGGCTCAGGTCAGCGTGCGAAGGCGCGCCTTGGCGGCTCGCGCGATGGCGGCGACCGTCAGCGCATCGAGATCGAGTTCCCGGCGGACGAGCTGCAGCACGCGCACCTCCTCCAGGCGCATTTCGAGATCGACGGCCGCAACCTCGAAGGCGGCGGCATAGGCGGTGTCACGCAGGCGTTCCGGAAGCGCCTCGGCGACACGCGCCAGGACGCCCTCCAGCCCGTCCCTTTCCTGCAGCATTTCCTGGCAGGCCTGGGCGACATCGACCAGCCGCTCCTGGTTGAAATCCTCAAACACCGGCCAGGATCGAACGACGTCACCGATCCGCGCCAGTTCGATATCGGTCATGTCGCGGTCAGACGCCGAGGTGATGACCATCAGGTAGATCATGGCTTCGTGCGGCGACAAAGGCATTTGGAACTCCTTGAGATGGTTCCGAAGTTAGGAACGAGGGACCGGCGCCGCAAGGAAAAACAGCCGCCATCGTTGGCGCTCCGGTCACGCCTTGGAACTTGATCCATCCCGACTAATTGGGACGGGAGCTCTTAATCTTCTTGCCTGATCGCCGTCCTACCCTGAAACCGGGTTCCACTTTTCGGGATCATGGTCTAGAGCATGCGGCTGCCGGCATGGATGCCGGCAAGTTGCAGGAATAGCATCATGGTCGAACAACAGCCGATCGATCTCAGCCCGAAAGTCCTTACCGCCGCCGCCGAAAGCAAGGCGTGGCCGTTCGAGGAAGCGAAAAAGATCGTCGCTCGCTACGCGAGCGGCGGCTACCCGGAAACAGTGCTGTTTGAGACCGGCTACGGCCCATCCGGCCTGCCGCATATCGGCACGTTCGGCGAGGTGGCGCGCACATCTATGGTGCGCCACGCCTTCCGCGTGCTGACCGAAGACAAGGTCAAGACGCGACTGCTGTGCTTCTCCGACGACATGGACGGATTGCGCAAGGTGCCGGACAATGTGCCTAACAAGGACATGCTGCGCGCCTATCTCGGCAAGCCGCTGACCAGGATACCGGACCCTTTCTCCAATGAGTATCCGTCGTTCGGCGCCGCCAATAACGCACGGCTGCGCGCTTTCCTCGACCGTTTCGGCTTCGATTACGAATTCGCTTCCTCGACCGACTATTATACTTCCGGCCGCTTCGACGCGACGCTGCTCAAGATGCTCGAGCGCTTTGATAAGGTGATGGCAATTATGCTGCCGTCGCTGCGCGAGGAACGGGCGCTGAGTTATTCGCCTTTCCTGCCGATCCATCCCAAGACCGGGATCGTCATGCAAGTCGCGATCGACGAGCGCAAGCTCGACGCCGGCACCATAGTGTGGCGCGATCCGGACACCGGCGAGCGCTTCGAGACGCCGGTGACCGGCGGTCATGCCAAGCTGCAATGGAAGCCCGATTGGGCGATGCGCTGGGCAGCACTCGGCGTCGATTACGAGATGTCCGGCAAGGATCTGATCGATTCCGTCAAGCTCGCCGGGCAGATTTGCCGCGCGCTCGATGCTCCGGCGCCGGAGGGCTTCAATTATGAGCTGTTCCTCGATGAGCACGGCCAGAAGATCTCGAAGTCGAAGGGCAATGGGCTAACCATCGACGAGTGGCTAACTTACGCGCCGACCGAGAGTCTTAGCCTTTATATGTTCCAGCGCCCGCGAACGGCGAAGAAGCTTTATTTCGACGTTATCCCGAAGGCAGTGGACGAGTATTATACGTTCCTCTCTGCCTATCAGAGGCAGGACTGGAAGGAGCGGCTGGGCAATCCGGTCTGGCACATGCATGACGGCAATCCCCCGGCAGTCGACCTGCCGGTTCCGTTCTCGCTGCTGCTCAACCTGGTCAGCGCCTCGAATGCCCAAAACAGGAGCGTGCTGTGGGGTTTCATTTCGCGCCACGCGCCGGGTGTGACGCCGACGACCCATCCCGAGCTCGACCGGCTGGCCGAATATGCCATCCGCTATTTCGACGATTTCGTGAAGCCGGCGAAAGTGTATCGTGCCGCCGACGCGGTCGAGCGCGAGGCGCTGACCAAGCTTTCGGAAGCGCTCGCCGCGCTGCCGGCTGATGCCGACAGCGAGGCAATCCAGAACGCTGCCCTCAATGTTGCGCGCAAGATTGAGCGCTACCAGGATCATTCCAAGCAGAGCCCGGAGGGCGGACCCGGTGTCTCCGTCGCCTTCTTCCAGATGATCTATCAGGTGCTGATAGGTCAGGAACGCGGGCCGCGCTTCGGCTCCTTCGCCGCGCTCTACGGCATCGCCGAAACGCGTGAGCTCATTCAGCGGGCGCTGGCTGGTCAGCTGGCGGCATGAGGGCGCCGTCCTGCTCCTCCAGGATCGAGCTAGGCGCTACAGGCGCGGCTCGCGACGCAGCAGCCGGGAGCGGCGGCAGGCCTGAAACGCTCGGCGCCGGCCCGAAGACGCCTTTTTTTGCTGCACGCGCCTTCTCGCCGGCTTCTACGTAAGGGCCGCCCTTGGCGGCGCGCGCCCAGCCATTTTCGACCAGCCATTGGCCGATATCCTGATTGCCGATCCGGCACTCGGCGGCGATCAGATCACGACCGCCTTCAGGCGGCACGGCACAGACCACAGCACGACTGCGGAGAAAGGCGCGGAAGGCCGTTCGCGCCCGAATGCCGCAATTCCAGGACTCGCCGCCGTCGGTGCAAGTCTCCTCCTGCTTGACGATGTCGATACCGGAAACCGCAATCGAATAGCCTTTTGCTTCGATGACCCCGGCCGCCGACGCGACGGGCTGGAATAGTTTCGTGCCTTTCCAGTCGTCGGGCATTTTCGTTTTTGGCGGCTTGGGCGGTCCGGCCAATGCTAGATCGCTCAACGGGGCGCGCGGCTCTATCCGTTCAAGCTCGTTGGAACCGAGCTGCGGCGGCACCACGATTTCTGGATCGATTGCCCTCGAATGCGCCGCCTGCTTGGCCGGCACTGGTTTCGGGATGGCCGACGTAGCCGGCGCGGCGGGCTGCGGTTCAGCGCCGACCTGGATTTGCTCCCTGGCGCCGCCGCTTTCGCTCTGGACGGCGCGGCCGCCGGCGACAATTGCCGTGGCCATCGCCGGGATCGCCAGAACAGCCAAGGCAAGGTGAGGCAGACGCACCGGCCCCGCGCCTACTGGCTTGCCCAGACAATCCGCGCCACCCATTCGACATCGCGCATGGGGATGTCGCGGTCCGGGTGATCGGGATTGAGGGAGACCAGCGCGATCGACTTCGGTGTCTGGCGGTCGAGCACCTTGGCCATCACCTCGCCGGCATTGGTCTTGACGACGACGCGATCGCCCTTTCGTATGGTAGCTCCCGGCTCGACGATGAGGACATCGCCATTGCGGTAGAGCGGCAGCATGGAATCGCCCTGGACCTTCAACGCATAGGAGGTGTCGGTTGCCCGTGCCGGCAATTCGATCAGGTCCCATCCCTGCCCCGCCGGAAACCCGGCATCGTCGAAGAAGCCACCGGCGCCCGCCTGGGCGAAGCCAAGCAGCGGCACCGACGATTTCTGCACGGGCAGTGCGCCGGAATTACCCCGGCCTTCGACCAGTCCTGCAAATTCATCCAGCGAGGCGCCGGTCGCCTCGATGATCTTGGCCAGCGATTCGGTCGACGGCCAGCGGGGCCGCCCATCTGAGGACAGCCGCTTCGATTTGTTGAAGGCGGTCGAGTCGAGGCCAGCGCGCCTGGCCAGTCCGGAGGCCGAAAGCGAATAACGCTCGGCAAGAGCGTCGATGGCGGCCCAAACGCGGTCGTGCGAGAGCACCTTGCTCTCCTTCGAAACAGGAAAAAATACCTTCGCTGTTCTACCCCTTGGCCGCCATCTTGTCCACCGCCGGAGACGGCGTCAGGCCGCCTCCTTGGCCTCGTTCCTGGTATAGGGATCGAAGCGCTCGTAGAAGGTCTCGCCCTTCTCGGCCATGTCGAGCAGCAGCTTCGGCGCCTTGAACTCGGCGCCGTATTTCTTCTGCAGGCGCTTGGCGAGTTTGACGAATTTCTTCGCGCTGATGCCGTCGATGTAGGACAGTGCACCGCCCGTATAGGGTGCGAAGCCGAAGGCCAGGATCGAGCCGACATCGGCCTCGCGTGGGTCGTTAACGATGCCCTCTTCCATCACCCGTACCGCCTCAAGCGCGATGGTGACCAGCAGCCGCTGCTTCAGTTCCTCATAGTCGACCTGCTCCGGCGACAGCTGCGGGTAGAGGTCCCTGAGGCCTGGCCACAGCTTCTTCTTTGCCGGTTTTGCCGGATAGTCATAGAAGCCCTTGCTGTTCTTACGGCCCAAGCGACCATGTGTGTCGACCATCGTGTTGATCAGCGCCATCTGCTTCGGATCGACCGCCTTGTCGCCGAGGTCGCGCATGGTCTGCTTCATGATCTTCTGGGCAAGGTCGATCGCCGTCTCGTCGGTCAACGCCAGAGGACCGACCGGCATGCCAGCGGCTTTCGCCGCATTCTCGATCATCGGCGCCGGAACACCTTCGATCAGCATCTTGTAGGCTTCCGACATGTAGCGCAGTACGCAGCGATTGACGTAAAAACCGCGCGTATCGTTGACGACGATCGGCGTCTTCTTGATGGCGCGGACAAAGTCGATCGCGGTGGCCAGCGCCTTGTCGCCGGTTTTCTTGCCGAGGATGATCTCGACCAACATCATCTTGTCGACCGGCGAGAAGAAGTGGATGCCGATGAAATTCTTCGGCCGCGCCGAATTCCTGGCCAGCGATGTAATCGGTATGGTCGACGTATTCGAGGCGAAGATCGCCGACGGCTTGAGTACAGCCTCGGCCTGTTCGGTGGCATCCTTCTTGACGGCCGAGTCCTCGAACACCGCCTCGACCACAAGATCGCAGCCGGCAAGATCCGCGTAATCGGCCGTTGGCGTAATCAGCGACAGCAATCGATCCTTGTCCTGCGGCTTGGCACGGCCCTTCTTCACCTGATCCGAGATCAGGGTCTCGGAATGCGCCTTGCCCTTGGCGGCGGACTCCATGTCGCGGTCGAGCAGCACCACCGGAATGCCGGCCTTGGCCGTTACATAGGCGATGCCGGCGCCCATGAAGCCGGCGCCGAGCACGCCGATCTTCTTGAACGTCGTTTCCGGCACACCAGCTGGGCGGCGAGCGCCCTTGTTCAGTTCTTGCAGCGACACGAACAATGAGCGGATCATCGCCGCCGCTTCCCTGGTCTGCATGACCTCGGTGAAGTAGCGTTGCTCGATCCGCAAGGCGGTATCGAACGGCACCAGCAGGCCCTCGTAGACGCATTTCAGGATGGCGGCGGCAGCGGGATAATTGCCATAGGTCTCGCGGCGCAGAATGGCGATAGCCGGCGGCCACAGATTGGCACCTGCCACCGAATAGATCGGAGCGCCGGGCAGCTTGAAGCCCTTTTCATCCCATGGCGCCACCGGTTTCAAGCCGTTCTTGATCATCCCCTTGGCAGTTTCGACCAGCTTGTCCGCCTCGGCAATCTCATGGATCAAGCCCATTGACTTGGCCTTCTGCGGCGACAGCGTCTGGCCGGACGTCAGCATTTGCAGCGCCTGCTGCTGGTCGGTCAGCCGCGGCACGCGCTGGGTGCCGCCGGCGCCTGGAAAAATGCCGATCTTCACTTCCGGAAGCGCCATCCTCACCTGGTCGGAATCAGCCGCGACGCGGCCATGGCAGGCGAGCGACAATTCGAAGGCGCCGCCCATGCAGGTGCCGTTGATCGCCGAAACCCACGGCTTGCCCGAGGTTTCCAGTTTACGGAACAGGCCATTCATAGCGCCCGCCTTGTCGAACAGCGCCTTGGTCGCCTTCTCCGGGTCCTTCGCTTTGTCGGCGGCGAAGGTCGCCAGCATCTTCTGCAGCATGGTGATATCGGCGCCGCCCGAGAACGTATCCTTGCCGGAGGTGATCACCGCGCCCTTTATCACTGCATCGCTTGCCACTTTGTCGACGATGGCGTTCAGTTCGCGCATCACCTCCTCGGTGAAGACGTTCATCGAACGGTCCGGCATGTTCCAGGTGACCAGCGCAATGCCGTCGGCGTCGATGTCGAGGGTGAAATTGGTGTAGCTCATCATCTCTCTCCGTCAGACGCGTTCGATGATCGTTGCGGTGCCCATACCGGCGCCGATGCAAAGCGTCACCAGCGCGGTGTTGAGGTCGCGGCGTTCCAATTCGTCCAGCACCGTACCGAAGATCATCGCACCGGTGGCGCCGAGCGGATGGCCCATGGCGATGGCCCCCCCATTGACGTTGATCCGGTCATGCGGAATGTCGAAAGCCTGCATGTAGCGCAGCACCACCGAAGCGAAGGCCTCGTTGAGCTCGAACAAGTCGATGTCCTGCAGCTTCATCTTCGCCCGCTTCAACAGCTTCTCGGTGACGTCGACCGGGCCGGTCAGCATCAGCACCGGTTCGGAGCCGATATTGGCGAACGCACGGATGCGCGCGCGCGGCTTGAGGCCGAGCGTCTTTCCCGCCTTTTTCGAGCCGAGCAGCACGGCCGCCGCCCCGTCGACAATGCCGGAGGAATTGCCGGCATGGTGGACGTGATTGACCTCTTCCACCTCGGGATGCTTCTGCACAGCGACGGCGTCGAAGCCGCCCATTTCGCCGGGCATGACGAAGGACGGGTTGAGCGCGGCCAGCGACTGCATGTCGGTCGAAGGCCGCATGTGCTCGTCGTGGTCGAGGATGGTCAGGCCGTTCTGGTCCTTGACCGAGATCACCGAATTCTTGAAGCGCCCCTCGCCCCACGCCTTGGCGGCACGCTTCTGGCTTTCGACCGCGTAGGCATCGACATCGTCGCGCGAAAAGCCGTATTTGGTGGCGATCAGGTCGGCCGATATGCCTTGCGGCACGAACCAGCCGGGCAGGCCGACCGAGGGATCCATGAACCAGGCGCCGCCGGAGGCGCCCATGCCGACGCGCGACATTGATTCGACGCCACCGGCAATGACGATCTCGTCGGCGCCATGCGCGATCTTGGCGGCGCCGAAATTGATGGCGTCGAGGCCCGAGGCGCAGAAGCGCGATATCTGCATGCCGGGCGCCTTGGTGTCGTAGCCGGCCTCGAAAGCGGCGGCACGTGGAATGACCGCACCCGCCTCGCCAACCGGATCGACGCAGCCGAAGATGATGTCGTCGACAGTGCTAGTGTTCAGCCCGTTGCGGTCGCGGATGGCCTCGAGCACCTTGGCGCCGAGCCGCACCGCCGGCACTTCGTGCAGCGAGCCATCTTTCTTGCCCCTGCCGCGCGGCGTGCGCACGGCATCATAGACATAAGCTTCGGCCATTGGTGATCTCCTGTGATCTAAAATCGGGGCTCGACCACCACTTCGGTCCGCACCGAATTGGCGATGAAACAGGCGTCGTGCGCCTTGTGATGAATGCTCTCGATCATAGCCGCATCTGCGTCGCATTCGACGAGCGGCCGAAGGGTGACATGTGTGATGGCTGTGCGCCCTTCAGCATTCTTGGCCATCAGGCCTTCGGCTTCGTCGTGATAAGATCGGACATTGAGCTTAGCGCGTTTTGCCAGATCCAAGAACCAGAGCATGTGGCAAGAAGAAAGCGAAGCGACGAACAGTTCTTCCGGATCGACGATCGTTGCATCGCTAAAAGGTGCCGGCACAATCGACGGCGATGCGGAAGCGGAGATGACCGCGCCACCATCAAAATGAAGTTCATGGACCCGGGAATAGCGGCCGGAAAGGAAATCCTCCCGTGCCCCCGACTTCCAGCGAAGCCCAGCAAAATGCTTCGACATGCGACCTCCTAAAGGCTCCGCCCGATCAGCAATTTCATGATCTCGTTGGTGCCGCCGTAGACGCGCTGGACGCGGGCATCGCGGAACATGCGGGCGATCGGATATTCATTCATGTAGCCATAGCCGCCATGCAATTGAAGGCATTCGTCGACGACTTTTCCTTGCAGGTCTGACAGCCAGTATTTGGCCATCGAAGCCGTCACCGGGTCGAGGCCACCGTTAATATGGCGGGCGACGCAGTCATTATAGAAGACGCGGCCGATGGTCGCCTCGGTCTTCAATTCGGCAAGCTTGAACTGGGTGTTCTGGAATTCGATGATGGCCTTGCTGAACGCCTTACGCTCCTTGACGTAGTCGATGGTAAGCGCCAGAGCCCGCTCGACCATGGCAATAGCAGTGGTGCCGATCTGCAGCCGCTCCTGCGGCAATTGTTGCATCAACTGGACGAAGCCCTGGCCTTCGTCATTGCCGAGCAGGTTCGAGGTCGGCACACGCACGTCGTTGAAGAACAGTTCCGACGTGTCGTTGGCCTTGAGGCCGATCTTGTCGAGGTTACGGCCGCGCTCGAAACCCTCCACCTCGTCAGTCTCGACGACGATCAGCGAGATGCCCTTGGCGCCCTTCTCAGGATCGGTCTTGGTAACGACGATGATGAAATTGGCGAGCTGGCCGTTGGTGATAAAAGTCTTCGAGCCGCTGAGCTTGTACCGGTTGCCGTCCTTTTCGGCACGCATCTTGATGCCCTGCAGGTCGGAGCCCGCACCCGGCTCAGTCATGGCGATGGCGCCGATCAGCTCGCCGGTGGCCAGCCTCGGCAGCCACTTCTTCTTCTGCTCCTCCGAGCCGTAGTGGAGGATATAGGGGGCAACGATCGAATTGTGCAGGCCAATGCCGAACCCGTCGACGCCGACATGGCCGATCGCCTCGATGATGGCGCTCTCATGCGCGAACGTGCCGCCCGATCCACCATATTCCTCCGGCATCGAGGCGCACAGCAGTCCGGCAGCACCCGCCTTCTGCCAACTTTCCCGGTCGACCATTTCGTTCTTCTCGAACTCGTCGTAACGCGGCGCGATCTCTTCCGACATGAAGCGGTGCGCCATGTCGTAAAGCATGCCGACCTCGTCCGCCGCCCAGGCGGGCTTGGGTAGGCCAAGGATTTCGGCGGGGTTGGTCATGGTTTCTCCCTCGCGCCGACGTTCCCCTCCCCCTCGAGACGAGGGTGGCCGCGAAGCGGCCGGGTGGGGTCGCCGATGACTTGCTCGACCTTATCTTTTACAACCTGCGCCATGTGCCACGGCATTGCGATCATTTTCCTCCAAGGCGTGCACCAGAATGGAGGTCGGCGCACTGCAGGCAGGACCCCTCCCGGCCCTTCGGGCCACCCTCCCCTCGAGGGGCAGGGGAACGCCGAAGCTAGAACGCTTCCGCCGCCAGTGCCATCAATGTGTCGGCACCGCTGGAGATGCGGGCAAGATGCGCCGACGTCTCCGGCATGATCCGCTCTACGAAGAAGCGCGCCGTCACCAGCTTGTTGTCGTAGAAAGACGAAGCGCCGTCGGGGCCATCAGCCAATTTCGCTGCGGCCACCTTCGCCATCCGGGCCCACATATAGCCCAGCGCCACCAGGCCGAAGAGATGCATGTAGTCGGTCGAGGCGGCACCCGCATTGTCGGGCCTGGCTATGCCGTTCTGCACCAGCCACATCGTCGCCGCCTGCAGATCGTCGAGGCCCTTTTTAAGCGCCTTGGTGAAGGGCGCCATCTTCTCGTCGGTGCGGTTCTCCTCGCAAAACTCTCCGACTTCCCTAAAGAAGACCTGGACCGCGCGGCCGCCATTCAAGGCCAGCTTGCGGCCGACGAGGTCGAGCGCCTGGATGCCGTTGGCACCCTCATAGATCATGGCGATGCGGGCATCGCGGACGAACTGGCTCATGCCGTGTTCTTCTATATAGCCGTGGCCGCCGAACACCTGCTGCGCCATTACCGCATGATCGAAACCCTTGTCGGTGAGCACGCCCTTGACCACCGGCGTCATCAGGCCGGTATAGTCGTCTGCGACCTGGCGATCTTTGTCGTCACCGGAGCGGTGAGCGATGTCGGACTTGATCGCCGTCCACAGCGCCAGCGCGCGGCCGGCCTCGTTGAACGCCTTCATGGTCATCAGGCTGCGGCGGATGTCCGGATGGACGATGATCGGATCGGCCTTCCTGTCCGGCGCCTTCGGTCCTGACAGCGAGCGGCCCTGCAGACGGTCCTTAGCGTAGGAAACCGCATTCTGGTAGGCGACCTCCGATAGCGAGAGCCCCTGCAGGCCGACGCCAAGCCGCGCCTCATTCATCATGGTGAACATTGCTTTCAGCCCGCCATTGGCCTCGCCGAGCAGCGTGCCTTCAGCGTCGTCGTAATTCATGACGCAGGTCGAGTTGCCATGGATACCCATCTTCTCCTCGATCGAGCCACAGGAAACGGTGTTCTTCTCGCCCGGATTGCCTGAGGCATCGAGCTTGAACTTCGGCACGATGAACAGCGAGATGCCCTTCACGCCATCCGGCGCGCCCTCGATACGGGCCAGCACCAAGTGGACGATATTGTCCGACATGTCATGCTCGCCGGCCGAGATGAAGATCTTCTGGCCGGAGATCCTGTAGGTGCCGTCGCCATTTGGGACGGCCTTGGTGCGCAGCAGGCCAAGATCGGTTCCGCAGTGCGGCTCGGTCAGATTCATGGTGCCGGTCCAGGCGCCCTCGACCAGCTTCGGCAACCATGTTGCCTTCTGCTCTTTGGTGCCATGGGTGATGATCGCAGCGATCGCGCCTTGCGTCAGGCCGGCATACATCATCAGCGACATATTGGCCGACACCATGTATTCGGCAACCGCGGTGTGCACCGCGTAGGGCAAGCCTTGCCCGCCAAACTCGACAGGTGCGGCGAGCCCCATCCAGCCGCCTTCGCGATACTGGTCGAAGGCCTCCTTGAAGCCTTTCGGCGTCGTTACCGAACCGTCTTCATGGCGCACGCAACCTTCCGTGTCGCCGACACGGTTCAGCGGCTGCATCACGTTTTCAGCGAGTTTCGCCCCTTCGGCAAGGATGGCCTCGAGCACATCCGGCGCGGCGTCGGAAAATCCGGGAAGATTGGAATAGCGCTGATACCCCAGCACTTCGTTCAGCACGAACAGCGTGTCGCGGATCGGCGCCTTGTAGATCGGCATGCGTTTTCCTCCACCATGCGGTCTTGGCCCCGAAATCAGCCCCAGTGGAACCAGTCTATGAGGATAGCAGGCGGGCCAGTATGACGGCTCGGAGATAGCAAATGTTGACGTTTGCGTAAACGTCAATTCTGCGGGGCGACGAATTTTCTCCCGCGCGCCAAGACCGCAAACGGCGAAGGACGGTAAACGACGAAGAACCCCGCAGCGAAAACCGCGCGGCTCTTATCCGTCGGAAATCGAAAGCTTAGTTTAGCTCGCCACGCTGGCCTGCGGCGTCGAGCGCTCGATCAGCATTTGCCGGACGGTCAACATCGAAGCACTCAGTTCGCTGATGGCATCGTCGATCAGCGCCCGCTGCTTCTGCAGACGGGCAAGCTGCTTCTCCGACTTGTCGAGCGCCAGCCGCAATTGCTTTGTGTTGGAGCCGTTCGGATCGTAGAGGTCCATCATCTGCTTGACGTCACGCAGCGAGAATCCGACCTTGCGGCCAAGCAGGATCAGCTTCAGCCGGGCCCTGTCGCGGCGCGTATAGAGGCGGGTCGAGCCGTCGCGCTGCGGGTTGAGTAGACCCTTGTCCTCATAGAAACGCAGCGTACGCAGCGTCACTCCGTATTTCTTGGCCATTTCGCCGATACGGACAAGCTCTTCACCGGTTTCGCTCGACATATCGTTGGTGTTGGCCGCGGCTTGACCGGGCGAAATAAGTTTCATGGTCACTGGCTTTCCCCGTCTGGTGGCGTCGCGGTCGCGGACCTTGCGTCGCCTGAGTGAAAGCGGGGGCGTGCTTCCACTCGTGGTTTCAACAAACAAATCGCAAACGGCGTAATCCGCTCATTTACGTTTACGTCAATTCTATATCGATAGCCGCCTTACCACGCAAGAGCGTTCTAGGCTTGGAACTTTATGCCGCAGCGCCGGCGGATAACCTAAAAAGTCGTTGCCGATTTCGGGAGCGATCATGCGGCTGATCAAACTTCCACGGCGTCTTTTGTGCGTCCACTAGAAGACACCCGGCACCGTCCGCAGCCAGCCGACAAAGTTGCAACTTCTTAAGCTTGGTTAACGCGTTGTTTACCACGTTGGGGCGAAATGTGCGCATGTCGGTTACCCGTGTCTATCCTGTATTGAATTTTTCACGGTTTTCGGAGCGCGGATGAGACCCGGGAAGCTCGTCTTCCACTGCAACAAGCCAAGCAGTCGCCTTCGTCCCGGCAGGACTTTGGGAACCTGGTGAAAGCCAGCAATTCTGAAACGGGCGCATTGATGAACAGCAAGCGGTCCTACCTCGATACACTCAACGCCGGCAGGCAACGCCGGCCGCACACGACGCTTGAAGAGCTCAACCGCTCCCTGGAAACTCTGGAGCAGCGGCTGGAGCGAACGCGCGAGGAGACGACAAGCCGACCAGCGGCAGAACCGCGCTATCCCAGCGCTCAACCCTATGGCCAGCAGCGCCGGTATGAAGACCCACGCGAGGCGCAGCGGCCGAAAGGTCCAGCAGCGGCCTTCGACCAGAACTACCAGGCGATCGCCCGCGATATCGACCGGGTGCGCGGTCAGGAGGACGGCGTCGCCTTAGCCGGCAAGATCGCCGGGGAATTACGCGGCCTGCGCGAAGAGCTGCGCCAGCAGATGACCTCCGGCCTGCAACGCGAGTTCGACGTACTGCGCAAGAATATTGAGCGAGCCTTCCAGTCAAATGGCGGCGGCAAAGGCAGCGCCGAACTCGGTGTCGAGTTCGAGCGGCTTTCCGGCGCCATCCAGACACTGGCCGAAAAAAGCGACGACAGAAGCGTAAATATGCTGCGGCTCGAGCTTGAGCAGGTCAAGGCCGCGCTCGATACGCTAGCGCGCGAGGAGAGCGTGCAGGCGGTCGGCCGCCGCTGGGACGAATTCGACCGCCGCTGGAATGCCTTCGAGGACCGCGTCGACGCCGATCAGCGCAAGCGCTCCGACGCGCCCGGCCTGTCGGCGCTGACGGAACGGCTCGAACAGATCAGCAATGCCGTCAGCAATCTCCCGGAATCGCTGTCGCTGCGCTCGCTCGAAGAAAAGGTCCGCACGCTTGCCGGAGCGGTCGACCATTTCGCCCGCCAGCAGGACAATCGCGGCAGCGACACATTCAGCCAGATCGACGAGCGGCTCGACGAGATTTCCCGCGCGATCGTCGCCTCGACGGTTGCCGCGCAAGCCAATTCGTTCGACCCCGAGCCCTTCGAACGCATCGAGAAGCGGATCGATTCACTGGCCCAGCAAATCGAAGAAGTGTCGCAGGACCGTCCGGGCCGGGAGGTCATCGACCGTCTCAACACATTGTCGAGCCGCGTGGATGAACTGGCCGGCCGAGCCAATCTGCCGGAACAGGCGATGGAGCGCCTTGCCAGGCAAATCGAGCTTATCTCCGACAAGATCGACCACGCACCGGCCATGCCCGACGCCGATTACATCTTCCAGGGGCTTGAGCAGCGCTTCGACGTGCTGTCCAGCATGATGGAACGCCGCCAGGGCGACGCCATCGAACAAGGCAACATGCTGTTTCGCGACCTCGAGCGCCGGTTGGACGAGGTCGCCGACAGGCTGGACCAGCGCATGCCGCAGGTCGACAACGCCGACATCATGGATGCCATCGACGCCCGCTTCACCGCGCTGGCCAAGCGGATGGAGACACGCGTTCCAGATCCCGCCAACGAGGCGGCGATCCGCGGCCTGGAGAGTCGGCTCGAAGACATCTCAAGCCGGCTGGATTCGTCCGCCGCACAAGTCGCCAGCATCGACCCGGCTTTGATCCGCAGCCTCGAAGCGCAGGTCGCCAGCCTGACGGCGCATCTTTCCAAGCCCGGCACGCCGCTGCCGGAATTCGACGACATCAGCCCGCGTCTCAACGAAATCGAGAAATCGCTGGCCGGAACCCGCGATTCCATCCTCGGCGCGGCGCGCGAGGCGGCCGAGAGTGCCGTCCGCTCGCTGGCCGGATCAAGCGCCAACACGGCGGCCGTTACCGGCCTCGCCCAGGACCTGAAGACGCTCGAGGCGCTGACGCGCCGTTCGGACGAGCGCAATTCGAGGACGTTCGAGGCTATCCACGATACGCTGCTCAAGATCGTTGACAGGCTTGGTTCACTGGAGACCGGCGAACCGGCAAGCGCGGAGTTGAGTAAGCGCTCCGGGCGGGCATCCAAGATCTCGGTGCAGGATGCACCGTCGATGGACCTCGAGCAGCCGCTGCCGTTGACGGGCAACATGGCCGATCTCGACGGCCGCGCCGCGGCGCTCGTGCGCGGAGAGCCAGGTCCGCGAACGCCGGCCGAGGCCGCCGCCGCAGCCGCACTGGCGGCTCTCGGTTCAGACACGACACGTGAAAAGAACGAACAAGGCGGCGGCAGGAAATCGATGTTAGGCGGGCTGGCGCGCGCCTTGAAGGGCAAGAAGGAGGCTGAGACGCCGCCGCTTGCAGGCTCGGCGCCGAGCGCCGAGATACCGAGCGTCGATCTCGACGAGCCCCTCGACCCCAAGCTCGCCAACCGGCCACTGGAACCCGGCTCCGGCGCACCCGACCTCAGTGCCATCATGAAGCGCGTGCGCGACGAGCGCGGGCAGCCGGCCAGGGAAGGTAGTGCCGAGGCGGCGAAATCGGACTTCATCGCGGCAGCCAGAAGGGCTGCGCAAGCGGCGGCCGCCGAGGCGGACGCCCTCAAGCGCCAGTCGACGATGAAAGGCCCGGTCAAGGCACTCAGGATCGGCGACCTGCTCAAGGCGCGGCGCAAGCCGATCCTGATGGGGGCAATCGCCATCATGCTGGCGCTTGCCGGCCTGCAACTGGGCAAAGCCTTCTTCTCCGACCCGGTCGAAGTCGCCGACAATGAGGCGGCACCAGCCGTGGCCGTAAAGCCGGTGGAAACCGCATTGGCCAGCGTTGCCAGCGAGCCGAAGGCGGACGCGCAGACAACAACACAGGAGAGCGAGCCGTCGCCCACCGTCAGGCAGGCCGAGCCATCCGCATCGATGACCAAGGACGACACGGCGGCGCAAACCGGCCCCGCCACATCGGCAGCCGAGGCATCGACGGCGCCCTCGCCTTCCGGAGCGTCCGCTGACCTGGCGGCGCCAGACACCACGGCCGCAGTGCCCGCGCCGGCAGCGGCGACCGCCGAGCCAAAGGCTGCCGCGCCTGCTATTGCCCCCGCTGCCACGCAGGACACGACCGGCACTGTGCCGCCGGCGGATGCTGCCCCGGCAGGCGTTGCCAAGATCGACGTTCCGGCCGATGCCGGGCCGGCCGCCCTGCGCGATGCAGCGGCCGGCGGCGACGCCAAGGCGCTGTTCGAGATCGGCTCGCGTTACGCCGAGTCGCGCGGCGTTAAGGAAGACATGACGGCGGCGGCCAAATGGTATGAGAAAGCTGCCGAACTCGGTTTCGCACCGGCAGAATACCGCATCGGCAACTTCTACGAGAAGGGCATCGGCGTCGCACGCGACATCAAGAAAGCGAAGACCTGGTACCAGCTTGCCGCAGAGCAGGGCAATGCCAGCGCAATGCACAATCTTGCCGTGCTGTTTGCGATGGCGGCGGACGGCGTGACCGACAACGAATCGGCAGCACGCTGGTTCCAGGCGGCGGCGGATCTCGGCGTCAAGGACAGCCAGTTCAATCTCGGCATCCTCGCGGCGAAGGGTGTCGGCATGAAGCAGAACCTCGAGGAGAGCTATAAATGGTTCGCGCTCGTCGCCAAGACCGGCGACAAGGATGCAGCGGCCAAGCGCGACGAGATCGCCAAGGCGCTGAGGCCCGAGCAGTTGGAGCGTGCGCGGGCCGCGGCTGAACTGTGGAAAGCCAAGCCGCTCGATCCAGCCGCCAATTCGGCCGACATTCCTGAATCGTGGCAGGACGGCACACCGCAGACGACCGCCGGCATCGATATGAAGAAAGCGGTCCAGAACATCCAGCGCATTCTCAACAAGAACGGCTACGAGGCCGGCAATCCCGACGGCATGATGGGCCTGAAAACCAAGAACGCAATCATGGCCTTCCAGGCCGACAACGATATGAGGGCAACCGGCGCGATCGACGAAAAGCTGGTCAAAGCGCTGCTCGCGCGTAAATAACGGCGGATGCGTCGTTTCCGCGACGCCCTTGCCACAGATTTGCCTGTTAACTGATTGAGTTGTTTTTTGTTTCGGCGGCGCGGCGAAGTTTGACTTCACCGCCCGGCCGGCGCAAGAACGAAATAGCCTTTTGGCGCAAAATGCCCGCAACGGTTGCATTCGCCAGGAGGCAAACTGATCGAGACTGACGGGTGGGCATCTATCTCCCGATCGCGGAAATTTCCGTCAACATCTTCGTGCTGCTGGCCATGGGTGCGGCGGTGGGTTTCCTGTCGGGCATGTTCGGCGTGGGCGGCGGCTTTCTCATTACGCCGCTGCTGATCTTCTACAACATACCGCCGGCAATCGCGGTCGCCACCGGCGCCAACCAGGTCATCGCTTCCTCCTTCTCCGGCGCCCTGTCGCACATGAAGCGCGGCACGCTCGACTTCAAGCTTGGCGGCGTGCTTTTAGGCGGCGGCATCGTCGGCTCGACCGGTGGTATCTATGTATTTGCGCTCCTGCGCCGGCTCGGCCAGCTCGACCTGTTTATCTCGCTGCTCTACGTCCTGCTGCTCGGCACTGTCGGCGGACTGATGCTCGTCGAGAGTGTCAATGCATTGCGCGCCACTCGCAGCGGCGCCGCACCGGTGTTGAAGAAATCCGGCCAGCACAATTGGATCCACCGCCTGCCGCTGAAGATGCGGTTCAGGGCCTCGAAGCTCTTCGTCAGCGTCATTCCGGTGCTTGGGCTGGGCGCGGCGATTGGCTTCCTGTCGTCGATCATGGGCGTCGGCGGCGGCTTCATCATGGTGCCGGCCCTGATCTACCTTTTGAAAGTGCCGACCAACGTCGTCATCGGCACCTCGCTGTTCCAGATCATCTTCACCTCGGCCTACACCACGCTGGTCCACGCCACCACCAACCAGACGGTCGACGTCATGCTCGCTTTCCTGTTGATGGCAGGCGGCGTCGCCGGCGCGCAATATGGCGCCAAGGCCGGTCAGAGGCTGCGGGGCGAGCAACTCAGGGCGCTGCTGGCGCTGCTGGTACTGGCGGTCGCCATCCGGCTTGCAATCGATCTCTTCGTCACGCCGCCCAATCTCTATTCGCTGTCCGGCGTGGGCCTGAGCTGATGGCTGGCTTCAGGACGCTCGCGGCCGCCGCCTTGCTGTCGCTGCTGGCGGCTGCGCCACCGGCGAAGGCGCAGGCGCCTCTGACCGAAAATATCCAGATCGGCCTTTCGACCGACAATGTCTCGATTACCGCCGGCTTTTCCGGCGCCGACCTGACCATCTTCGGCTCGCTGGAAAATGCGGATCCGCTTGTCGCGCGGCAAGGGCGCTACGACGTGATCGTCGTGCTGGAAGGCCCGGCCCGACCGGTCGTCGTGCGCCGCAAGGACCGGGTGCTCGGCGTCTGGGTCAATCTGGAGTCGGAGACCTTCAAAAACGTACCTGTCTCCTATTCGGTGGCGACGACGCGGCCGCTGCAGGACGTCACCGATCCGAACAGCTACAAGCAGCTGTCGCTTGGCGCCTCCAACCTCTATTTGCAGCCGGCCGACGCCGGCGACAGCCCGGCGACAATCGAGGAGTTCACCGCCGCGCTGCGCGAACGCAAGGCGGCGACCGGCCTCTACAGCGAGAATGTCGGCGGTGTGCAGTTCCTGTCGCAGAACCTGTTCCGCGCCACCGTCAGGCTCGCCCCAAACGTTCCGGTCGGCACCCATAAGGCCCGCGCCTTCCTGTTCAAGAGCGGCCTGTTCATCAAGGAAAGCTCCGCCCAGCTCGAAATCCGCAAGTCCGGTTTCGAACAGTCGATCTTCCGCGTCGCCCACGACTACTCGTTCCTCTACGGTGTCTTTGCCGTATCGCTGGCCATGCTGACAGGCTGGCTCGGAAGACTGGTCTTCAGGAAAGACTGAACTCTCGTAAAAGTGGTTTCCCTTTCCGAGGGTATGGGTTAGACCGCGACCCCCGGCCCGACCGGACACGAGCTGCTGCTCCCCAAATCAGAAATACAGGAACGCACGATGCGACCAGCATTCGCCGGGATCGACTTCGGCACTTCGAATTCCACCGTCAGCGTGGTCAGGAACGGGCAGCCGCGGCTGGTGCCGTTGGAAGACGGCCAGGTCACGCTGCCCAGTGCGGTGTTTTTCAATTTCGAGGACAACCGCACCTATTTCGGGCGGCGCGCCCTTGCCAACTATACGGACAGTATCGAAGGCCGCCTGATGCGCTCGTTGAAGAGTGTGCTCGGCAGCTCGCTCGCCCACGAAAAGACACGCATCAAGGCGCGCTCGATCGGCTTCATGGAGATTGTCGGCCTGTTCGTCGGCCATCTGAAAAAGAAGCTGGAAGAAGAAGCCCATGACGCGGTCGACAGCGTCGTGCTGGGACGGCCCGTGCAGTTCGTCGACGACGATGCCCAGGCTGACGCGAAGGCGGAGCACGAACTCGAAAATGCCGCTCGTGCCCACGGCTTCAAGCACATCGCCTTCCAGTTCGAACCGATTGCCGCGGCACTCGACTACGAACAAAAGGTGACGCGCGAGGAATTGGCGCTGATCGTCGATATGGGCGGCGGCACGTCCGACTTCTCAATCGTGCGCGTCTCGCCCGAGCGCGCCCGCTCGCTTGACCGCAAGGACGACATCCTGGCCAGCCGCGGCATCCACATCGGCGGCACCGACTTCGACCGGCTGTTGAGCATCGCCCATGTGATGCCGCAGCTCGGCTATCTCTCGCCGACCAAGGATGGCAAACGCAATCTGCCGGCGAGCTACTTCATCGACCTGGCGACGTGGCAGCGCATCAACCTGGTCTATACCGCGAGGGCGATGACGCATCTGCGCCAGATCCGCTATGAGGCGGAGCGTGCAGACCTGATCGACCGCTTCATCCACATCGTCGAGCATCGTTACGGCCACGCGCTGGCGGCGCTGGTCGAAAAGGCCAAGATCGAGCTGACGGACCGTTCGTCGGCCGATGTCGAGGTCGCGCTGCCGGAGGTGAAGTTCACGGCAGAAATCACGCGCAAGGGGCTCGAAGCCACCATAGCCAGGGACATTGAGCGTGTTGCGGCTACGGTCGAGCAGACCATCCTCGACGCACAGGTGAAGGCCTCGGACGTCACCGCGGTGTTCTTGACTGGCGGATCGACCGCGATCCCGCTGGCCAGGCAGCGGATCCTGGCGCTGGTGCCGCAGGCGTCGGTAATCGAAGGCGATGTGTTCGGCTCGGTCGGGCTTGGGCTGGCGCTCGACGCGCAGCGGAAGTTCGGCTGATCGGCTTAAAGCGGCGCGAGTCTCTCAGCTTTGCCGCCAAGATGCGCCTTGAGCGCCATCTGGGCCAGGCTCGGCTGCCGGTCGCGATGCGTGATCATGGCAAATTCGCGCTTCGGCAGATCGACCGGCACAGAACGTAGGCTACCTTCGGCGACCGCGCGGGCGACGACGAGTTCCGAGATGATGCTGGCGCCGGCGCCGGCCTCGACCGCCTGGCGAATAGCCTCATTGCTCGGCAATACCAGGAATATCTGCAGGTCCGCGAACGAAATCCCGTCGCGTCGGGCAAGGTCCTCCAGCGCTTCGCGCGTGCCCGACCCGCCTTCGCGAATGATCCAGCGAAGCCCGCCAAGGTCGGGATGTCCAGGCGAAACTTCCGCGATCTCAGGGTGCGAGCGCGCCACGACCAGCATCATGCGATCGATATCGACCTTGGCACGCCGCAAAATGTCGGATTCGGTGCGCCCCTCGACCAGGCCAAAATCGGCTGCGCCATCAAGTACATCGGTCTCGACCTGCCTGGTGTTGCCAATGCTCACGCTCAGCCTGACGGCAGGATAGGCTTCGTGGAAAGAGGCGAGCCGGCGCGGCAGCCAATAGCTGGCAATGGTCTGGCTGGCAGCGATCGAGAGACTGCCGGTGATCGTTTGCGAAACATGCTCCAGCACGTTGTGGGCGGCCGCAGCCCGCTCGAGGACCGCCTTGGCCTCGGGCAAGAATCGGCGTCCGGTTTCGGCGAGCTCGATGTTGCGGCCGACGCGGTTGAACAACTGGACGCCATGCTGCTGTTCGAGCGAGCGAATCGCGGCGGATGCGGCCGACTGTGAGATGCCCAGCAACTCGGCCGCTTTGGTCATGTGCGCCCGTTCGGCGACGGCGACGAAGATCCGCAACTGGTCCAGGGTCATTCCGACACTAAGAAGCAAATCCGATTGGAATTACAAGAGCAAGTTGTTAGACGGATCGGTCGCTTTGTTCTAAATTTTGGCCCGAAATTGGAAAAAAGTCGCGCCAGAGCAGTCGAGGGTAGAATTGGTGGGGCGGTTCAAATCCGTGTTTGCGCACTGGACCCGCAGCCTGCGGCGGCGGCTCTTGGGTGAACGCTATCGCCCGGAAGAGCATTACATGCGCGGCCCAGGCCCGAAGACGAGAGCCAAGTTCGCGGAGCGCAAGAGCATCATCGGACCATGACCAACAACCTGCTGCGCGGAGCCAATTCGGCACCATCACAACGGCCGCTTGCCGATACGCGAGCGCCCGCTGAACGCGACGGCGTCGATACTTCGCCTGATGTCTCCGACAGCATCGCCAAGACCACCTGCTATATGTGCGCCTGCCGCTGCGGCATCGACGTCCATATCAAAGACGGCAAGGTCCGCTACATAAACGGCAATAAGGATCATCCGGTCAATCGCGGCGTGCTGTGCGGCAAAGGCAGCGCCGGCATCATGCAGCATTACAGCCCGGCCCGGCTGACGAAACCATTGCTGCGCACCGGACTGCGCGGCTCGGGCGAGTTCCGCGAGATCGAGTGGGAGGAAGCTTTGTCGCTCGCGACAGAACGGCTTTCGAACATCCGCCAGACCGATCCGAAGAAACTCGCCTTCTTCACCGGCCGCGACCAGTCGCAATCGCTGACCGGTTGGTGGGCGAGCCAGTTCGGCACGCCGAACTTCGCAGCCCATGGCGGTTTCTGCTCGGTGAACATGGCAGCCGGCGGCCTCTACACGATTGGCGGCTCGTTCTGGGAATTCGGCGAGCCCGACTGGGACAACACCAAGTATTTCATGCTGTTCGGGGTTGCCGAAGACCATGATTCCAATCCGATCAAGATCGGCCTCGGCAAGCTCAAGGCGCGCAGCGCCAAGGTGGTTTCAATCAATCCCTGCCGCACCGGCTACAACGCGATTGCCGACGACTGGATCGGCATCCGGCCCGGCACCGACGGCCTGTTTGTGTTCGCCCTCATCCACGAATTGCTGAAGGCAGGGCGCGTCGATCTCGACTACCTCTTGCGCTACACCAACGCCCACATCCTGGTCATTCAGGAGCCTGGAGCCGCCGATGACGGGCTGTTCCTGCGCGACGGCGACGGCAATCCGCTGGCTTGGGACAGGGTGGCGAAGACGCCTGTCGACGCCGGCGATACCGACGCAAAGCCCGCACTGACCGGCAGCGTTCTCGTCGACGGCCGCCTCTGCGTGCCGGTCTTCCAACTCGTCGCCGAACGCTATCTGGACGAGTGCTATTCACCCGACGCCGTCGCTGACCGGTGCGGCATCTCCGCCGACACGATCCGACGCATTGCTGCAGAACTCGCTCATGTCGCCTTCGAACAGCAAATCGAACTGCCGGTGGCCTGGACGGACTGGGCCGGCCGCCGGCACAAGACCATCAAGGGCCGGCCGGTGTCGATGCATGCGATGCGCGGCATCTCGGCCCATTCGAACGGGTTTCACACTTGCCGCGCCATTCATCTGCTTCAGGTGCTTCTCGGCACGGTGGACGTGCCGGGCGGCTTCCGCTTCAAACCGCCTTATCCGCGGTCCGCGCCGCCGGGTCCAAAGCCCGCCGGCAAGAATGTGAAGCCGATGACACCGCTCGAAGGCATGCCGCTCGGCTTCGTCTGCGGACCTGAGGACCTGCTGATCGATGAAGGCGGCAGGCCTGTTCGTATCGACAAGGCATACTCCTGGGACGCGCCGCTGGCCGCCCATGGGCTCATGCACACGGTCATCCGTAACGCCTGGGCAGGCGATCCCTACAAGATCGACACTCTGTTCATGTACATGTCCAACATGGCCTGGAACTCGTCGATGAATACGGTCGAGACGATGGCGATGCTGACCGATATCGATGCGGCGGGCGAGTACAAGATCCCGTTCATCATCTATTCCGAGGCTTATTATTCCGAGACCGTGCCCTTTGCCGATCTGGTGCTGCCGGACACGACCTATCTCGAGCGTCATGACTGTATCAGTCTGCTCGACCGGCCGATCAGCCACGCCGACGGTCCGGGCGACGCCATCCGCCATCCCATTGTCGAGCCGGACCGCGACGTCAGGCCGTTCCAGACGGTGCTGATCGAACTCGGCGCGCGGCTCGGTCTGCCCGGTTTCGTCGATGACGACGGCTCCGCCAAATACCGCGACTATGCCGACTACATCGTCAATCACGAGCGTACGCCAGGTGTCGGTCCACTCGCCGGCTGGCGCGGCAAGGACGGGACCCTGGTCGGCAAGGGCGACGTCAATCCCGACCAGTTGCAGCGCTACATCGACAATGGCGGCTTCTGGCACCAGGATTTCGCCGCCGATCAGCGCTACTACAAGATGGCAAACCGCTCCTATCTCGACTTCGCCGAGAGCATGGGCTTCATCCTGAAAGCCGAGCCGATCGTGTTCCAACTCTATTCCGAGCCGATGCAGCGCTTCCGCCTGGCGGCACGCGGCCATGGCCGGGTGCTGCCGCCGGAAGCCGAGCGTAGCCGCATCGAGACCTATATGGATCCGCTGCCGTTCTGGTATGCGCCCTTCGAAGAGACTGCGGTTGACAGCCAAGCCTATCCGCTGCACGCGCTGACGCAGCGGCCAATGCACATGTATCATTCCTGGGGCTCGCAGAATGCCTGGCTAAGGCAGATCACCAGCCAGAACCGGCTGTTCGTGCATCACCGGACCGCCGCCAGCCTCGGGCTTGTCGATAACGACTGGGTGTGGATCGAGAGCATCAACGGCAAGGTCAAAGGACAGATCAAGCTGGTCGACGGCGTCAACGCCGATACGGTGTGGACGTGGAATGCGATCGGCAAGCGTCGTGGCAGCTGGGGGCTCAAGGATGACGCGGCCGAATCCAATCGCGGCTTCCTGCTCAACCACATCATCGGCGACCAGACCTCCGCCGATGCCAGCGGCAAACGCTATTCGAATTCCGATCCGGTGACCGGCCAGGCGGCGTGGTTCGACCTGCGCGTGCGCATCGTCAAATGCGCGGCCGAGGAAGGCGGCTTCACCGAGCCGCAGTTCGAGCGGTTCCGGCAGCCGCCGCATTTCGAACCCTCGCCTGACAAGCTCACTTTCGGCGCAGAGTTCCGCCGGGAAAGAGAAGCTGCCAGACCATGACCTGCCTTCCCGCCCAAACCGACAAGAAGCTCGGCCTGGTCATCGATCTCGACACCTGTGTCGGCTGTCAGGCCTGCGTCACCGCCTGCAAGGAATGGAACACCGGCGGCCACATGGCGCCGCTGACCGACATCGATCCGTATGGCGGCGACGCCGACGGGGTCTGGTTCAACCGCGTGCACAGCTATGAGCACATGACTGAGATGGGTGGGCGCACGGTCAATTTCCCGCGCTCCTGTCTGCATTGCGAGACACCGGCCTGTGTCACCGTATGCCCGACCGGCGCCTCCTACAAACGGGCCTCGGACGGCATTGTGCTGGTCGACGAGGACAAGTGCATCGGCTGCAAATTGTGCAGTTGGGCCTGCCCCTATGGCGCGCGCGAGTTCGACACCGATGTCGGCGTGATGAAGAAATGCACGCTGTGCGTCGACCGTATCTACAACAACAATCTGGCGGAAGAAGATCGCGTTCCGGCCTGCGTCGCTGCTTGCCCGACCAGTGCGCGGCATTTCGGCGATCTGGGCGATCCGGCATCGGCTATCTCGCAACTGGTGGCCGAGCGCGGCGGTGTCGATCTGATGCCGGAAATGGGCTATAAGCCGACCAACAAATATCTGCCGCCACGTGCCCACACCACCCGCGCCGCATCGGTGCCGGCGCCGGCGCTTGAAGCGGTGCGGGCCGAAGGCGGCTTCCTCGGCTGGGTCGACCGCATGCTTTCGAACTAACCCGCGTCTCATGCATCCAGCATTCTCCGTCGTCTTTTTCACCACCGCCACGGGCGCCGGTTACGGCCTGCTCGCACTACTTGGCGTGCTCGCCGGACAGGGCTTTATCCCGCCCGATTTCTGGCTTGGCCTCACCGGCATGGGGCTGGCGCTTGGCCTGATCTCGGCAGGCCTGCTGTCGTCGGCCGGCCATCTCGGCCGTCCCGAACGCGCCTGGCGTGCCTTCTCGCAATGGCGAAGCTCCTGGCTGTCACGCGAAGGCGTTGCGTCGGTTGCGACCTTCATGCCGGCGGGACTGTTCGGTATTGGCTGGGTGGTCCTCGGCCGTACGAGCGGCTGGGTGGCTGTCGCCGGGCTGCTCGCTGCCATCGGCGCGGTCGCAACCGTCTGCACCACCGGCATGATCTACGCGTCCTTGAAGCCTATCGCCCAATGGCACAGCCGCTTCACCCTGCCCGGCTATCTGATCTTTTCGGCAATGACCGGCTGCGTGCTGCTTAATGCGCTGCTGCAGGGTTTTGCCGTCGGCTCGAATACGCTTCTCGCGGCTGCCCTATTGCTGACCGTGCTCGGCTGGGGCTGGAAGCTGGCGACCTGGCGGTACAACGACCGGCTGGAAATCCCGACCACAGCCAACACGGCGACGGGTCTGGCCGGCGGCACGGTGCGGTCGATGGAATGGCCGCATACCGAGGAAAACTACTTGCTCAAGGAGATGGGCTTCCGCATCGCGCGCAAGCACAGCGTGCGGCTACGCCAGATCACGCAGGTGCTGGCCTTTGCTTTGCCTGCGTTGCTGTTGGTGGCGGCGTTCGCCCTGCCGTGGCCCTATGCGGCGGTTTCGTCGATGCTCGCCGCGATCGCCCAACTCGCCGGCATGCTGGTCGAGCGCTGGCTGTTCTTCGCCGAGGCCAAGCACACCGTCACTTTGTACTACGGCAGGTAGGTTCAGCCCGGCCTGAGCATCGCGTGGGAAATCGCGAAGATGCGTTCGGTGCCAAGCATGTAGGCCATCAGCGTTTCACGGCGGAACAGCCCGGCATAGGCGCGATCAAGCAGATTGAGCGAGCCGGTATAGGCGCCGAAGGCCGGCATGATCATGCGGCCGCCATCGCCGGCAAAGCAGCGCCGCCGCACCGAGCGGCCTTGCTGCACGATGCGGGCGCAAGGATGCAGATGGCCTGATATCTCGCCCTCTACCCTTACCGCCGAAGGCTCGTGCCGGAAGAGCAGAGAGCCGATGGCCAATTCGCGCACGGTCTCGCCGGGCAGGTCGGCCGGTGCTTCAGGATCATGATTGCCGGTGACCCAGAACCAGTCGCGCCCAACCATCAGGCCTTCCAGCCTTTCGCGAAAGCTTGCGTGCATGCGCGCAGCGCCGCCGCCATCGTGAAAACTGTCCCCCAGGCTGATGACGATCGAAGGCTGGTAGTCGGCGATTACCGCTTGCAAGCGGAGTAACGTGGCTCCGGTGTCGTAAGGGGGAACCAGCGTGCCGCGCCTGGCCAGCGAGGAGCCTTTTTCCAGATGCAGATCGGACACGGCCAGAAGCCGAAATTCGGGAAAGTAGAGCACGCCGCGGCGGTCGCAGACCGCGCGTTCGCCGGCGATATCGACAGAGCCTACCTCCGCCAGAGGTGCAGCCATGGCCGACGCGACAATCATTTCGTCCCCATGGCCTCCTCGACCAGCGTGGCTGCATCCATCAGCAGCGTGTCATCGGCCTCGCCATGCACCGGCATTTTGCCGATCTCGAGCATGATCGGCACGGCGAGCGGCGATATTAGCTCGAGATTCTTATGCATGATTCGACCCTGGACGCGCGAGAGCATCTCGGCAAGTCTGCTGACGTCCAGCAGACCGGTCGCGGCGTCGGCACGCGTCGCCTGCAGCAGGATATGGTCAGGCTCATGGCTGCGCAGCACGTCGTAGATGAGATCCGTCGACACGGTCACCTGGCGGCCGCTCTTCTCTTGGCCCGGGTGGCGTTTCTCGATCAATCCCGAGATCAGCGCGCAATTGCGAAAGGTGCGCTTCAACAACCAACTGCCGGCGAGCCAGGCTTCGAGGTCGTCGCCCAGCATGTCCTCATCGAAGAGCGCTGCCAGCGACGGTTTCTTCGCCCTGAACATCCGGCCCATATCGGCAAGCGACCATATGGCAAGCGCATAGTCGGTGGCGACGAAGCCGAGCGGCTTGGCTCCCGCCCTGTCGAGGCGGCGGGTGAGCAGCATGCCGAGCGTCTGGTGCGCCAGCCTGCCCTCGAACGGATAGGCCACCAGATAGTAGCGGTTGCCGCGCGGAAAAGTCTCGATCAGCAGATCGTCGCGTTTCGGCAGCACCGACTTGTCGGCCTGGAAACGTAGCCAGTCGGCGACCTGCTCCGGCAGCTTCTTCCAGCGCTGCGGATCGTCCAGCATGGCGCGGACCTGTTCGGCCAGGTACGTCGAAAGCGGGAATTTGCCACCGCCGTAATACGGCACCTTGGCGTCGCTGCCGGGTGCATTCGAAACGAAGCACTCATTCTCGCGGATACCTTCGAAGCGCAGCACCTTGCCGGCGAACATGAAGGTGTCGCCGTGCGTCAGCGTTTCAAGGAACGCCTCCTCGATCTTGCCCAGAACCCGGCCGCCACGCGAAGCCGCGCCTCTGCTGCCGGGCTGGACGTAGCGGACGTTGAGCGCCGGCACTTCGATGATGGTGCCGACATTGAGCCGGTATTGCTGGGCGACGCGAGGATTTGAGACCCGCCACAGCCCGTCCTTGTTCAACCGGATGCGGGCATAGCGCTCGTAGTTCTTCAGCGCATAGCCGCCAGTGGCGACGAAATCGATGACGCGATCGAATGTCGGGCGATCGAGATCGGCGTAGGGTGCTGCCGTCCGCACTTCCTCAAACAGCGCATCGGCATGGAACGGCGCACCGCAGGCACAGCCCAGCACATGCTGCGCCAGCACGTCGAGCCCGCCATTGACCAGCGGCGGCGTATCCTGGGCACCGAGATAATTGGCATCGAGCGCCGCCCTGCATTCCAGCACCTCGAAGCGGTTGGCCGGAATCAGGATCGCCTTGGACGGCTCGTCCATACGGTGGTTGGCGCGGCCGATGCGCTGCGCCAGCCGGCTCGCACCTTTCGGCGCGCCGACATGGACGACCAGGTCGACATCGCCCCAGTCGATGCCGAGGTCGAGCGTCGAGGTGGCGACGATCGCGCGCAAGGCATTCTCGCCCATCGCCTTTTCGACGCGCCGGCGCTGGGCGACATCGAGCGAACCGTGATGCAGCGCGATCGGCAAGGTGTCCTCGTTGACCCGCCACAACTCCTGAAACAGCAGCTCCGCCTGGCTGCGCGTGTTGACGAACAGCAGGGTTGTCTTGTGGCGCTTGATCTCGTTGTAGATCTCCGGCGTTGCATAACGGGCCGAATGTCCCGCCCACGGCACGCGCTCCTCCGAATCGAGGATGGAGATGTCTGGCTTGGCGCCGCCGGTGACGACGATCAGTTCGGCCATCGGCCCTGGTGGATTCTGGCTGACCAGCCACCGCCGCAATTCGTCGGGCTCGGCGACCGTCGCCGACAGGCCTATCGTCTGCAGGGCGGGCACAAACGAGCGCAGCCGGGCCAGCCCGAGCGACAGGAGATGCCCGCGCTTCGAGGTCACCAGCGAATGCAATTCGTCGAGCACGACATAGCGCAGGTCCTCGAAGAAGCGCCTGGCATCGGGCGCGGCAATCAGCAGCGCCAGTTGCTCGGGCGTGGTCAGGAGAATGTCGGGCGGCGCCAGCTTCTGCCGCTGGCGCTTGTGTGCGGGCGTGTCACCGGTGCGCGTCTCGACGGTGACCGGCAGCCCGATTTCTGCGACGGGTTTGCCGAGATTGCGCTCGATGTCGACGGCCAGCGCCTTCAGCGGCGAGACGTAGAGTGTATGGATGCCTCGATGCGCCTGCCCCGGCCTTCTCCTCGGTCGGCCGGCCAGTTCGGTCAGCGATGGCAAGAACCCGGCCAGCGTCTTGCCGGCGCCGGTCGGGGCGATCAGCAATACCGACTGCCCGTCCTGGGCTTTGGCCAGCAAATCGATCTGGTGGGCGCGCGGCGACCAGCCCTTTTCCGCAAACCATTTGACGAATGGCTCGGGCAGGACGACGGCGGCATTCTGTTGGGCAAGGCGCGGCTGCTCTGTCACGTGCCAGAGGTAGCGCGGCGACGCGCAATCGCCAAGCAGAATCAGAACAAAAGGTGATCGATTCGCGTTAGGGCCGGCGAAACCCGGTCGGGCCGCCATAGAGATAACCGATACGGGCGACCGCCTCCCTCAGTCCTTCGCGCGACACCAGCATGGTGTGGCCGTTGGCGTGGATCATCGTCTCCGGATCCGTCATGATCGCGACGTGGCCTTTCCAGAAGACCAGGTCGCCGCGCCGCAACCCGGCAAAATCCGGCCCGGGATCGAGCGGGTCACCGATGGTCGCCGCCTGCATGTCGGTGTCGCGCAGCACTTGCCTGCCGGCCATTCGCATCGCAAGCTGCACCAGGCCGGAACAGTCGATGCCGAATCCGGAGACGCCACCCCACAGGTAGGGCGTGCCGAGAAACGACTCGGCGACCGCGACGTAGTCGGGGGCAAACTCGGCGACAGGCCTGAGATGACCCGAGATGACCGCCTGGCCGGACGGCAACAGCGCATAATGCGTGCCGCGCGTTTCCGCTGAGCCCGTCACCGCCACCAATGACCCCATCGAGAGCTGCCCGCTCACCGGGAACCGCAAATCCGGTCCCGGATAGAGAAACGTGCGCGGCACCGAAACGACATGGGTCGGCGCATGGTCCCGCGCGCCCAATGCCGTGTCGGCGACATAGCCGACGTAACCGTCGCGTTCGGCCTGTATCCAGGCCCAGCCCCCAACGTCCTCGAAGACGAGGACGTCTTCGCCGAACAGAAGCTGGGTATCGACGCCGGCGTCCGGCCGCGGCGCCCTGCGGATGTCAGCGACGGAGGCTGATATGCGAGCCGGCCGGCCGGCGACGAAACGGGCGGCGGAAACCTCGCCTTTCAGCCTGGCGTCCGCGAGATCGGAGCGGAAGGCATGGAGGCGGGCATCCCTAGCGGTCAAATCGGCAACTCGTTCAAATGGGCAACTCATTCAAATGGGCAACTCTTGGGCTCTGGCAATGATAACATCGCCAAAGCGCTCGACAAAGAGCGCGCCTTCTACTGTGCGCCTGACCAGCACGTTGCGCTTGTCGAGCTCGTCGCGGTGGCGCGACACCAGTTTCAGCGCCCCCATCGTATCGAGCGCACGGGTGATCACCGGCTTGGTGACGTTGAGGCGGGCGGCTAACCCCCGCACCGTGTGTGGCGGCGGATCGAGATAGATGGTGAACAGGATCGCCGTCTGGCGCATGGTGAGATCGGGCGCGTCGTCACGCACCTCGGATAACACCACCTGTTGCCATAGTCGCAAGGCCTGGCTTGGACGCATGATAATCGACATCCGTCCAGCATGACTGAAAATTGTTTCGGTTCCGTTTCAGTCAATACCTTCGTCGGCTATGCCCGAGAATCAAGCGTAGCGGTTCGAAATGACCTGCTCCAGCGCCCGGATGCCTTGCGCTTCGCCACCGGCAAGACCGTGCGGGCGGTCGGACGGGTTCCAGGCGAAGATGTCGACATGCGCCCAGCCGGCGGTCTTTTCCACGAAGCGCTTCAGGAAAAGCGCCGCGGTGATCGAGCCGGCGAAACCGTCTGACGTGACGTTGTTGATGTCGGCCACCTTCGACGCCAGCTTGGCGTCATAGGGCTTCCACAACGGCATGCGCCATAGCGGATCCTCGACCGCAACGGAGGCGTCCGCCAGCTCGGATGCAAGCGCCTCGTCACCGGTGTAGAACGGCGGCAGGTCGGGACCGAGCGCAACACGGGCAGCGCCTGTCAGCGTCGCCATATCGACCAGCATCTGCGGCTCTTCGTCATCGGCCAAGGCCAAGGCATCGGCGAGTACCAGCCGTCCTTCGGCGTCGGTGTTGCCGATTTCGACGGTGATGCCCTTGCGGCTCACCAGCACGTCGCCTGGCCGGAAGGCGTTGCCGGCTATCGAATTCTCGACAGCCGGGATGAGCACGCGTAGCCGGACCTTCAGCCCGGTGGCCATAATCATGGAAGCGAGGCCCAGCACGTTGGCAGCGCCGCCCATGTCCTTCTTCATCAAAAGCATGCCCGAGGACGGCTTGATGTCGAGACCGCCTGTATCGAAGCAGACCCCCTTGCCGACCAGCGTTATCCTGGGGGCATTGTTCGGCCCCCAAATCATGTCGATCAGGCGCGGCGCGTCGGCAGATGCCCGACCGACGGCGTGGATCATCGGAAAGTTGGCGGTAAGAAGATCGTCGCCTTTGGTCACCGATATTTCGGCCTTGTGCGTCGCGGCCAAGGTCCGGGCGGCTTTTTCCAGCTGGCCGGGGCCCATATCGCTGGTCGGCGTGTTGACCAGATCGCGCGCCAGGAAAACGCCATTGGCGATGCGGCGGATGCGGGCAGCGTCTGTGCCTGCTGGCAGCGCGAGGCGAAGGCTCTTGCCTGGCTTCTTGCCGTAGCGGGTGAAGACATAGCCGCCGAGCGCCACGGCGAGTGCCGTAAGCTCCGGCTTGGCGGGTGCCGACGCAAAATGCCAGTCGCCTGCGGGCAAGGCTCTCGCCAGTGCGCCGATGGCCAGTGCGCCCTCGTCATCACCGGTGCCGAACAGGGCTCCGGCAATCGCGCCGTTGTCGCCAGGCACGATCAGCGTCCTGCCAGCTTCGCCGGAGAAGCTGTTGGCCTTGGCCCAGGCGACCGAGGATGGCGCAAGGCCCGCTGCCGCCAGAGCATCCTTCGCCACCAGATGGACCGGCAGCGCATTGCTCAATTCTTTCTCGACGAGTTCGACAGGCATTCGCTGGTCTCCGGGTTTCCGAGTCGGCGTTTCTTAACTCTCCGTTAGGGTTAACAGAATATTTCTGCGGGAGGGAAGATGACCACGCAAATGGTCACGCGATGAACGGAGCCTTGGTGCCGATGCTGACCAACCGCAGGATGAACGCCAGCGCAAACAGGCTGATCAGCACGGCGTTGATGATGGCGCTTGCCGCAGGCGTCGCTGGCTGCGGAACCAGCAAATTGACGACTGGCTCGATTTCTCGTCCAAGCGGCAGGCCGCTGGAAACAATGTCGGCGGGCGAACTGCACAACGCTACGATGGCGCTCGGCCAGTCCTATGCGAAAAACCCCAGCGACAAGCGCATCGCGACAAATTATGCCGCGGCGCTGCAGATGGACGGCGACGCAGACCAATCGCTTGCGGTGATGCGCAAGCTGGCGATCGCCTTGCCGAAGGACCGCGACGTGCTCGCCGCCTATGGCAAGGCGCTTGCCGCCAACGGACAGTTCGAACCGGCTCTCGATGCCGTGCGCCGCGCGCAGACCCCTGAATATCCTGATTGGAAACTGGTGTCGGCGGAAGCTGCCATTCTCGACCAGCTGGGCCAAAAGGACGAGGCGCGCCAAGGCTATCGCAAGGCCCTTGACCTCAGGCCGAACGAACCGTCGATCCTTTCCAATCTCGGCATGTCGTACGTGCTGGAGGGTGATTTGCGCACGGCCGAAACCTATATGCGCTCGGCCGCCCAGCAGCCGAATGCAGATAGCCGCGTTCGCCAGAACCTGGCGCTGGTCGTCGGTCTGCAAGGCCGTTTCGACGAGGCTGAGAAGATCGCCTCGCAAGAGCTGTCGCCGGATCAGGCGCAGGCTAACGTCGCTTACCTTCGCCAGATGCTGGCGCAGCAGAATGCCTGGAGCCAGCTCAAGGACCAGGACAAGGCAAAGCCCGCCACCAACTGACCGGCTCGGGCACCGAACCGGCGCACAAATTCCGCAACATGTCTAACGCAAAGAGCCGCGCTGCACCGGCAGCGTGGCTGAATCGTATCAGCGTTTCTGGCAACGCCGCTGGTGCTACTCGCTGCTGGATTTCGGCTGGTCGCCAAAGATGCCGCGCTGGCTTACCTGGATGCCGGCGGGACCCAGAATGATGGCGAACAGTACCGGCAGGAAGAACAGGATCATCGGCACGGTGAGCTTCGGCGGCAGCGCGGCCGCCTTCTTCTCAGCGGCATTCATGCGCATATCGCGGCTCTCACTGGCAAGCACTCGCAACGCATGCGCCACGGGCGTGCCGTAGCGCTCGGCCTGAACCAGCGCCTGGGAAACCGACCTGACGGATTCCAGGCCAGTTCGGCTTGCAAGGTTCTCGTAGGCCTGCTTGCGCTCCTGCAGATAGGAAAGCTCGGCGTTGGTCAGGATGAACTCTTCCGCTAATGCCACCGATTGCGCGCCGATTTCATCGGCGACTTTGCGAAGCGCCGCTTCCACCGACATGCCGGACTCGACGCATATCAGCATCAGGTCGAGCGCGTCCGGCCACGCCATCTGAATCGACTGCTTGCGCTTGGTAGCGCGGTTGTTGACGTAGAGCACCGGCGCGTAGAACCCCGCATAGGCAACCACGATGCACACGAACAGCTTCACGAAAAACGGCTGCTCGGGCAATCCGCCGAGCACGAACAGATACATCGCCGCCAATGCAAAGCCGATGAAGGGCAGGACGAGACGGAAGAAAAGGAAGCGCGTCAGCGGATTTTGCCCGCGAAAACCCGCCACTTTCAATTTCTGCAAGGTACCTTCATCCGCCAGCGCACGCCTGAGATCCAGGCGATCGACAATATTGCGCATGCCGACCGACTGTTCTTCGCGCAGGCCCTTGCGGCGGCGGTCGGCTTCGATTGCCAGCCGCGCCCGCTGCTTGGCGCGCAGCTCATCGCGCTCCAGCGCCACGGATTTCATGCGCGCCTTGAGCTGGTTCCCGCCAAAGGCGGGCAGCAGCGTGAAGACGGTCGCAAACACCGCTATTCCGACCAGCAGTGCGATCAGCAGGGACGGATCGGTGAGAGTTCTGACGACGTGATCGGTCATACGCGAGTCCTAGACTTCGAAGTTCATCATCTTGCGCATTACCAGGATGCCCATTGACATCCAGATGCCGGAACAACCGAGGATCAGATTGCCGGTGCTGGTGGTGAAGAGGGGCATGATGTAGTTCGGGCTCGTCAAATAGACGAGACAGGCGACGACGAAAGGCAACGCGCCGATGATCACGGCGGATGCCTTGGCTTCCATGGACAACGCCTGGACCTTGGCTTTCATTTTCTTGCGATCGCGAAGCACGCGCGAAAGATTGCCCAGCGCTTCGGAAAGATTGCCGCCGGCCTGGGACTGGATCTGGATGACGATGCCGAAGAAGCTCGCCTCGGTGCACGGCATCGTTTCTGGCATGCGCATGGCCGCGTCGGGGATCGACAAACCCATTTGCTGCGAATCGACGATGCGGCGGAACTCGGTCTTGACCGGCTCGGGGGATTCGTTGGCGATCAGGCGCACGGCATCGTTCAGCGGCAGGCCGGATTTTACCGCACGCACAATGATATCGAGCGCGTTCGGAAATTCGTTGAGGAACGCCTTGACGCGGCGCGCGCGGCGAAACGAGACGAACCAGCGTGGCAGACCCAAGACGCCGACCAGCAGCGCAGCCGGCAAGACCAGCAGCGGGGCGCCGATGAAATAGATAAGAGCCGTCAAGACGACGCCGCAGACCGCCGAGTAGACATAAAAGCGCTCGAGCGAGATCTTCATGCCGGCCTGACGGATTTGGATCTTCAGCGGTGGTTTTTTGACCAGGCTCTGATTGGACTTTTGCTTTTGATCGAGATCCTTCAGCGAATCCTGGACGGACTTGCGACGCTTGGCCGCTTCCGCGACGCGATCGCGCGAAGCCTTGACGACGGAACGATCCGTCTCGGCGGTCTTGATCGATTCAAGCCGCTTGCCGACCTGCTTCTCGGTGCTGATCCGGTTGAACAGGAAAGCATAGGCCACAGCGCCGGCGCTGAAGCCGGCGAGCACGACGAATGCCAATACGGTGCCGTCAATTCCGAACATCGATCCTGGCCCCCACGTTTCCGGACGGATCAGTCAGCGCGCTTCTCCATTGCCTCTAGCGCAACGGCGAGGCGCTGCTCCTCGCCGTAGTAGCGGGCGCGCTCCCAGAAATGCGGACGACCGATGCCGGTCGACACGTGCTCGCCCAGCAGCCTGCCGTTCGCGTCCTCGCCCTTGATGTTATAAAGAACGATGTCCTGGGTGATGATGACGTCGCCCTCCATGCCGATCACCTCGGTGATATGGGTGATGCGCCGCGATCCGTCGCGCAGGCGTGCAGCCTGTATGATCACGTCGACGGAGCCGACGATGATTTCGCGCACGGTTTTTTGCGGCAGCGTGTAGCCGCCCATGGCGATCATCGACTCTATACGGTTGAGGCATTCGCGCGGGCTGTTCGAGTGGATCGTTCCCATCGAGCCGTCATGGCCAGTGTTCATCGCCTGCAGCAGGTCGAACACTTCGGGTCCGCGCACTTCGCCGACGATAATGCGTTCGGGCCGCATGCGCAGACAGTTCTTGACCAGGTCGCGCATGGTCACTTCGCCCTCGCCTTCGAGGTTGGGCGGGCGGGTTTCGAGACGCACCACATGCGGCTGCTGCAATTGCAGCTCAGCCGAGTCCTCGCAGGTGATGACGCGTTCCTCCCGGTCGATATAGTTGGTCAGGCAATTGAGCAGCGTCGTTTTGCCCGAGCCGGTTCCGCCCGAGATGACGATGTTGCAACGGACACGGCCGATGATCTTGAGAATCTCGGCCCCTTGCGGCGAAATCGAGGCGAACTTGACCAACTGATCGAGCGTCAGCTTGTCCTTCTTGAACTTGCGGATGGTAAGTGCGGTGCCGTCAATAGCCAAGGGCGGTGCGATGACGTTGACACGCGAGCCATCAGGAAGACGCGCATCGCAGATCGGGCTTGATTCATCGACGCGGCGGCCGACCTGGCTGACGATACGCTGGCAGATGTTGAGGAGCTGCTGGTTGTCACGGAACCGGATGCCGGTCTGCTCGACCTTGCCGTTGACTTCGATGTAGACGTTCTTGGAGCCGTTGACCATGATGTCGGCAATATCGTCGCGCGCAAGCAGTGGCTCCAGCGGCCCGTAGCCCAAAACGTCGTTGCAGATGTCCTCGAGAAGCTCTTCCTGCTCGGCGATGGACATCGCGAAATTCTTGATCGCGATGATGTCGTTGACGATGTCGCGGATTTCCTCGCGCGCGCTTTCGGGATCGAGCTTGGCCAGCTGCGACAGGTCGATCGTGTCGATCAGTGCGGCGAAGACCTGGCTTTTGGTGTCGTAGTAGGTTTCGCTCTTTTGGCGCTGGATAGTTTTCGGCTCCGGCGCCAATGGCGGCGGCTCGACTGCACGGCGAACCTGCGCAGCAGGCGCGCCGGACGGCGGCAGCGTCGCGGGTCTGGCACCTATAGCCGCTTCCATAGGGTTCGCGGCAGCCGGCGCAGCAGCTGCGGGTGCGGGCTGACGGAATTCCGGGATGGTCCGGTTGCCGTCGTCGCTGCCTCTTTTACCAAACATGATCGCTTACCAATTCCACCGCTGAGGCATCACTTCTTGTTGCGCGAAAGCTTGCCTATCAGGTTGCCGAGGCCAGCCTTTTTCTTCACCTTGATTTCGCTGCGCCCTGTCAGCACATGGGCGATCTCGTTGATCGTGGCGACGACCGGACTCTTGGCATCCATTTCACCAAGCATACGTCCGTTATTGGCAGCATTTCCGAACAAAAGCGGCTCGAACGGGATGACTGACATCGGCGAAAGGCCGAGGGATTCGGAGAAGTCGGACGGCGTAATCTCGGGACGCTTCGGCACACCGGCCTGGTTGATCACAAGCTTTGGCGCAGGATCGTTCGGACGAAGCCGCTTCAGCATGTCGACCAGGTTCTTCGTGTTGCGCAGATTGGCCAGTTCGGGCGTCGCCGTGATGACGATCTCATCGGCCTTGACCAGCGTGTTCTTGGTCCAGCCCGCCCACAAGTGGGGAACATCGAGCACGAGGAGCGGCGCGCTACGCTGGGCTATGTCGATAAGCTGGGTGAAAGCGTCGGGATCGAAATCGTAGACCCGCTCCAGGGTCGAAGGGGCCGCAAGCAGCGACAGGTGCTCGGCGCATTGGGCGAGCAGTCGGTCGAGATAGACCTCGTCGACGCGTTCCGGCGAGAAGACCGCCTCGGCAATGCCTTGGGCCGGGTCCTGGTCGAAGTTGATATTGGCCGTTCCGAAGGCGAGGTCGAGATCGGCGACAACCACTTCGGATTTGAAAAGGGACGACATGGCCCAGGCCACATTATGGGCTATGGTCGAGGAGCCGACGCCGCCCTTGGCGCCGATGAACGCAATCGAGCGGCCGATCGGCTCAGCTTCCGGATCAACGAAGATCGAAGACACCACGCTGACGATGTCGGCCATCGATACGGGCGCGATGACATATTCGGAGATGCCCGAACGAATGAGTTCGCGATACAGGCCGACATCGTTGTAGTGGCCGACAACCACCACCTTGGAGGTCGGGTCACAATGCTCGGAGAGCTGGGCGAGTTGTTCAAGCAACAGCTTCGGCTCGCTGCGGGATTCAAGCAGGATCAGGTTCGGTGTCGGCGCCGACTGATAGAATTCGATAGCGGTGGGGATGCCCCCCATATGCACCTTCAGATGGGCCTTGGCCATGCGGCGATCCTCGCCGGCGCGCTCGACCGGATTGGCTACGCCTTCGGTCTCGCAAAATGCCTGGATCGAAATGCGCGGGATCGGCCGCAACGCCTGCATCGCGGCAATATCCTGCTCCGAGGTTTCGCCGCCCGGTACCTCTGTGTCATAGGCAAGATTGCTCATTGTCATCACTTTCCGTGACTTGCGCGGCTTAGAGTTTGTTGAGCCTCAACACTCGTTAATAATCGACTTCCGAATTGCCGAGGAATTCGTCCGAAATACCCCTGTCACGATAGACGTCGATCACCGCGCCGCGATTTTCCGCGTCGATCGGCGACGGTTTGCGTGGCCCGATCAGATCGGACGGATTGGCCATCTGGGCAGCCAGGTTGTTCTGATACGAACAGCCGAAATCGGCATAGTGCTTGTTTTCCGAAGTCTGCAGCAGGTCTTCGGGCCAGCGCCCGCATTTATCCGTCTGAGCCTTCACCGAGACATAGGCAACGCGGACCGGTGCGGACGCTTCGGCTGAAACAGACTGATAGGACCGCATGGCGATCCGCTTCCGGCTGATGCCGCTGGCTATGGCGAGCCTGGCGAAATCGCGGCCGGCCGCGGCCGCTGCGATTTCGTTAGCTGAGCCGCTCGGAATCTCGATCGTCAGCACCGGAGCCGCGCTCCTGTCGTATCCGTTGAGAAAGCCCAGGAGCGTGTCACGCTGGGATCTGGTCATGCCACGGTCGCCGGCGCCGACCGGAAGGTCGATCTTCTGCACCTTCTCGGCGATGACGATAGGATGGGTGGTGCGATAGTCGTCCGGTATGGCACCGACCGTGACGCTGTCGCGATTGGCGCAGCCGGCCAGTGATGCCGCTACCGCGATCGCTATGATCGGAACGGCCGGCCGCCAGATCCGCGAATGAACGGACTGTATCGCGGTGACCGCCCTTGCCTTCGATACTGACTGAGACATGTCGACTTCCCCGCTTACTTGTAGATAAAGCCGACAACGCCGTGATAGCGGCCGTTGGGCTTGTCGGTCTGCATGGTGCCGTAGACGCGGTTGACGCGGCCAAGGAACATGCCGGCGCCATCGCTGGCTGCGTTGAAATTGTCATCCGGCTTGGCAAGATCGTTGCGCGCCACCGGCTTCACCAGATAGGGCGTGATGATGATGACGAGTTCGGTCTCGTTGCGGACGAAATCCCTGCTGCGGAACAGCGTGCCTAGCACCGGTATTTTGGTCAGGCCGGGCAGCCCGGCAACCGCCTGTCTGATGTCGTCGCGGACAAGGCCCGCGATCATCATGGAACCGCCGGAGGGCAATTCCACCGTGGTGTCGGCCAGGCGTTTGCGGATCGACAGCAAAGTGGTGCCGGGTAAGTCGCCGGCTCCTTCCAGGACTGCGGCGCCTTCGGTCGTAGGTTCCGAAACCGACGTCCTCACTTTCAGGCTGATGCGGCCCGCCGAGAGCACGACCGGCTGGAATTCGAGCCCAATTCCATATTCAAGGCGTTCGTGCTCGTAGGTAATCTGGCCAGTTTGATTGTCGTTTGAAACGTTGCTTGTTCGGCCGGTGATGATATTGAATTCGCCGCCGACCTTGAAGGTCGCCTTCTCGCCGGAAACGGCGGTGAGAGTCGGCTCGGCCAGCGTCTTCATGACACCGCTTTGCTCCATGGCGTTTATGTACGCTTGAAGAGTTGAGCTGCCGATCGCCGCCCCCGAATATTGCGACAGTGGCTTTCCCAATCCGTATGCAGGCGTGGTGAGAGCGCTCCAACTGATGCCGTTGCTGCTGCCGTTGCCGACCATGTTGACGCCGAGCTGCTTCATCACCGTGCGGCTGACCTCGGCAACCGTCACCTTCAGCGTCACCTGGTCGTCGCCGATAATCTGCAGCAGGTTGATGATCTGGCTGACGCGGCGCTCGGCATCCGGGTTGTCGATGGCGACGCCGGCTTCGGCCGAACCGCCGGCAGCGGTCTGCGAATATTGACCCGTGGTCGCCTCGCCGCCGGACACGAAGATGTTTGCCAGATCAGCCGCGCGCTTGGCGTCAAGAGGAGTGTCGACGGTTCCGGTCAGAACGACGTTGTCGTTCAGCAACTCGACCTTGACCTCCGATGACGGGATGAAGCGCTTGATATAGTCCTCCAGCCCGGCAACATCGCGTTCGACCGCCAGGTCAAGGCTGACGATCTGCTCGCCATTCGGGCCAAAGACGAAGATGTTGGTCTCGCCGACCGCCTTTCCGAACAGATAGATGCGGCGGGCGGTGCGGGTCACTGCGTCGGCTACAGCGGGGTTGGCGACGAGAATATCATAGGCATCGCTCGGCAGGTCGATCACCACCGATTTATTGAGTCCGAGTTTGACCCGCTGGGTGGCGGTCGAAGCCGTGACCCTGGCATTGCCCGCCGCACTGGCATCGAGGATGCCATATGCATTCGTTCCAAGGAGAAACAGGCCGATCGCCACAGCCAGGGTGAGCGGCAGTTTGGTTTTTAGCCTCATTTCCTTGCCCCCACCTCGGAAACTTCGCCCGACTTGATCAACCGCACGGTGCCGCGCCGACCATTGCCGGAAACCAGGTAGTCGGCCTCGCCCACATTCTTGTCCTGGCTGTCCTTGATCGAGCGCAGCGCCAGTGTCAGGCGATCCGCCATCTGCTGTGCGACGGTGATGATCTCGGACTGCTGCGGCGTCAGCTCCAGGGTGGCGGTCTGGCCGACTCTGGTCTTCTTGCCTTCCTCATCCTCCTGAATGGTCTGGTCGATCGCCAGGACACGAATGTTCTTGAGGATAGTTTCGGTCGTGAAGCCCGGACCACCGCCATTGGCGGCATCGGTTCTGCGGGTCATGATGACGTCGACGAAATCGTTCGGAAGAATGAAGCCACCGGCCGAGGTGTCGGCCGAAATGCTTGTGGCGACAGCCCGCATGCCGGAGGGCAGGATCGACGACATGAAGCTTTGCCCTTCACCGATCAGCTTCGAGCGGCGCAGCGGCTCGCCGGCATAGAGCGCCACGCGGGCGACGGCGCCCTTCAGCTTGTCCAGCGCTTCAGGCTCGGCAGCGCGGGTGATGAAATTTGCGTTGATGCCGGCGGACGGCCATGACTCCCAGGAAATGTTGTTTTCAAGCGGACTGCCCATCGGAACGTCGCCGGAAAGAACAAGCACATCCTGCAGCGCGATCGCCGGCGCCTGAGGACCGGAATCGACAACCGGAGGCGGCGGAGCCACAACCATGTTCTTCGCGACATAGCCTGCACCGCCGGCCGCGGCTATCGCCACGCCTAGAATAATCAATCGGGATGCTGGCATCTGTCCGAACCTCGCCTTGGCAAACCACTAGCCAAGCCGGACTTTGCAGCGGCAATCGTCAAAACAAGGTTAATGTTATACTTACGATCGTGATTAATTTAAGGTTTACATAAATTAGAGCGACAACTCTGGCCCGAAGGAAAACGTGGCCAATTCGCCTGCTCGGCGCCAACGGCGGAAAGCGAAAATTCAGCCCGCCAGCCTGGTAAGCGCCCAGGCCATCAACGGTGAGTCGGAATAGGTGAGCAGACCGCCAATGCCAAGCGCAATGCCGTACGGAACGCCGGTCGCCTCTTCGGCGAAATGGCGCAGGAACCGATTGTGGCTTGTGACGGCGGCAAGCAGCGATTTTCGATAGGCGATGATGGCAAGGGTCAGCAGACCGCCGATGAACGTCGAGGTGACGAGATACTCGACGAGATGGATGTTCAGTCCCATCCATACGGCAGTGGCGGCCAAGAGCTTGGCGTCGCCGCCGCCCATGCCGCCAAGCGCGAACAGGCCGAATGTCACTACAAGAACCAGGCCGCCGGCGGCGAAGTGCCCGCCATAAGTGGCCCAGTCCATGCCGGTCAAGGGCGCAACCAAGGCAAAGACAACGACGAGCAGCACAGGCACGCGATTGGCGATCGTCATCGACAGCATGTCGGAGATCGCGGCAAAAAGCATGCAGAATGGAAAGACGACGAAGATCACGGCTTCAAGCATGGGCGCGGCGCCTGTGGTCAAACTGTACCTGGTCCCAGCCTAGGTATGTTCGATTAACGATTGATGAGGTCTAAAGTTCAAAATCATGCGTAGGACTAAATAAGGGCCGCCAGTGCGGCGGCCCTTATTGGGAAGCAATGGAATGTTGTTGCTTACGAAGCGTTGACCTTGGTGGCAATCTTGTCAAACTTGGCGTTCAGCGCGGTGCCGAGCGAGGTGGCGCCGACCATGATGGCGAGCGCGATGAGAGCGGCGATCAGACCGTATTCGATAGCGGTCGCGCCGGATTCGTCCTTCACAAAACGTGCGATGAGGTTAGACATTTGAGCTCCTACTCCAATTGTTACAGCACTTCCGTCAACTTCTCTTGGTGGCTGATCGGATACTGCGAATCTAAGGAGAAGCTGTTTCAATCGGCTTAATAAACAGGCTTACCGATTCCTTTCCCGCTTAGATGGCATTGCGTGGTTAACCCAGAACTAAAATACCCGCAGCTAGGACCCCGGGCCGACAAAAGGCGCAAAAGGCGCAATTCGGCAAAGACGTTCCAGCCGTGCCGGCTAGGCCCAATGCCGGTTCCGGTGAACTCCAGCCGCTTAACGGTTGGTTCACCAATCTCGTTCATGTTCCGTTGAACAGTTTGCCAGGGGGCGCCTTAATGGCCGGGCCGAGATCATCATTTCCAGTTGCCGTGCTTTGTGCCGCAGCGGCTTTCGCCTTTCCAGCCAAGGCCGGCGCCGGCATCGAGGTGACGATGAACCAGGCAAAGATCATCAAATTGTCGCGCGCCGCCGATACGATTGTCGTCGGCAATCCGGCGATCGCCGACGCCTCCGTGCAGGACGCATCGACGATCGTACTGACCGGCAAGGGATTTGGCGTCACCAATCTTGTCGTCCTCGATCACGAGGGCAACCCGATCGTCGATGAGCAAATAACCGTCGTGCGCCAGGCGGCGGCGTCGGTGCGCATCTATCGACGCGCCGAAGTGCAGACGATGTCCTGCGCGCCATATTGCGAAAGCTCGTATAAGAGCGATGCCGAGAAGGCCTCTGAAGCCGAGATGAGCGCCGGGCATTAGCTAGCCGGCGTCTCCGTCTTTGGCGAGAACGTGCTTCGGTTATGGCCGGGTTAAGGCCTTCCCGTTGAATTTAACGGTCATTCCAACCGGACTTCAATCGGTTCCGACTAAGGGTGGGACCGATACAGAAGCGGCATCGGCGGGCAGAGGACATGAGCAAGGCTGGACGAGCAGGTTCTCCAAGACGGTTTTTGGGCGACCGCCGCGGAAGCACGGCGATCGAATTCGCCCTGCTTGCAATTCCTTTCGCGCTTCTTGTATTCGCCATACTGGAGAGCTGCATTTCATTTGCCGCACAGGAAGTGATGGCAAACGCCACAGACGACATCGCGCGCCAGTTGCGTACCGGCCAGCTAAGACCGGCCGATGTGTCCGGCACCAAGCTGCGGGATATGATCTGCACCAAATTGGAGATCATGGTCGCCAAGACCTGTCCCGGATTGCTGGTGGACTTGCGCGAATATCCGACCTTCGCCGATGCGGCGCTGGCCGGTTTCAAGATCCAGGATGGCGACGTCGTGCTGACCAAGGGCACGAGCACACAGACCTTCACGGTCGCACCGGGCCTGGCGGAGTCGAGAAACATGCTGCGGGTTTTTTACAAATGGCCGGTGATGACCGACTTCATGGCCAAGTCGATGGCCAATCTGAAGGACGGCAAAACGCTGCATTTTGCCTCGATCACTTGGCAGAACGAGCCTTTCGACAACTGAACCACCTAGTCGCTTGAAAAGGGCAAAGCCATGATTCGTGCGGGGGCACAGTTGGGCATCGCAGGGATTTGTACAAGAGCAGTCCGGCTTTGCTCCGACCGCCGCGGTATTGCGGCCGTCGAGTTTGCCCTCATCGTGCCTGTCCTGTTGATCATGTACTTTATGACAATGGAGGCCTCGCAAGCCATCGAGACCAGCAAGAAGGTCAGCCGCATCGGCAGCATGGTAGCGGACCTCGTCACACAGCAGCAGACCATCAAGGCGGCCGATGTCGATGCCATCATGGCGATCGGCAGTTCCACGCTCCAGCCCTACAACCGCTCGAAACCGAAGATCATTATCACGGCGATACAGGTGACGAACGAGACGACGCCGAAAGTCCTGGTCGTGTGGTCGCGCAAACTGGTGGATGGCGTCTCTAGCCTCGACGCGGTCAAGGATTCCACCACAACGGTCCCGAGCGCGCTCAAGATCAAAGGCACTTTCCTCATTCGGGTCGAAAGCGATCTCGCCTACAAGCCAATCATCACCTGGTCGGCGGACGGCCAAAGCCGGTTCGGGTTGAGCTCGGTCTTCAATTCGATATCGATGGCGGAAACTTATTATCTGCGGCCGCGCAGGAGCCCGACCATTCCGTGCAGCGATTGCTGACGCCTGAGGCCCGCTAACCGGTCTGTTGCTATTGCTTGCAACCGCGGGCCGAGACCAGACGCACGATGGCTGCAGCCGGCACATCGTCCCTCGGACCGGCAACGGTTCGGCGACGATACCGATACGGAACGTTCCGATAACATAGCGCCAATCGGCGCGCGCCAGGTTTGCGCAAGACGCATCCAGCAGCAAAGCCAGTACGGCGGCGAATGCTGTCAGGGCAAGCCTCATGCGAGCTCCGCGCCGCGCATTTCCATCCGCAGATCGACCATGCCGCGATTCGTCTCTCCGGGACCAGCATGCCAACCGTGCTGTTTGGGTTTCCGAATTGCCAATGACGGCGCGGAACCCTATGTCTGAGCCAACACAGGAATGATGAACCTTTCGATGGCACGCGCCTTCCTTTTTGTCCTCGACTCCTTCGGCATCGGCGGCGCGGCCGATGCCGAACGCTATGGCGACACCGGCTCCAATACGTTCGCACACATCGCGCGGGCCTGCGCAGAAGGCCGCGCCGATCGCGAAGGCCTGCGTGACGGGCCCCTTCTTGTACCAAACATGCTTTCGCTCGGCCTCGGCCAGGCCGCGGCAACGGCGACGGGTTTCAGGTTCGAGAATGCCGGCAGTGCGCCGCTTGCCGCCGCCTTTCACGGCGCGGCCCAAGAGGTTTCGAGCGGCAAGGACACGCCATCGGGCCATTGGGAAATAGCCGGCCTGCCGGTCCGTTTCGACTGGGGTTACTTCCCGGACGCGATTCCCGCCTTTCCGGCCGGGCTGACCGAAGCAATGGTGCGTGAAGGGAAGGTGCCTGGCATCCTCGGCAATTGCCATGCTCCGGGCACCGAGATTATCGAACGGTTCGGCGATGACCATATCCGCACCGGCAAGCCGATCTGCTACACCTCGATCGACTCCGTCCTGCAGATCGCCGCGCATGAGGTTCATTTCGGCCTGGAACGGCTTTACGAGTTCTGCAAGGTGGTGCGCAGGCTCGTCGATCCGCTGAATATCGGCCGCGTCATAGCACGGCCGTTCATCGGTGAAACCGCCGCCACGTTCGAGCGAACGCATAATCGTCGCGACTATGCCGTACCGCCGCCGGAACCGACGCTGCTCGACCGTCTGACGGCGCGCGGCAGCCGGGTTATCGCGGTCGGCAAGATCGGCGACATTTTCGCCCACCGGGGCATCTCGGAAGTCCGCAAGGCTGCCGGCAACATGGCGATGTTCGACAAAGCGCTTGGCGCCATGGAAGACGCCCGCGACGGCGACCTCGTCTTCGCGAACTTTGTCGATTTCGACACCGAGTTCGGGCATCGGCGCGACGTTGCGGGGTATGCCGCCGCACTCGAAGCTTTCGACCGGCGCCTGCCCGAGGCATTCGCACGGCTGAGGTCAGGCGATCTGCTCATTTTGACCGCCGATCACGGCAACGATCCGACGTGGCGCGGCACCGACCACACGCGCGAGCGGATTCCGGTTATCGGGACACGGCCGGGTTTCAAAGGCGCAGACATCGGACTGAGGGCGACATTTGCCGACATCGGCGAAACCGTGGCCGAACATCTCGGGCTGGCGCGCGGCCGTCACGGCACCTCCTTCCATGCCACGATAGGTGGCCATGCCTGAGCTGCCGGAGGTCGAGACAGTCAGGCGCGGTCTGCAGCCGGCCCTTGAAGGTGCCCGCATTGTCGACGTCGAGGCACGCCGGCCGGATTTGCGGTTTCCGTTCCCCGCGAGATTTTCGGAGCGGCTGACCGGCAAGACGATTGCTGCGCTCGGCCGCCGTGCCAAATATCTGACAATGCACATGGACAACGGCCCGGTTCTGATCTGCCATCTCGGCATGTCGGGTTCGTTTCGCATCGAAACGGCCGACGAGAGCGCAACGCCCGGCGCGTTCCACCACGAACGTTCGAAAAACACTGCTCACGATCACGTCGTCTTCGACATCGCATCCCCTGCCGGCGTCCGCTCTCGCGTGATCTTCAACGACCCGCGCCGCTTCGGGTTCATGCTGTTTTCGGAAGGCGAGCCCGACATGCATCCGATGCTGGCGGGATTAGGCGTCGAGCCTACAGGCAACGCACTGGACGGCACGCTGCTCGCTTCGTTGCTGAAAGGTCGCAAGTCACCGCTGAAAGCGGCACTTCTGGACCAGAGGCTAATTGCCGGGCTAGGCAATATCTACGTCTCGGAAGCGCTTTGGCGGGCCGGCCTGTCGCCGCTGCGCGAAGCGGGCACCCTCGCGAGAGCCGGCAAGAAAGCCAAAGAGCAGAGCGAACGCCTGGCCGAAGCTATCCGCTCGGTCGTCGCCGATGCGATCGCCGCCGGCGGCTCGTCGTTGCGCGACTATATGCAGACCGATGGATCGCTGGGCTACTTCCAGCATTCCTTCGCGGTTTACGATCGCGAGGGCGAAGCCTGCTCCAAGCCTGGTTGTGGCGGCCACATCGAGCGTATCGTGCAAAGCGGTCGTTCGACTTTCCACTGCCGGGCCTGTCAGGCTTAAACCAGAAGCGAGGAGGAGCAAAGCATGGGCTATGAAACCATCATCGTCGAAACCCGCGGCAAGGTCGGGCTGATTACGCTGAACCGGCCGCAGGCGCTCAACGCGCTGAATTCACAAGTGCTGGCGGAACTGGTCGCCTCGGTGAACAGCATGGGCGCCAATGCCGACATTGGCGCCATGGTCATCACTGGTTCGGAGAAGGCTTTCGCGGCAGGTGCCGATATCAAGGAAATGCAGTCGATCTCCTACGTGGATGCTTATGTGCAGGATTTCTTCGTCGGCTGGGAAGAATTTACGCGGGCACGAAAGCCGATCATCGCGGCGGTGGCGGGCTATGCGCTGGGGGGCGGCTGCGAACTGGCGATGATGTGCGACTTCATCATCGCCGCCGACACCGCCAAGTTTGGCCAACCCGAGATCACGCTGGGCGTCATGCCCGGCATGGGCGGATCGCAGCGCCTGACCCGCTTTGTCGGCAAGTCGAAGGCAATGGATATGTGCCTGACGGGACGAATGATGGACGCAGCCGAGGCCGAGCGTTCCGGTCTTGTCTCGCGCGTCGTGCCAGCCGGCGAGTTGATCGAGGAAGCACTTAAGGCAGCAGCGAAGATCGCCGATTTTTCCTTGCCGTCGGTGATGATGGCGAAGGAGGCCGTCAACCGCGCCTATGAGACGACGCTCACCGAGGGTCTGCGGTTCGAGCGCCGGCTGTTTCATTCGCTGTTTGCGCTGGATGACCAGAAGGAAGGCATGGCGGCCTTCACCGGCAAGCGGAAGCCGAATTTCACGAACCGGTGAGATGACGAGGCACCGGTCAAAAAGAAAACACTGCAGCGTTGACGTGCCGGAAAAGCTGAACTATAAGCCGCAACAACCGAGGCGGCCCTGTGGCTGCCCGTTTGTTTTTTGCGCCCCGCGGTATCCCGCAAGCGCCCACCAGATCAGAAGAGAGGCACCATGGCCAATACCTCCTCGGCCAAAAAGGCAACGCGCAAGATCGCCCGTCGCGCAGCGATCAACAAGAACCGCCGCTCCCGCGTCCGAACCTACATCCGCCAGGTCGAAGAGGCGCTCGCGGCTGGCGACAAGGCGGCCGCACAGGCTGCCTTCAAGGTGGCCGAGCCGGAACTGATGCGCGCCGCGACCAAGGGCGTGGTGCACAAGAACACGGCATCGCGCAAGGTGTCGCGGTTGGCCCAACGGGTCAAGGTGCTGTCAGCCTGATATATCCATTCCTGAACTGCGCTACTTCAAACCCGGCCAATCGCGCCGGGTTTTTTCGTTTGCCGGCAAGTACTTAAAAGAAAGCCCGCACAATGGCGCTCCGCGAGCATTTCAAAGTTCGAAATGCTTTGCCGGCATATACATGCCCGCTCATATTCGGAGCCTCCGAAACCGCCAATACGAAAATTTCCGAGCGTCACGGATTACCGTTTCCTTTCAGAAGCTTACCGATGGTGATCCACAGCTTGTTCACATCAGCTGCGGCCGATAGGCGACAATTGGCTGTCAAGTGAATTATTTCAGAAAATTTCGCGTTGTGTGGCCTTTTTCATATTCGCCGGAAAAGGGTTTGAATCACAATGGCTTTGTCAAAATCAACTATTGCAGCATGGCGTTCGAAACGTCCCTTGCTAGTCAGATTCCTTAAAAATCCGTTAGGGGTGGCCTTGCCCTATCCACAGCGATTTCGGTAATGTCTGTCCATCGAAGGGATGGGCCCTTGGCCCTTGACCAGCCTGAAACCGGCCAGCTCAAATTGGCAGAGTTTACAGCGCGGATTCAACTCCGCGGACGGGGTTGGTTTGTCTTTTCGATACGGTAGGGGACTGGCGTAATTGTACATGGCAGGTCGACGGTGCGCCGGCGGTTTTTCGCCGGACGGCATTTTGTTGCCCTGACATGACCAAAGCGGATCGGCGCTTCGGCGCCGGACCGACAACGAGGCGATTCATCAGCCGGCGGCGGCGATGGTGTCGCAGCGAAGACACGGTCGCCGGAAACATGGATGCAGGAGGCGCATCCCCGGCGGAAAACAGGTACAAGAGACAAGGAACTCGATCATGCAGAGCGGCGGCATCGAAAGGGAGCTTACAGGCGACCTCCCATTTCCTGGAACGTTAGTCGGAAGGAACGACATGGCGGCTTCCAATGAAGCTGAACAGAAGTTCGATCGGGTCAAGGCCCAGTTGAAGGCGCGTCTGGGAACCGAGGTCTATTCGAGCTGGTTCGGGCGCATGAAGGTCGCTGAATCCTCTAAGGGCATTGTCCGCATCTCAGTGCCAACCGCATTCCTGCGTTCATGGATCAACGGCCACTATCTCGATCTCATCACCGAGTTGTGGAAGCACGAGGATCCGGAGATCCTCAAGATCGAGATCGTGGTTCGCACCGCCACACGGCAGGGCCGCAACAGCGTCGAGCCAGAAGTGGCGCCGGCGCGCAAGATGACCAGGCAGACGCAAACCGCGCTCTCTGCGGGCACGGCGAGCCCCAGCAGGGTCGAACGGGTCCCGGCAACCCGCCCGGGGATGCCGGCAGAAACCGAGTTCCGGCACAATGTTCTCGGTTCGCCGCTCGATCCACGCTACACTTTCACCTCCTTCATCGAAGGACCATCGAACCGAGTGGCTTTTGCCGCCGCCAAGGCGGTCGCGGAATCGCAGTCGAGCGCGGTGCGTTTCAATCCGCTCTTTCTTCACGCGACGGTCGGGCTGGGCAAAACGCATCTGTTGCAGGCGATCGCCGCAGAATCGCTGAAGCAGAATCCGAAATCGCGGGTCGTCTATCTTACGGCTGAGTATTTCATGTGGCGGTTCGCCACCGCGATCCGCGACAACAACGCACTGACGCTGAAAGAACAGCTGCGCGACATCGACCTCCTCATCATCGACGACATGCAGTTCCTGCAGGGCAAGTCGATCCAGCACGAATTCTGCCATTTGATCAACATGCTGCTCGACAGCGCCAAGCAGGTGGTGGTCGCTGCCGACCGGCCGCCGTCCGAATTGGAGTCGCTGGAGCCACGCGTCCGCTCGCGCCTCAACGGCGGCGTCGCGCTGGAAATGTCGGCCCCGGATTTCGCAATGCGTATCGGTATGCTCAAGCTCAGGCTTGCCACCGCCAAGCTCGACGATGCGTCGCTGGATATTTCCGAAGAGATACTCAACCACGTCGCCCGCACGGTGACCGGCAGCGGGCGCGAGCTCGAAGGTGCCTTCAACCAGCTTTTGTTTCGCCAATCCTTCGAACCGCAGATCACCATTGACCGCATCGACGAGATCCTCGGCCACATCTATCGTTCGGGTGAACCGAAGCGGGTGCGTATCGAGGACATCCAGCGCATCGTCGCGCGCCACTACAACGTGTCGAAGACCGAACTGCTGTCCAACCGGCGCACACGCACCATCGTCAAGCCGCGGCAGGTCGCTATGTATCTGTCGAAGGTGTTGACGCCGCGCTCGCTCCCGGAGATCGGGCGGCGGTTCGGCGGCCGCGACCATACGACCGTGCTGCATGCGGTGCGCAAAATCGAGGATCTTTCCGGTGCCGACAACACACTGGCGCAGGAACTCGAATTGCTGAGAAGGCTGATCAACGACCAGGCCTGATGGCCCGAAAAACGCCGGCTCGCGAACTTCGGCCTTTTTATCCCCAGAAAGCCCGCGCAGCCGGTCCGAACCGGTGGCGCGGGCTTGCGTTTGCCGGGTTTTTCCTGTCAGTTTACGCAGATTCTGAGCCTGTTCAGACCTTTCGCGGGGCGCCGCTTGCCGGAGACCCGTTCATTCATTCAAGCGAGCCTGTTTCGTCATGCGTGTTATCCTGGAACGGTCAAATCTCCTGAAGTCTCTCAACCATGTTCACCGCGTGGTCGAGCGGCGCAACACCATTCCGATCCTGTCGAACGTGCTGCTCAGCGCCGAGGGGGCCAGCCTTGAAATGAAGGCGACCGACCTCGACCTGGAGGTGACCGAAGCGACGCCGGCAAAGGTCGAACGCGGCGGGGCGACAACGGTCCCGGCGCATCTGCTCTACGACATCGTGCGCAAGCTTGCCGACGGCGCGGAGGTGGCGCTGAAGACCGACGAAGACGGCAACGCCATGACGGTGACGTCGGGGCGCTCGAGCTTCCGCCTGCAGTGTCTGCCGCAGTCCGACTTTCCCGAACTTTCAGCCGGGTCGTTCTCGCATATTTTCCGGCTCGATTCCGTCGGACTAAAGAGCCTCATCGAAAAGACCCAGTTTGCCATCTCGACCGAGGAGACGCGCTATTATCTGAACGGCATTTATCTGCACACGCACGAGACCGGCGGCAAGCTGAAGCTGCGCTCTGTCGCGACCGACGGCCACCGACTGGCGCGCGCCGAGATCGATGCGCCGGCAGGCTCTGAGGGTATGCCTGGCGTCATCATCCCGCGAAAGACGGTCAGCGAGTTGCAAAAGCTGGTCGACGATCCCGATGTTGCAGTCACCACCGAGTTGTCCGACACCAAGATCCGTTTCACCATCGGCAGCGTTATCTTGACCTCCAAGCTGATCGACGGCACTTTCCCGGACTACCAGCGCGTCATTCCGACCGGCAACGACAAGAAGCTGATTATCGATCGCCAGAGTTTCGCCGCTGCCGTCGATCGCGTTTCGACCATTTCGTCCGAACGCGGCCGGGCGGTGAAGCTTTCGATCGCCGAAGGACAGGTCACGCTTGCGGTCAACAACCCGGATTCGGGCAGTGCCACCGAGGAACTGGCGGCCGACTATTCGTCTGATCCGATCGAGATCGGCTTCAACGCCAAATACCTGCTCGACGTTGCCGCGCAACTGACCGGCACCGAGGCGAAGTTCATGCTGGCGGATGCCGGTTCCCCGACGCTGATCCACGACATGGCCGACGAGACCGCGCTCTACGTGCTGATGCCGATGCGGGTGTAGGGCCCGAACAGGGCCATCTTGCTGTCGTGACCAAATCTGCAAAACCGCAGCAGACCTACATAAGTAAGCTCACACTTACGAATTTCCGCAACTATGCGGCGTTGGCAATCGACCTTGATCCCGGCGCCGTGGTTTTCTCCGGCGACAATGGCGCCGGAAAAACCAATCTGCTTGAAGCGATCTCGCTGCTCACGCCTGGCCGCGGCCTGCGCCGCGCACCCTATGCCGAGGTGGCGCGCGAAGGCGGCGACGGTGGCTTTGCGCTGCATGCCCGGCTTGACGGGCCGGAAGGCCAGGTCGAGATCGGTACCGGAATAGCGGGCAGCGACGGCGAAGGCGGCCGGCGAGTGCGGATCAACGGCGCGGCGGCACGCTCGGCCGAAGACATGCTGGAATGGCTGCGCGTGGTCTGGTTGACACCGGCTATGGACGGCCTGTTCCCCGGGCCGGCGGCCGATCGTCGGCGCTTCCTCGATCGGCTGGTGCTTGCGATCGATCCTGGCCACGGCCAGCGCGCGCTTGACTACGAAAAGGCAATGCGCGGCCGCAACAGGCTGCTCGCCGACGGTTCGCGCGACAGTGCGTGGTTCGATGCGATCGAGATGCAAATGGCCGAGACCGGCGTGGCAATTGCCGCTGCGCGTGCCGAACTGGTGCGCCTGCTCGCCGCCATGATCGACCGGCTGCCCGGCGACGGACCGTTTCCGCAAGCCGACATCGGCATCTCGGGCGAACTGGAAGGCGAAATCGGTATTTTACCGGCCGTCGACGTAGAGGAACGGTTCCGTCGCGCGCTTGCCCAGGGGCGCGACCGCGACCGCACCGCCGGGCGCACGCTCGACGGCCCGCACCGTACCGACCTCGTGGTGCGCCACCGGCCCAAAGCGATGCCAGCCGAGCTCTGTTCGACCGGCGAGCAGAAGGCGCTGCTGGTCGGCATCGTCTTATCGCATGCGCGGCTAACCGGCGAAATATCGGGCATGACGCCGATCCTGCTGCTCGACGAGATTGCCGCCCATCTCGACGGCGGTAGACGGGCGGCCTTGTTCTCGATCCTGGAGGAACTGAACTGCCAGGCTTTCATGACCGGGACCGATGCCGCGTTGTTTGACAGCCTCAAGGGACGAGCGCAGTTCCTGACCGTGGATCACGGTAAGGTCAGGCCGACCATTTGAACTTCGGCCATGGCGCACACTTCTGAGCGGCACGCATTGATGCCTGACAAGTTTTTTCCTCCGTTATATGGTCCCGGGGATGATCACAGCCGCCCTTACCGACGAAGAGCTCGAACGCTACGCCCGCCACATAGTGCTGCCCGAAATCGGCGGCGCCGGCCAGCAGCGGCTAAAGCGGGCGCGGGTGCTGGTCATCGGCGCCGGCGGATTGGGTGCGCCGGTGCTCGAATATCTCGCCGCTGCGGGCGTTGGCGCGCTCGGTATCGTCGATGACGACAGCGTCTCCCTTTCCAACCTGCAACGACAAGTGATTCACGGCACGGACATGGTCGGCATGGCAAAAACCGACAGTGCCAAGGCTGCGATCATCCGCATCAATCCAAACGTCGTCGTGGAAGCGCACAATTTCAGGCTGACCGCAGACACCGCCCCTGCTCTCATCGCCCATTATGACATCGTCGTTGACGGCTCCGACAATTTCGAAACACGCTACGCAGTGGCCGACGCCTGCGCCGCCGAAAGCCGGCCGCTCGTGCATGCCGCCGTTGGCCGCTTCGACGGCTCGGTCACCGTATTGAAGCCTTTCGAGACCGGCCCGGACGGCAAGTTGAACCCAAGCTACCGCGATCTTTTTCCCGAAGCACCGCCGCCGGGACTGGTGCCGTCCTGCGCGGTGGCCGGCATTGTCGGCGCGCTCACGGGGGTCATCGGCACGCTGCAAGCAATGGAAGCGATCAAGCTGATCACCGGGATTGGGGAGCCGCTGGTCGGGCGACTGCTGCTCTACGATGCGCTGGCCGCACGCTTCGACACGATCCGCTACAAGCGAACCAGCCCGTGAGCCAGCCTGCCGAGGTCTTCATTGTGCAGCTTGCGGCCGATTTTAACCGTTGGGACGAGGTCCTGGCTCTGATCATGCGCGCCTTCGCCTTCATGGACGGGGTTATTGACCCGCCGTCCTCGGCGCATCAGGTCACCGTCGAAAATCTCAGGGCTAGAGCGCAGGAGGAGACAGCATTCCTGGCGCTGAAGGAAAACGAGATCGTCGGTTGCGTCTTCGTCCTGAAGCGCGCACACGACTTCTATATTGGAAAGCTCGCGGTCGAGCCGGTTCTTCAGGGACAAGGCATTGGAAAACAGCTGCTGCAGGCCGTCGAAGATCTTGCCCGCAGCCACAACAGGACCGCCATAGAGCTCCAGACCCGGATCGAGCTGACCGGAAATCACGCAGCCTTTGCCCGCCTCGGTTTTCGTGAAACCGAACGGACGGCGCACAAGGGCTACGACCGGCCGACCTCAATCACCATGCGCAAGATGCTTCCCGTAGGCAAACGCTATCCAAAGACGAACGCGCGGTTGCTGCGGCAAGACCATGCCGGTCACGCCCTCAGCGGCAGCACGCGGTCGGGCGGGCGATGACCGTCGAAGAAGGCGCGGATGTTGATGATTACCTTCTCGCCCATGTCGATACGGCCTTCGAGGGTCGCCGAGCCCATATGCGGCAACAGCACGACCTTGCCTTTGTGGGCAAGCTTCAGCAACTTGCTGTTCAGCGCCGGCTCGTGCTCGTAGACGTCGAGACCGGCGCCGGCGATCTTGCCGTCATGGATGAGCTTGACCAGCGATTCCTCATCGATGATATCGCCGCGCGCGGTGTTGACTATGTAAGCTGACGGTTGCAGAAGCGCCAGCCGCCGCGCCGAAAGCAGGTGGAAGGTTGCCGGTGTCGATGGGCAATTGACCGAGATAATGTCCATGCGGGCGAGCATCTGGTCGAGGCTTTCCCAATATGTCGCTTCCAACTCGTCCTCGATTGCCGGAAGCACGCGGTGGCGGTTGTGGTAGTGGATCGAGAGGCCAAAGGCCTTGGCGCGCCTGGCGACGGCGGTGCCGATGCGACCCATGCCGACAATGCCGAGCCGTTTGCCCCAGATGCGCCGGCCGAGCATCCAAGTCGGCGACCAGCCCGCCCATTTCTTGTCGCCGGTCAGCACGTTGGCGCCTTCGGCCAGCCGCCGCGGCACGGCCAGCATTAGCGCCATGGTCATGTCGGCCGTATCTTCGGTCAACACGTTCGGCGTGTTGGTGACGGTGATGCCTTTCTTGGCCGCTGCCGCAACATCGATCTTGTCAACGCCATTGCCAAAATTGGCGATCAGCTTGAGGTTGTCGCCAGCCTGGGCAATCAGCGCCGCATCGATATTGTCGGTCACGGTCGGCACCAGCACGTCGGCCTCCTTGACCGCCGCCACCAATTCCGGCTGCGTCATCGGCCTGTCCTCGACATTCAAGCGGGCGTCGAACAACTCGCGCATGCGGGTCTCGACCGGGTCGGGCAATTTGCGCGTGATGATGACGAGGGGCTTCTTTTTGCCTGCCATTGTTTCCTCGAACCCGATCTCGTTGAGACCTCTTTAACCAAGAACGGCGAAACTGAGAGCCGATCGCGGTACCGGTCATTCATGTAACAAGCGGTTCCGCCGAAGACAAAGAAAAAGGGGCGAAGGCCGATGGGCCGGCGCCGAAAGGAACGAAAGTGTCTGGTTTCGCGTCGCTCCGCCTGACCCTCAGTGCAGCATTCCTCGGAGCCCTCATCCATAGCCCACTGGTGATGGCGCAAAGTGCCGCGGCACCCGCCCAGAGCGTCACGCTCGGACCAAGCGGCTTGCCGCTGCCGCGCTTCGTCAGCCTGAAATCCGGCCGCGTCAACTCGCGTGTTGGGCCGGGCGTCAATTATTCCGTCGACTGGATGTATATGAAGCCAGGCCTGCCGATGGAGATCATCCAGGAGTTCGATACGTGGCGCCGTGTGCGCGATGCCGACGGCTCGGAAGGCTGGATCAATCAGTCGCTGCTTTCGGGCCGCCGCACGGCGATCGTCGCCCCCTGGCAGCGTGGCAAGGACGCTCGCGTCAACCTCCTAGACGACCCGGCAAAAGATGCTGGCGTCATCGCGATCCTCGAACCGGGTGTGATGGGCACGATCAAGTCCTGCGATGGCCAGTGGTGCGAAATGACCTTCGACGGTCATACCGGCTGGCTCGCGCAGTCGCTCGTCTGGGGTGCCTATCCCGGCGAAAAGGTCAAGAACTGACGTTCTGGACCGCAGGTCGGGCCAGCACGGCAAGCACCGGATCCGGCACTTGTTTCGCTGATCTTCGGTTCGGCGATAGTTTAGCGGCCGATGCGGCCGAGATGGGTATCCTGGAAGCTGCTCGACAGCTTCAGCCATATCCCAGAGCGCGATCAACGGCGATGTGGGCGATCCAGATCAGCGCAACAGCCATCGCCATTGCATTGTCAAAGACGTTTCCGACAAGCGCCAGCAGAACGGGCAAGATCATTATGTGCAAGGCGTTGTAGGCGACGGCCCCGACGCGCGGCCCGGCCATGTAGCCCAGCATCGACAGGTCGGGCGCCAGAATGAGCACGGCAAATAACCACCAGGAAACACCAGCGATCGCATAGAAAACAAGAGCCGCCACCGCGACGGCGACCCATTCAAAGCCGGAGCGTCAAATCCAGGAATTTCATAAGGCGCCGGTCAGTCGCAGCGTTTCGGACGCAGTCTCACCACGATATCGACATTGGCGATCTCCATGCCTTCCGGCGGTTCCGGCAGGTTGGAAACCGTCACCGGGCCGCTGTCTATATCGAAGATCCTGTTTTCGCCCTCGATATAGAAATGATGGTGATCGGAGGTGTTGGTGTCGAAATAAGTCTTCGATCCCTCGACGGCAAGGATGCGCAGAAGACCGGCCTGGGTAAACTGGTGCAGAGCATTGTAGACGGTGGCCAGAGACACCGGCACGCCGGCGGCAAGCGCCTCCTCGTGCAGTTCCTCGGCCGAAAGATGGCGGTCGCCCTTGGCGAAAAGCAGATCGGCCAGCGCGATGCGCTGGCGTGTCGGCCTCAGACCGGCCTCGCGAACCCGCTTGTCCACAGCGACATTATCCTTCCGGCAACCCAGATCCATCTATCCGTCGCGCTCACAGTTGCGCCTCAGACACGTCCAAAATGGCAGAAATTGAGCATCTGCCGAAACTGGACGTGTCCTGACATATATTCTGTCGACCGAATGCGATCAATAGCGCGCATTGACCCGGGCAGACGGGCAGGTTAAGCGCAAACGCCGGTTTCCGGCCTGAAACAGATTGTGTTAGGAAACCACCGACAAGGGCGCCTTTCGCCCGGGACGATCACGGGGACGAGATTGATGGCGGGTTCGAAATCCAGCTACGGTTACGAGGAATTGCTTGCCTGCGCCCGCGGCGAGCTGTTCGGACCGGGAAATGCGCAGCTGCCCTATCCGCCGATGCTGATGTTCGACCGCATCACCGAGATCAGCGAAACTGGCGGTGCGTTCGACAAGGGTTTCATCCGCGCGGAGTTCGATATCAAGCCGGATTTGTGGTTTTTCGCCTGCCATTTCATTGGCAATCCGATCATGCCGGGATGCCTGGGCCTGGACGCCATGTGGCAGTTGACGGGGTTCTATCTCGGATGGCTCGGTGAACCCGGCAAGGGAATGGCGCTGTCGACCGGGGAGGTGAGGTTCAAAGGCATGGTCACGCCAACGGTCAAGAAGGTGGAGTATGGCGTCGACTTCAAGCGGGTGATGCGCGGTCGGCTTGTGCTTGGTATCGCCGATGGCTGGCTGAAGGCAGATGGCGAGCCCATATATGCGGCAACGGATCTGAAGGTCGGTCTTTCCAAGCAATCGGCCGCCGTCTGAACGAAGACCCTACAGTGCCACGTCTTGGACGTCCAAAGGACGCTGTAGCACTTTAATTTTGCGCATAGTTCCGTTCCGCAAATCGATTTCAGGTTTCGGAGGTCCGCGCTGGAAGGAGTTGCGAATGAGACGGGTCGTAGTCACAGGTCTCGGCATCGTGTCGTCGATAGGCAATAATGCCAACGAGGTGCAGACCTCGCTGCACGATGCCAGATCCGGCATCAGCTTCTCCGACTCTTTCGCCGAGCATGGCTTCCGTTGCCGGGTGTGGGGTGCGCCGACACTGGATCCGTCGGGCATGATCGACCGTCGCGCCATGCGCTTCCTGTCGCAGGGTGCTGCCTGGAACCACGTCGCAATGGACCAGGCGATCGCAGATGCCGGCCTCGACGAGACCGACATCACCAACGAGCGCACCGGCATCGTGATGGGCTCCGGCGGACCGTCGACCCGTGCAATCGTCGAGGCGGCCGAGACCACGATCAAAAACGGCAGCCCCAAGCGGATCGGCCCGTTCGCGGTGCCAAAAGCGATGTCGTCGACCGCATCCGCGACGCTTGCCACCTGGTTCAAGATCCACGGCGTCAACTATTCCATCTCATCGGCCTGCTCGACGTCAGCGCATTGCATCGGCAATGGCTACGAGCTGATCCAGTGGGGCAAGCAGGACATCGTGTTCGCCGGCGGCCATGAGGATCTCGACTGGACGATGTCGGATCTCTTCGATGCCATGGGCGCCATGTCGTCCAAGTTCAACGACAGGGCATCGGTCGCCTCCCGCGCCTACGACGTCGATCGCGACGGATTCGTCATTGCCGGCGGCGCCGGCGTGCTGATTCTTGAAGAGCTCGAGCACGCAAAAGCGCGCGGCGCCAAGATCTATGCCGAGATCGTCGGCTATGGCGCCACATCGGACGGCTACGACATGGTGGCGCCATCGGGCGAAGGCGCGGCACGCTGCATGCGACAGGCAATGGCGACCGTCACTTCACCAGTCGACTACATCAATACGCACGGCACCTCGACGCCGGTCGGCGACGCCAAGGAAATGGGCGCCATCCGCGAGGTGTTCGGCGACAACATGCCTTTCATCACATCGACGAAATCGCTGACCGGCCATTCGCTAGGTGCGGCCGGCGTGCAGGAATCGATCTACTCGATCCTGATGATGCAAGGCGGCTTCATCGGCGAGAGCGCCCACATCGAGAACCTCGATCCGGAATTCGAAGGCATGCCGATCGTGCGCAAGCGCATCGACGGCGCAAGGATCGACACTGTTTTGTCCAATTCGTTCGGTTTCGGTGGCACCAACGCTACGCTGATTTTCCAGCGCTATTCCGCATAAGGATTTGCCGACCATGGACGGATTGATGAACGGCAAGCGCGGGCTTGTCATGGGTGTCGCCAACGATCATTCCATTGCCTGGGGTATCGCCCGCAAACTCTCCGAACATGGCGCGGAACTCGCCTTCACCTATCAGGGCGACGCCTTCGGACGCCGGGTCAAGCCGCTCGCCGAGAAGCTGGGCGCATCGCTGGTGGTGCCTTGCGACGTCGAGGACAGCGCATCGGTCGCCGCAACTTTCGAGACGTTGGGCAAGGCATGGGGTGGGCTGGACTTCATCGTCCACGCCATCGGTTTTTCCGACAAGAACGAGCTGAAAGGCCTCTACGCCGACACCAGCCGCGACAATTTCATCCGCACCATGGTGATCTCCTGCTATTCCTTCACCGAGGTTGCCCGCCACGCCGCCACGTTGATGAAGGACGGCGGCTCGATGATCACGCTGACTTATGCGGGTTCGGTTCGCGTCATGCCGAACTACAACGTCATGGGTGTTGCCAAGGCCGGGCTGGAGGCCAGCGTCCGTTATCTAGCCAACGACTACGGGCCGCGCGGCATCAGGGTGAACGGCATATCGGCGGGACCGGTACGGACGCTTGCGGGCGCCGGGATTTCCGACGCACGCCACATGTTCTCCTACCAGCAGCGCAACTCACCGCTACGCCGTACGGTGACGATCGACGAAGTCGGCGGCTCCGCGCTCTATTTGCTGTCCGACCTGTCCTCCGGCGTCACCGGCGAAATCCATTATGTCGATTCCGGCTATCACATCGTGTCCATGCCGACGCTTGACGAGTTGAAGCAGACTGACGCCGGACGGGAATAGCGCGAGCGACGCGTCGCCGGCTTGCCCGCAGCGTGTCAGCGTCGCGCCGAGAAGACCGTGAACATGCCGTCGCGGGCGAGCTCCGCATGGCTGGAGAAGGCGGCCGCCAGCACCGGTTCGTAGGGAAGCTGACGGTTTGCCACCATGAACAACCGGCCGCCCGGCTTCAGCGCTTTGCCTGCCGCGCGGATCATACCGGCACCGATTTCCGGCTCAGTCGCCCGGCTGCGGTGAAAGGGCGGGTTCATGACGACCACATTGTAGCGGCGCTCGACCGGTTCGCTCAAAAGATCTGTCCAGAAGAAACGTGGCTCCACGCCTGTGTTGCCGACATTGGTTTTGGCCGCCTCCAGCGCCTCGAAATCCGCTTCGTAAAGCTCAAGCGCCGATATGCCGGGTGAGCGGGCGGCGACCTCGGCAGCGACATAGCCCCAACCGGCACAGAAATCCGCAACACTGCCACGCAGATCGTTGGGCAGATTTTCGACCAGCAGCTTCGATCCCGCATCGATCTTGTCGAAGGAAAACATGCCTGGGGCCGTGCGGAAGCGGTCCTCGACCACCAAATCCGGATTGGCGGCTCGAAGCGTTGCCGCGGCAACGGTATCGGCCGGCCGGCGAAACCAGAAGGCAATGCCGTGATGCTTCGGCAGGTGGCCTTCGAGCGGCACAAGGGCGCCGACATGCTTGCGCAGGCTGGCGACGCCATCGTCCTTGCCGCCGGCGACGACGATCAACCCCCCTGGTGCCACGCGTTCGACCGCTTCGGCGACGCGCAACTCGTTTTGGCCGCGATGGCGGCCGGCGAGCACAAATGCCGCGTCGAAAGCCTCGCCTTCGACCTGCGGCGTGACAGTGAAGCCGGATGCCTGCAAGGCACGAAAATGCGGCCTGAAGCCTTGGACGAGATGAAGCTTGGCATCAAAGCCTTCGGGTAAGCGAAAGCCGGGCTCGGCACCGAGAAAGAGAATGCATTCATCCTTTCGTGGCAGGGACACAGCCCCCGCCTCGAATGGATGGAAAAGCGTCTTCAGCGGCTCGGCGGACATTCACCACTCTTGAACTGCAAGGCTGTTGTTGAATGCAAACGGGCGCGACCTTCCGGCGCGCCCGCTTCGATTGCATAGTTAGATCAGCTTAGGCGGCGTTTTCTTCGCCTTCGCTCTTTTTGTCGCGAGCGATTTCCTTGCCGGTGGCCTGGTCGACGACCTTCATCGACAGGCGGACCTTGCCGCGCTCGTCGAAGCCCATCAGCTTGACCCAGACCTTGTCGCCTTCCTTGACGACATCGGAGGTCTTGGCGACACGATCATTGGCGAGCTGCGAGATGTGGACGAGACCGTCCCGCGGGCCGAAGAAGTTGACGAAAGCGCCGAAGTCGGCGGTCTTGACGACCGTGCCTTCGTAGATCTCACCGACTTCCGGCTCAGCGACGATGGTGTGGATCCACTTCTTCGCTGCCTCGATCTCCTTGGCGTTGGCCGAAGCGATCTTGACCGTGCCGTCATCCTCAATGTTGATCTTGGCACCGGTCTTTTCGACGATTTCGCGAATGACCTTGCCGCCCGAGCCTATCACATCGCGGATCTTGTCGGTCGGAATGTGCATGACCTCGATGCGCGGTGCGAACTCGCCGAGCTCGGCACGCGCGCCGGACAGGGCATGGGCCATTTCGCCAAGAATGTGCTGACGGCCTTCCTTGGCCTGGTCGAGGGCGATCTTCATGATCTCCTCGGTGATGCCCTCGATCTTGATGTCCATTTGCAGCGAGGTGATGCCGTAGGCGGTGCCGGCAACCTTGAAGTCCATGTCGCCGAGGTGGTCCTCGTCGCCAAGAATGTCGGAGAGCACGGCGAAGCGCTCGCCTTCCTTGATCAGGCCCATTGCAATACCGGCGACCGGCTTGGCCAGCGGCACGCCGGCATCCATCAGCGCCAGCGAGGTGCCGCAGACGGTAGCCATCGATGACGAACCGTTGGACTCGGTGATCTCCGAAACGACGCGCAACGTATAGGGGAACTGGTCGGCGGTCGGCAGCATCGGCCGGATGGCGCGCCAGGCGAGCTTGCCATGACCGATTTCGCGGCGGCCTGGCGAACCCATGCGGCCGGTTTCACCGACCGAATAGGGAGGGAAGTTGTAGTGCAGGAGGAACTTCTCCTTGTACATGCCGGTCAGCGAATCGACATACTGTTCGTCCTCGCCGGTGCCGAGCGTGGCGACGACCAGTGCCTGGGTCTCGCCGCGAGTGAACAGCGCCGAGCCGTGCGTGCGCGGCAGGACGCCGACTTCCGAGACGATCTTGCGGACCGTCTTCAGGTCGCGGCCGTCGATGCGCGAGCCGGTGTCGAGGATGTTCCAGCGCACGACCTTGGCCTGGAGCTCCTTGAACACGGTGCCGATCTGTTCGGACGTGTATTTGGCCTCTTCGCCTTCTGCCGGCGCGAACGCTGCCTTGACCTTCGCCTTGACGGCGTCGACGGCGGCATAGCGCTTCTGCTTGTCGGTGATCTTGTAGGCGTCGCGAAGCTCGCCTTCGACGATCTTGAGCATCTCGGCTTCAAGTGCGGAATAGTCCGGGGCGGTGAAGTCGCGCGGGTCCTTGGCCGCGACTTCAGCCAGCTTGATGATCGCGTCGATCACCGGCTGGAAGCCCCTGTGGCCGAACATGACGGCGCCCAGCATAAGGTCCTCGCCGAGTTCCTTGGCTTCGGACTCGACCATCAGCACGGCGTCGGCGGTGCCGGCGACGACCAGGTCGAGCTTCGATTCTTGCATCTCGTCGACGTGCGGGTTGAGCACATATTCGCCGTTGATGTACCCGACGCGGGCGGCGCCGACCGGACCCATGAACGGCACGCCGGACAAGGTCAGGGCGGCGGAGGTGGCGACGATCGACAGGATGTCCGGATCATTTTCGAGATCGTGCTGGACGACAGTGACGACGATCTGGGTGTCGTTCTTGTAGCCTTCGGCGAAGAGCGGGCGGATCGGGCGGTCGATCAGGCGGGAAACCAGCGTTTCCTTCTCGCTCGGACGGCCTTCCCGCTTGAAATAGCCACCCGGGATCTTGCCGGCGGCGTAAGTCTTTTCCTGGTAGTTGACCGTCAGCGGGAAGAAATCGAGGCCGGGTTTCGGCTCCTTCATCGAGACGACGGTGGCGAGAACCTTGGTTTCGCCGTAGGTAGCCAGCACCGCGCCATCAGCCTGACGCGCGATCTTGCCGGTTTCGAGAATGAGCGGGCGGCCGCCCCATTCGATTTCCACTTTGTGGTAATTGAACATGTCTTGTCCTTCGTATGCGGAAAGGGCCGCGCCGTTTCAGCGTGCGCGGATGCCCTTTCCCTTGGCTTCCTTTCTCGGGCAGCCACGGGCAAGACAACGGGAAGCTCGGCTATTCGGCGCGGTGCCGCACGAGCGTCCTGCAATCCTGCCCCATGACCGTCCATGGGCGGTTTCGAATGGCCCTCTGCTGTTTCGAAACCGGGTTGGCCAATCGATCCGACTGGCCTTGCGCGTGAACCCGAAAACCAGGTTTTCGGAAAGTATCCTGCGCAAATCTAAAACTTCAGAGCGTCCTTTGCGCAGCCAAACCGGTGCGCGGCGCTCTGCTTTCTTCATTGGAGCCTTGGATGATCCGATGCTCCAATGCGCGACCGGCGGGCTCTCGAAAGAACCCGCCGGTCAATTCGTCAACGGCGCAGACCGAGCTTCTCGATCAGCGTCTGATAGCGCGCGTCGTCCTTGCGCTTGAGATAATCAAGCAGGCTGCGGCGCTGGGAAACGAGAGCGAGCAGACCACGGCGGGAATGGTTATCCTTCTTGTGGTCCTTGAAATGATCGGTCAGGTTCTTGATGCGCTCGGAAAGGATGGCCACCTGAACTTCCGGAGACCCGGTATCGCCCTTGGCGGTTGCGAATTCGCCCATCAATTCCTTCTTGCGTTCGGCAGTAATCGACATCGTGTTTTTCCTTGTCTGTTTGAGGAAACGGGACGCCCTCAGCCGGGATGTCGTCCAGCAGGGGCCGGTGCAAGCAACGCGTCAAAGCGCGAAGCTGCGGCGCATATAGTGCAATTCCGACAAAAAGGCCAGCCTAATTCACAAGCCGGCTTTTCGCTGCATAAACGGGCACTTCCGCCTAGTCAGAGCCATTTCTTCCATTTGAAGTACGCAAAGAGCCCGACCGCAACAAGCGCCATGAAGGCGAGCGACAGGGGATAGCCGTAATAGGCCTTCAGCTCCGGCATATTCCAGGGCGAGGTGTCGGGGTCGAAATTCATGCCCCATACGCCGACGAGAAAGGTAAGCGGCATGAAGATCACCGAGACGATCGTCAGATAGCTGATGACGTCGTTGGTGCGCGCCTGGCTGAGCGACAAGTGCATCTCGATCAGGCCGGTCAGCATGTCGCGCTGGGTTTCGACCAGTTCGATCAATCGCAGCGAATGATCGAGCGTGTCGTTCAGGAATATCTTGGTTTCGGCCTTCACATAGGGCACGTCGTTGCGGATCATGGTCGCCAGCGCATCGCGCATCGGCCAAAGCACGCCCTTCAGCACATTGGCATCGCGCCGCAATTCGTGAAGCTGCCGCATCTGGTGCTTGTGCGCCTGGTGCAGCATCTGGTCCTCGATGCTATCGACCAATTCGCCAGCAGCCTCGATCGGCGGGAAATAGCTGTCGACGATGGCGTCGATCAAAGCATAGGCGAGATAGTCGGCGCCGCGCGAGCGCAAGCGGTTGGGCACCGAGCTTGCGATCCGCTTGCGCACGGGGTCGAATGGGTCGCCTTCGCGCTCCTGGAAGGTGACGACGAAATTCTTGCCGAAGAAGACGGCGATCTGTTCGTAACGGTGCGCGGTGACGTCGTCGATCATCCTGACGACGACAAAGGCGTGGTCCTCGAAGAAATCCACCTTCGGCCGCTGACCGGTGTTGACGACGTCTTCCAGCGCCAGCGGATGCAGGTTGAAAATCCGGCCGATCTCCTCGATCAGCTGGATATTGGCGAGGCCTGTGCAGTCGAGCCAGATGACCGGCCAATTGTGGCAATGGGTGTTGACGTCGTCGATGCTGGCATTCTCGATCGTCTTGAACTTTTCAGGCGAGATCAACGTCAGCCTGAGCTCGGAGCGGCGCGCCGCCGGGTCGGCGATCAGCGTGCCCGGCGAAGCCCCGACCGGCGGCCTCCGTGTTTTGAGCGCCGCTCGTTTGTTGACCGTGTCAGCCTTTGCCATGTGCCCCCTCGAGTGCAGCGTCGAACGGCACTACGCGCAGCGCATCCTTTCGGACGGCAAACGGCACCGTAGCCCCGTTGATTTAACGCATGATCGTTTCCCAAAATAGAATCCGGTTTGGAGATCATGCGCCGGGCCACAGCTGTTACCCGATAAAGACCCGCTTTGGCTTGAACATGCCTTGCTCAATGGCGCCGATGGCGACCAACTTGCCGCGCGCGGTGGCGCAGGCCTCCTCCGCTTCCACCGGCGCGTCACGGCCGCGAATGATGACCGGATTGCCGAGGCGGATTTTGGTTGCCGCATCATCGCTGATCGCGACCTGCGGCAGGCATTCGAGCGCCGCGGCGGTGTCGACCAGGAGTGCATCGATGGCACCGAAGTCGATCGGGGCGTCCGCTGCTTGCGGCTCGCCCTGCTCGCCGAAGCGGGCGACTTCCAGCTCGGCCAGGGTGACGAAATCTTCCTGCGTGAACGGCTCGACCTCGACCCGCCGCAGCTCGGCAATGTGGCCGAAGCAGCCGAGGTCGCGGCCCATGTCGCGCGCCAGCGAGCGGACATAGGTGCCCTTGCCGCATTCGACCTCGAAGACGGTGCGATCGACCATATGCTCGACCAGGTCGAGCCGGCCGATCTCGACCTCGCGTGCCGGAATGTCGACCGTTTCGCCATCGCGGGCAAGGTCATAAGCGCGCTCGCCGGCGATCTTGATCGCCGAAAATTGCGGCGGCGTCTGCATGATGACGCCGGTATATTTCGAAAGCAGCGCCAGCACGTCGGCTTCCGCCGGACGGCGGCCCGAGCTTTTGGTCGCCGGGCCTTCGAGGTCGTCGGTCGAACGCTCCTCGCCCCAGGCAACCGTGAAGCGGTAGACCTTGGCGCCGTCCTGGACGTAAGGCACGGTCTTGGTCGCTTCGCCGAGCGCGATCGGCAGCATGCCGGACGCGAGCGGGTCGAGCGTGCCGGCGTGGCCGGCCTTTTCCGCCTGGAACAGCCATTTGATCTTGGACACGGCTTCGGTCGAGCCCATGCCGACCGGCTTGTCCAGTACCAGCCAGCCCGAGATCGGCCGGCCCTTCTTCTTGCCGCGACGCGCCACTATTCGCTATCCTTCCGGTCGTCTTTGTCTTTGTCGTCGGCGCTGAGATCGCGCGCCACTTCGGGCGAGTGCAGCAATTCGTTGATCTTCTGGAAATTGTCGTAGCTGGTGTCGAGCCGGAAGCGGAATTCCGGCATGTACTTCATCTGCCGCAGCGCGCCGGAGACACGGCCGCGGACGAACTTCGCATGCTTGTTGAGCGCTTCGACCACCACGCCGGCATCCTTGGCGCCAAGCGGTGAGACGAAGGCGGTGGCGATCTTCAGATCGGGCGACATACGCACTTCGGAAACCGAGACCACGGCATTCTCGATCAGCGGATCGAGAATTTCGCCGCGCTGCAAAGTCTCGGAGAGCGCATGGCGCACCTGCTCGCCGACGCGCAGCATGCGCTGGGATGGGCCAGCTGTTGATGGTCTTGGCATGAAAATCTCTTCTCTCAGTGCGGGTTCGAACCGCCTCAAACGGTTGACTTAGCGCCGTTGATCCGGCTTGGCTACCCCAAGGAACCTGCACCTCAGCTAATGTAAGGTGCGCGGCACTGAATGCTCTGTCTCCGGGCCGGCCTGTAATGAGACCATGAACGAAACGATCCTGTCGTATTCGGCTTTCAAATCGCTCTCGGACCCAAATGCACTCATCGGAATAAACCAGCCACCCTCTTGCGTCACAAAACCGATGCCGAATTCGGTCAGAGTAACTCGGCTTACGGATTTCCATCCGATGTGGATCTCTGTATCTGCGGCACGCTTTGAGATGCCGGCGACATCCACTCGGATCATGGTGGGTTCAGGCTCGAAATGAGCAACCTCGACTCGCCTCGCCAGAATGGGGCCGAGATTGATCATGATACCCGTGACAATGGTCATCATGCCCACAACTCCCGCACTCCGGCCAAAGCACCGGAGCCGTCGAGATAGTTTGTGGCAAGCACAAGCGGAATGCCAACGAGAAAGCAGTAAAACAACCGTCTCAGGGCGCCGAGACGACTTTCGCTCCGCGCCCTTGAGTAGACCCCTGAAAAATCGGCAGGAGACAGAACAAAGCGGTACTCAAGGCTTCGTTCTTGCTCCATATGCCGACACTACAGCGTCCTGGTCACCATCTCGACGCGGAAGCACTCGATGACGTCGCCGGCGCGCATGTCCTCGTAGTTCTGGAAGGCCATGCCGCATTCCTGGCCGGCCGGAACTTCCGAAACTTCGTCCTTGAAGCGCTTCAGGGTCTTCAGCGTGCCTTCGTGGATGACGACATTGTCGCGGATCAGGCGCACGCCCGCACCACGCTCGACCTTGCCTTCGGTGACACGGCAGCCGGCGATCTTGCCGACCTTGGTGATGTCGAAGATTTCGAGGATCTCGGCATTGCCGATGAAGGTCTCGCGACGCTCCGGCGAGAGCAGGCCGGAGAGCGCCGCTTTCACATCATCGACCAGATTGTAGATGATCGAATAGTAGCGGATCTCGATGCCTGCCGCAGCCGCGGCTGCGCGGGCCTGCGCGTTGGCGCGAACGTTGAAGCCGATGATCGCAGCCCCCGAGGTTTCCGCCAGCGACACGTCGCTTTCGGTGATGCCGCCAGCTCCCGCATGGACGATGCGCGCGCGCACCTCGTCGGTGCCGAGATTGTCGAGCGCTGCGTTGATCGCCTCGATCGAACCCTGCACGTCGCCCTTGATGACCAGCGGGAATTCCTTCAATCCGCTGGTCTGCAATTGCGACATCATCTGTTCAAGCGAGCCGCGCTGGCCGGCATGTCTGGCCACCGCCTTCTCGCGCGCCAGACGCTGGCGATATTCGGTGATCTCGCGGGCTCGGGCCTCGTTGTTGACAACGGCGAAGCGGTCGCCGGCCAGCGGCGTACCTTGCAGACCGAGGACTTCCACCGGCATTGCCGGCCGCGCTTCCTTGACCTGCTCGCCGCGATCATTGACGAGCGCGCGTACCCGGCCCCATTCGTTGCCGGCGACGAGAATGTCGCCCGGCATCAACGTGCCGGTCTGCACCAGCACGGTAGCGACCGGGCCGCGGCCCTTGTCGAGCTGGGCTTCGATGACCACGCCTTCGGCGGTGCGATCCGGATTGGCCTTCAGGTCGAGGATTTCGGCCTGCAGCAGGATCGCTTCGAGCAACTTGTCGAGATTGATGCCCTTGGTCGCCGACACCTCGACATCCAGCACCTCGCCGCCCATGGATTCGACGAACACCTCGTGGCGCAGCAGTTCCGAGCGCACCTTCTGCGGATCGGCGTCATGCTTGTCGATCTTGTTGATCGCCACGATTATCGGAACGCCGGCCGCCTTGGCGTGATTGATCGATTCGATCGTCTGCGGCATGACGCTGTCGTCGGCTGCCACCACGAGGATGGCGATATCGGTCGCCTGGGCACCGCGGGCACGCATCGCCGTGAAGGCGGCGTGGCCGGGCGTGTCTATGAACGTGATCTTGTGACCGTTCTTCTCGACCTGATAAGCGCCGATATGCTGGGTAATGCCGCCGGCTTCGCCGGACACGACGTTGGCATTGCGGATGGCATCGAGCAACGAGGTCTTGCCGTGATCGACATGGCCCATGATCGTTACCACCGGCGGACGCGGCTGCAGGTCCTCGGGACGATCCGCGATGTTGAACAAGCCCTCTTCGATGTCGGACTCGGCGACGCGGCGGACCGTGTGGCCAAATTCGGTGGCGACCAGTTCGGCCGTGTCGGCGTCGATGACGTCTCCAGGCTTCAGGATCTGGCCCTGCTTCATGAAGAACTTGACCACGTCGACAGCGCGCTCGGACATGCGCTGCGCCAGCTCCTGGATGGTGATGGTTTCGGGCAGGATCACTTCACGCATGACTTTCTCGCGTGGCTCGTTATGCAACGCGCGCTTGAATTTCTCCTGACGACGGCGCATCGACGAGAGCGAGCGGGCGCGCGCATCCTCGTCGGAAAGAGCCGAATTCAGCGTCAGCTTGCCGCGGCGGCGGTCTTCCTCGCCCTTGGTCGGCTTGGCAGGACGCGCCACTTCGGGCGTGACCAGACGGCGCACTGGTGCACCGGCACCGGTCCGCTTCGGCTTGACCTCTTCCTCGTCATCGACTGTCGCCAGTTCGGCGGCGAGCGGCGCACGGCGGCGCGCCTCTTCCTCGGCACGGCGGCGGGATTCGGCCTCGGCTTGCAGCCGTGCCTCTTCCTCGGCCTGACGGCGAGCCGATTCCTCGCGCTCGCGGCGGCGGCGCTCTTCGTCCTCGCTGCGGCGCTTGGCCTCCTCGATGGCGCGCTGGCGATCCTCGACGTCGCGGACCTTCGAGCCCTCGAGAGCCCGGCGGCGTGCTTCCATTTCCTGGCGCGACAACTCGTTCAGCACCATGCCGCCGCGTTCGAGCGGCGGAGGAGGCGGCGGCGCCTTGGGAGCTTCCTGCACGGCAGGCGCTGCCGCGACCGGCTTCGGCGTGAAAACGGACACAGGCGCTGCCGCCGGCTCCGGCTTGTCGCCAGGCAGCGAGAACTTGCGCTTCTTGGTCTCGACGACCACCGACTTGGTGCGGCCATGCGAGAAGTTCTGGCGCACCGTGCCCTGTTCCATACCGGGGCGCTTCAGCGTCAAGGTCTTCTTCGGCGTAACACTCAGCGTCTTGTCGTCGCCCGATTTCGTATCGCTCATTCCATATCCTCTGCGGCATCATCTTCGTCAGCAACGGCCGCAAGCATTGCCAGATCGTCCGGGGAACCGCCCCGATATCGGTCGAGCGCAACCATGCGCTTCTGGACCGCCCTGCCCGCGTCTCCCGCGAGAACGGCAGCATGTATCACATTTGAACCCCCCAATGCCAAGCTCAACTCGGCCTCGGAGAAAAGTTTATAAGCGCGGATCGCAGGCCCGCCGAGGTGGACCGTTGCCCGTCGCGCCTGGCTTATCTTGCGGACGCCATCGTCGGAAGCCTCGGTCGCGTGGAGCACGAAAAGTGCAAGTCCGCCGCGCACGGCGCTCTCGACCTTGGTCGCTCCGAGCGCTATGGCGCCCGCCTTGCGGGCCAAGCCAAGCATGCCCAGAGCGGACCTGGAAAGCAGCGCGTCGACCATACCGCCAAGATCGGCTGGCACGCTCACCTGCGCCTTGAAAGCACGGGCAAACAGGTTTTTCGCCGCTGCCTTGTCTATATGTAGGCGGTCGGCCGTCACCCAGCAACCGCGGCCGGGCAGGTTTCTCTTGATGTCCGGAACGACGGCCGAATCCGGGCCGACGACGAAACGGATCAGTTCATCCGGTTCGGCTTGCCTGCGGGTGACGATGCAGGTGCGATCGTTCATCTCGTCCAAGGGCGGGTTCGGTGCGATGCGGTTTCACCTCACGCACCGACGGTTTCGTCGGCCGGCACGCCCTCGGCGGCAAGCTCGTCTTCGGTGATCCAGCCAGCCTTCAGGCGAGCCGCCAGGACCATCTGCTCGGCATCGGCGCGTGATACGCCATGGTTGGCGAGCACACCCGGGAATACCTTCGTCTCGCCGTCCTTGCGTTCTTTCCAACCGGTCAGGTCGTCGGCGGCGTAGCCGGCGAAATCCTCGATCGTCTTCACGCCGTCCTCGCCGAGCGTCACCATCATGGCGGTGGTGATGCCGGGAATCTCGCGCAATTCGTCCTTGACGCCGAGGGCCTTGCGCTTCTCGTCGTGCTCGGCTTCGATCTTCTCCAGATATTCGCGGGCGCGGGTCTGGATTTCCGAAGCCGTGTCCTCGTCGAAGCCGTCGATCGACGCGATTTCGCCGGAATCGACATACGCGACTTCCTCGACGCTGGTGAAGCCTTCGGAAGCGAGCACCTGGCCGACCATCTCGTCGACGTCGAGGGCTTCCATGAACAGCGACGACCGTTCGACGAATTCCTTCTGGCGGCGTTCGCTCTCTTCCTGCTCGGTCAGGATGTCGATATCCCAGCCGGTGAGCTGCGAGGCAAGACGGACGTTCTGGCCGCGGCGGCCAATGGCCAGCGACAGCTGATCGTCGGGAACGACGACCTCGATGCGCTCGGCATCCTCGTCGAGCACGACCTTGGCGACTTCCGCCGGCTGCAATGCATTGACAATGAAGGACGCCGCCGAAGGCGACCACGGAATGATGTCGATCTTCTCGCCCTGCAATTCACCGACGACCGCCTGGACGCGGCTGCCGCGCATACCGACGCAGGCACCGACCGGATCGATGGAGCTGTCGCGCGAGATGACAGCGATCTTGGCGCGCGAACCCGGATCGCGGGCGACCGACTTGATCTCGATGATGCCGTCGTAGATTTCCGGCACTTCCATGGTGAACAGCTTCGCCATGAACTGCGGATGGGTGCGCGACAGGAAGATCTGCGGACCGCGCTGTTCGCGGCGCACGTCATAGACATAGGCACGGACGCGATCGCCATACTTGTAGTTTTCGCGCGGAATCAGCTCGTCGCGGCGGATGATCGCTTCGCCGCGGCCGAGATCGACGATGACGTTGCCGTATTCGACGCGCTTGACGGTGCCGTTGACGATCTCGCCGATACGGTCCTTGTATTCGTCATATTGTCGGTCGCGCTCGGCCTCGCGCACCTTCTGCACGATGACCTGCTTGGCCGACTGGGCGGCGATGCGGCCGAAATCCATCGGCGGCAGCTGTTCGGCGATGAAATCGCCGAGCTGGGCGTCCGGATTTCGCTCGCGCGCCGAGGAAATGGCAATCTGGGACGCGTAGTCGTCGACCTTCTCGACCACTTCCATCAGCCGCTGCAGCTTCATCTCGCCGGTATTCGGATTGATATCCGCCCGGATATTGGTTTCCTGGCCGTAGCGCGAGCGCGCGGCCTTCTGGATCGCATCGGCCATGGCGGCGATGACGATCGACTTGTCGATCGACTTTTCACGCGCGACCGCATCGGCGATCTGCAGCAGTTCAAGCCTGTTGGCGCTTACAACCATCTTCTTTCTCCCGAGCTTGTCGCCGACCTTACCGCCGGCAGCCCAATCACATTTCCTGTTCGGTTTCGTCTTCCGCACCCGCTGGTGCGTCTTCGGGTTCGCCGCGGCGTTTCCTGGCTTCCTTGCGCGCCCGGTTGTCCTTCGACAGTGCATCGCGGATAAGATCGTCGGTCAGAACCAGCCGCGCTTCGGCAATCGCATCGTAGGGAACACGCACCGTCGGCTCCTCGCCGTAAGCGGCCTTGTCGCGCTCGATCACCACACCGTCCGCGTCGCTTTCGGCGATCTTGCCCTTGAAGCGCTTGCGGTCGGCGACGAGAACAGACGTCTCCATCTTCACCAGATGGCCGGCCCAGGCTGCAAAGTCCGATTTGCGGACCAGCGGCCGGTCGATGCCCGGCGACGACACTTCGAGATGATAAGCCTTCTCGATCGGATCATCGACATCGAGCGCCGGCGACACCGCCCGGCTGACCTCTTCACAATCCTCGACCGTCATGGTGCCGTCCTCGCGCTCGGCCATGATCTGCAGCGTCAGCCCGTTCTGGCCCGACAGGTGCACACGTACCAAGCGGAAGCCAATGGCGCGCAGTACCGGCTGAACGATCAGCGCGATGCGCGCATCGATGCCGCTTTCGCGGATGATGCGGTCGTCGCCTTCGCTTGCCGTCACTGTCATTCGGTCCTGTCACTCGATTTCGGTTGGTCGGCAGGTAATAAAAAAGAGCGGGACCGGGTGGACCCACTCTTCGTCATACCGACCAAGAATTTGAAGCTGATATAGACGATCGTGGTTCTCGTTTCAAGCCCGTCGTGCATGACGGCAAGGCTCCGAGTCCGCAGCGCTGCGCCAAATGCATGGCGCCCATGCAGTTATCCCCCTTTGAGCACCGGCCACGCACGACTATCTATGTTGCATTGCACAATTGGAGCGCTCACTGCGCTCGAAAGGGTACGATCATGAACAATCGTGGATTTTTTTCAGCCATAGGCGATGTCTTTAGCGTGTTCGGCAGCGCCGTAGCAGCGTCGCGGGCTGTGGAAAACGGTCGCAAGCCGCGTGCGCATGATCTGCGCAATCTCGGCATGGAGCCGGCAGCCTTCGACAAGATCCGTCGCTTCTGAGCCAAGTGAGCGCCGAGAGCCTTCGGCCGCTCGCCTTGTGCTCAGCTCTAATTTCCCGCTTATTTTCGCACGAAGGTCAGATAGGCGGGCCGTCGGCCTTCGCGAATGGCCTTGGCCTCATAGCGCGTCCCCGGCCAGCCATCATAGGGCCGATGCCAGTCGGCTGCTTCGCTCGCCTGCCACGTGAAGGCGCCGTGCGCCCGGCAATGCAGGAGCGTCCAGTTCACATAGCTGTCGATGTCGGACGCAAAGTGGAACTTTCCGCCGTGCTTCAGGACGCGCGCGAAGCGGTCGAGATTGACCGGGCTGACTAAGCGCCGCTTCCAGTGCTTCTTCTTCGGCCACGGATCCGGATAGAGGAGGTCAATGCCGTCAAGCGAAGCCTGCGGCAGCCAGTCCAGCAGGCGCGTGGCGTCGTCATCATAGACGCGCAGATTGGCAAGCGGCCGCTCCCGGACCGCCATCATCATCTTGGCCATCCCGTTGACGAAAGGTTCGACGCCGATAAAGCCGGTCGCCTGGCTGGCCGTAGCACGGTGCAGAAGATGTTCGCCGCCGCCAAAACCGATTTCGAGCTGGACAGCGGAAACTCCGGCTTCGAAAAGGCTGCGCAGATCGGCCGGCGGTTCAACCGTCAGATCGAGCTTGTAGGCGGCAAAGCCGCTCTCCAGCGCCGCTGCCTGCTGTGGTCGAATGGTCTTGCCGCGCCGGCGACCGAAAAACGCCTCGGTCGCACGGCTTGGCCGGTCCTTCGGGTCCATAGGCGCCGCGGTTAGGCGGCGACTGCTTCGGCGACCGGTTCGGCGAGAGCGTCCTTGAGCGCCTTGGCGAGATCGGTCTTCTCCCAGGAGAAGGATCCGTCGCGGCCGGCCTTGCGGCCAAAATGGCCGTAAGACGACGTCTTGGCATAGATCGGCTTGTTGAGATCGAGGTGGCGGCGGATGCCGGACGGCGACAGGTCCATCACGGTGCGCAGTGCACGCTCGAGCTTTGCCTCGTCGACCTTGCCGGTGCCGTGGAGGTCGACGTAGATCGACAGCGGCTGGGCGACACCGATCGCATAGGAAAGCTGGATAGTGCAGCGATCGGCGAGCTTCGCGGCAACCACGTTCTTGGCGAGATAGCGCGCCGCATAGGCGGCCGAGCGGTCGACCTTGGTGGTGTCCTTGCCGGAGAAAGCGCCGCCGCCATGGGGCGCAGCCCCACCGTAGGTGTCGACGATGATCTTGCGGCCGGTCAGCCCGGCGTCGCCGTCGGGCCCGCCGATGACGAACTTGCCGGTCGGGTTGATGTACCAGTTGCAATTGTCGGCGATCTTCAGGTCGCCCAGTGCTTCGCGAATATAGGGCTCGACGACGTTGCGCACCTTCTTCGAATCCCATGTCTCATCGAGATGCTGGGTCGACAGCACGATCTGCGTCACTTCCGCCGCTTTGCCGTCGACATAGCGGACCGTGACCTGGCTCTTGGCATCCGGCCCGAGCCGGCCTGCATCACCGCTGCCTTCATGGCGCGCAGCGGCCAGCAATTCGAGGATCTTGTGGCTGTAATAGATCGGCGCAGGCATCAGGTCCGGGGTTTCGCGGCAGGCATAGCCAAACATGATGCCCTGGTCGCCGGCTCCCTCCTCACCTTGCCGGTCGGAGGCGTTGTCCACGCCTTGGCCGATATCCGGCGACTGGCCGTGCAGCAGGACCTCGATCTTGGCCGTCTTCCAGTGGAAGCCGGCCTGCTCGTAGCCGATTTCGCGGATTGCCTTGCGGGCGACCGACTTGAACTTGGCCGGGTTGACAATCGGATGGCCGGCCGCATCCTTCAGGACATTGCCCTCCTTGTCCTTCTTGAGCAGCGTCTCGGGGACGCGCACCTCGCCGGCGATGACAACGCGATTGGTTGTCGCAAGCGTCTCGCAGGCAACGCGGACCTTCCACGGGTCCATGCCGGTCTTTCTGGCTTCGCGATAGACGAGATCGACAATCTCGTCGGAGATGCGGTCGCAGACCTTGTCGGGATGGCCCTCGGCAACAGATTCCGAGGTGAAGAAGTAATTGTGCCGCGTCACGGGTGTCCCCTCTTGAAAAAATATCGGCAGGCCGCCGATTTTGGCGCGCCAGTTGTTAACGGTGCCGGGCGCCGCTCGTCAAGCCATGCAGCCGTTCTGGCATGAATTTTGACGTTATTTATCTTTGCATCCCGAGACGGCGGCAGGGCGCACTGCGATCAGCCCTTGCGCCAACAGACTGAGGGAAAACGGCGTCGAGGAAGCGTGTCGAGCAAAATCGATCCGCGCTTTAGCGCATCGGCGGAATGCACATCCCTCGATGCAGGCAAGCGCGAGAAATTGCGTGCCCAGCGACGACGAACTCTACCTCTTGAACTCTTCGCGAGCCAGTCAATCGACCTCGTCGGTGGAGAGCGACTTCACAAGCTCAATGATCTTACGGCGCACTTTCACGTCGGCGATCTTGACGAAGGCGCGGTTCAGCTGGAGCCCTTCCGGGCTGCCGCAGAATTCGACGGCGGAGGTCATCGACGCATCCTCGGCAAATCCACGGTTGCCCACGGGCTCCTGACCGGGCGCATCCTCGAAAAAGAAGGCGACGGGCACGCCGAGTATGGAGGCGATTGCCTGCAAACGGCTGGCGCCGACGCGATTGGTGCCTTTTTCGTACTTTTGGATCTGCTGGAACGTTATGCCGAGGTTTTCGCCCAGTTTTTCCTGGCTCATTCCCAGCATATTGCGGCGAAGCCGGATGCGGCTTCCGACGTGGATGTCGATCGGATTCGGCTTTTTCTTGTTTTCTTCTGTCATTTTGTCCTCGCCGAATTTTTCCGGCTTTTTCTATTTTGCTGCCCAAACGACGCCGCGGCCCGTGCCCCAACAGAACGACCTTATCGACTTCGAAAATTTTCAGGCGCTTACAGTATGAGTTTCTAATGTGTCGGCTGTCAATTCGCCCGTAGCCTTTGCCTTACGTTCAAAATGCATGCCGCTAGGGCGAGCAAAAACATGATCAGCATTCCGTTAATGCGTCGTTGGCTGGAGGAAACGATGGCTTGGTTGGAGATCGGCACACGCACATCGATGGCGCCGCGTGCATCGATTGCCAGCGCGTCGACGATGCGGCCGCGCGGGTCGACAACGGCCGAAATGCCGTTATTAGCCGCGCGCAACAGGGGTACCCCATTCTCCACCGCCCGGATCTGCGCCTGCCTGAAGTGCTGGTACGGCCCTGGCGTGTCGCCGAACCAGGCGTCATTGGTGACGTTCACAATAAGCTCGGCTGACGTTGCGTCAACCGCGACGAGATCGGAGAAGATGACCTCATAGCAAATAAATGGCAGCGCTCGGATACCGCCGGGCAGCGTGATCGGGTGCCGCTCATTGCCCGCCGCGAAGGTCATCGGACCGGCAACAAGCTGCTCAAGCCCGAAGCGGCCGAGCAGATCGGCGAAAGGCAGATATTCGCCGAAGGGCACCAGGTGGACCTTGTCCACGGCATCGACGATTTCGCCCCTGTCGTCGATCGCCACGACCGAGTTGTAGTAACGGCTGCGGGCCGCCGAGCCGCCTTCCTCGCGAACGACGCCGGCAACCAGCATCTGGCCATCGCCAAGCATCTCTCCGATGGCAGGCAAGGCATCCGGACGTTCGGTGAACAGAAACGGCACGGAGGTCTCCGGCCACAGGATCAATTGCGGCCTGTCATGGCCGGGTTCCGGTGCCTTGGCCGAAAGCCCCATCATGGTGGCGAAGATGCGGTCACGCACCGAGGCATCCCATTTTTCCGTGAGATCGACGGCAGGTTGCACGATACGGACGTCGAGGCTATGGGCCGCCGGTTTTTCGGGGGCGGCGAGCCGGATATAGCCGAAGCCGGCATGGGCGGCGACGAGAACGACAAGCAACGCCGCGCCGAGGCGAAGATGCTGGCGCGCCGCAAGCAGCGCCGGCAGCGCGAAGACGAAGACCGCCAGCGCGTTCATGCCGACCATGCCGGTCACCGAGACGCTCTGCATCAGCAAAGGCACCGGCATCGCCGCATAGCCGACGGCATTCCACGGAAAGCCGGTGAACAGGAAGCCGCGCAGCCATTCCGCCAGCGCAAAGCCGAAGGCGAGCGCGGCGATGCGGCCGATGTCGTTGCTCCACAACAGCCGGGCAACCACGGCAGCGAAACCGTAAAAGAAGGCCAGCGCGAGGGGGATGCCGACCACCGCGAACGGCAAGGCCCAGGCAAAGCTGTCGGCCTCGACCAGAAGCGCCGAGCCGACCCACCAGAGACCGGCAAGAAAGTAGCCGAAACCGAACCACCAGCCGACGGCGAAAGCCGGCCGCAAGCGCCGCAGAAAACCGTCCGAGGCTTCGCCGGTCGCGCCATCGAGAAGCCACACCAGCAGTGGGAACGAAACGAAGCAGACGGCGAAGAAATCGTAAGGCGCCTGGGCAAGAACCGCCAGCGCCCCGGCAAGAAACGCCACCAGCGCGCGCCGCCAGCCCCAAAGCAGAATTATCCGGCCGGCCTGGCGCTCCATCAATGCTTCCGAGTCGTGCGAATCAGGAAGCAAGATTTATCAGGCCGCGGGCTTGGCTCCAAACAAACCCTAAGCCTGCTCGGTGCGGACGGCGCGGCGCCGCCGCTCGCCCTTCAGGGTCTCGACGATGCGCACGCGCTTGACGCGGCGCGGATCGGCGTCGAGCACATGGAACTCGAAGCCGGGTATGGCCTGCACCACTTCGCCGCGCGCCGGCACCCGGCCAAGCGTGTTGAAGATCATGCCGCCGATCGTGTCGACATATTCGCCGTGCTCGCCGGCGGCGAAATCCTCGCCGATCATCTTGGCGACATCGTCGATCTCGGCCTTGCCGTCGACGATGAAGACGCCTTCGCCGGCCTGTGTAATCATCGGCTCGTCCTCGTCGTGCTCGTCCTCGATGTCGCCGACTACCATCTCGACGATGTCCTCGAGCGAGACGAGGCCGTCGGTGCCGCCATATTCGTCGATGACCAGCGCCATCTGGGTGCGCGTCGTCTGCATTCGCCCCATCAGGTCGGAGGCGAGCATCGACGGCGGCACGAACAGCACCGGTCGGATCAGGTTGAGATCGCCGATGGTGCGCGCCAGATCGACCTGGGCGAGATCGAGAACCGTCGCGACCGGGGTTTTCCTGGTCGTCCTGCCCTTTCTGACGCGGGCGACCTTGGTGATATGCGCCAGCACGTCGCGGATATGAACCATGCCGCGCGGGTCGTCGAGCGTCTCCGAATAAACCGGCATGCGGGAGTGGCCGGACTGTTCGAACAGCCCCAGAAGATCGCCGAGCTTCGTCGTGATCTCGACCGCCTCGATGTCGGCGCGCGGCACCATGACGTCCTCGACCCGCACTTCGCGCAGGCGCAGGATGTTGTTGAGCATGGCGCGTTCGCCGGGCGAGAAGGATTCTGCATCGCTCGCCGTTTCGGCAAGCGCACCGGCAATCTCCTCGCGCAGGCTGGTGCCGTTGCGGTGCCTGAAAAGCCCGAGCACGCGATCGAACAGGGAAGGACCGGCAGGCGATGCCTCGCTGGCGAAGCTGCCGGTCGTGGTACTCGGACTCGAGCCCTCTTCCGTCGTTTCGGAAGGCTTGATCGCACTGCCGGCGTCGGAGCGGGCGGCAGTCTCTGGTTTGTCGTTCATCATCGTCCGGTCAATTGGTCTTTTGTAATTACGTGTAGGGATCGGGAATGGCAAGCCTCGCAAGTGCTGCGCGCTCTGTCGCTTCCATCAGGTCCGCTTCGGCATCCGTTTCGTGATCATAGCCCAGCAAATGCAGCAGGCCATGGATGACGAGATGGGAGATATGGTCCTCGACGGGCTTGTCTTCCAGTGCCGCCTCGCGCGCGACAGTCTCGGCGGCCAGCACAATGTCGCCGAGCATCGGCGGCAGAGGCCCGCCCCTGGCAAAGGGAAAAGCCGGAAAAGACAGCACGTTGGTCGGCTTGTCCTTGCCGCGCCAGCCGGCATTGAGCGTACGGATATGGGCATCGTCGGAAAAGACGATGCTGAGCTCGGAACGACCGTCCGCACCGGTTTCGGCAAAGGCGGCCGATACGGCGTGGTCGACCAGCCGCGTCAGCGTCGTCTCGCCGGGCCAGTCGCCCGCTTCTATGGCGATATCGATCTCGACGGGAAGCGGCCCTCCCGCCTTTTGCTTCTCAGCCATGCGGCCGCATAATCATATCAGCTTTCGACACCCAAGCCCCTGGCCAGCTTGCCGTCACGGTCGTAGGCCTTGACGATCTCGGCGACCAGCGGATGTCTGACGACGTCGCCTTCATTGAAGCGGACCGTCACCATGCCGGTAACGCCGTCGAGAATTCTCAGCGCCTCGACCAGGCCGGACTTGGTGTTCGGCGGCAGATCGATCTGGGTCGGATCACCGGTGACGATCATGCGCGAGTTCTCGCCGAGCCGGGTCAGGAACATCTTCATCTGCATCGGCGTGGTGTTCTGCGCCTCGTCGAGGATGACGGCGGCATGCGCCAGCGTACGGCCGCGCATGAACGCCAGCGGCGCGATCTCGATGACCTCGGCGGCAATCGCCCGTTCGACCTTGTCGGCCGGCATCATGTCGTAGAGTGCATCATAGAGCGGCCGCAGATAGGGATCGACCTTCTCCTTCATGTCGCCCGGCAGAAAGCCAAGCCGTTCGCCGGCCTCGACCGCAGGGCGCGACAGCACAATGCGTTCGACCATGCCGCGTTCGAGCAGCATTGCCGCGTGCGCCACCGCCAGGTAGGTCTTTCCGGTGCCGGCCGGGCCGATGCCGAAGACGAGTTCCGACCGCTCCAGCGCGCGCATATAGGCGTCCTGGTTCAGCGAGCGGGCATAGATGGTCTTCTTGCGTGTCGATATCTGGGCGGCGGACACCTTGCCCTTGCGCTCCAGCGTCGGCAGCGTCAGCTGGTCGTCGGTGGCGATCGCCATGCGCACCGCGCCGTCGACATCGGACTGGCCGATATCAGTGCCTTTCTGCAGAATGCCGTAAAGATTGTCCAAGGCGCGGCGTGCCTGCTCGGCGGCCGAGGAAGAGCCCTTGATGGTCAATTGGTTGCCACGCGAGCGGATGTCGACGCCGAGCTTCTGCTCGAGCCTGGCCAGATTCTCGTCGAACTGGCCGTAAAGGGCGCTGGCAAGCTTGTTATTGTCGAAAGTCAGTACGATGTGCGCCATATCCGAGGCCCCGGAGGGTAGATTCTGGGGCAGGTTCTTGACTTCAGCAGCGCTCAACCGTCTCTCCTCATCTGCCGAGGCCTTCAGGCCAATTCGGCGAACAGGCTGTTGTAGCCCGTCTTCGTGATTCGTACCTGGATAATGTCACCGATTTCGCCAGCCTTTTCATCAACAATAACCGGCTGCAGCCACGGCGAGCGGCCAACCTTCTGGCCGGCCTGGCGGCCCGGCTTTTCGATCAACGTGTCGATGGTCCTGCCGACCAGGCTTGCGCCGAAATGCTGCTGCTGTTTCAGAAGCAGTGCTTGCAATCGCTGCAGGCGCTCGTCCTTGACAGCCTCCGGCACCTGATCGTTCATTTCGGCGCCCGGCGTGCCGGGCCGCGGAGAGTATTTGAACGAGAAGGCCGAGGCATAGTTGACGTCTTCCACCAACTGCATCGTCGCCTCGAAATCCGCTTCCGTCTCACCGGGAAAGCCGACGATAAAATCGCCGGACAGTGCGATGTCGTTCCGCGCGGCACGGATGCGGTCGATCAACGTCAGGTAGTCCTTGGCCATATGCCTGCGGTTCATCGCCTTGAGTATGCGGTCGGAGCCGGATTGCACCGGTAAATGTAGATAGGGCATCAGCGTAGGCAAATCACGATGGGCGGCGATCAATTCATCGTCCATGTCGCGCGGATGGCTGGTCGTGTAGCGCAGCCGCGCCAGACCTGGAATCTCTGCGAGCCTGAACAGCAGCCGGCCAAGGCCCCATTCCTCGCAGTCTTCGCCTCTTCCATGCCAGGCGTTGACGTTCTGGCCGAGCAGCGTCACCTCGCGCACGCCGGCATCCGCCAAGCGCTCGGCCTCGGCGACGATCTGTGCCACCGGCCGCGAGACTTCCGAGCCGCGCGTATAGGGCACGACACAGAAGGTGCAGAACTTGTCGCAGCCTTCCTGAACGGTCAAGAACGCCGTCACGCCGCGCCTGATCAGTTCGGCGCGCTTGGGCTGCGGCAGATGTTCGAACTTGTCCTCGACGGCATAGTCGGTCTCGACGATCTTTTCTCCGCTCCGCGCCTTCGCCAGCACAGCGGGCAGCCGGTGGTAGGTCTGCGGGCCGATGACCAGATCGACCACCGGCGAGCGACGGATGATCTCGGCGCCCTCGGCCTGCGCCACGCAGCCGGCGACGCCGACCAGCATTTCGCGCCCGGCCTTGGCACGTTCCGCCTTCAACTCACGGATGCGCCCAAGTTCGGAATAGACCTTTTCGGCCGCTTTCTCGCGGATGTGGCAGGTGTTGAGCAGCACCAGATCGGCCTCGCCAACGGCGTCTGTCGCGACATAGCCGTCGGTCGCCAGAGCATCGGTCATGCGCTGCGAATCGTAGACGTTCATCTGGCAGCCATAGGTCTTGACGAAGACCTTCCTGGTCGCGGCAGGCGGAACGACCAGGTCTTCGGCGGCAGCGCCGATGTCGTCGCGTTCTATCGTGTTCAATTCCATTTCGCGGCTTCTAGCGCCTTTCCCTGACAAAAAACAGACGAATCTGGCCGGTACCGCGCAGACTACCGGCTCGGGCGCGGTTCGGCGAGCGCCGCCTGCACCATCTCGCGCACCTGGCGTTCCATCTGCTTTGCCGTCTCCTTGCGGCTGGAGCCCTTGGAGAAAGCAATCGCTTCGCCAAAATGCACCTCGACGTCGAGAGCGCCCTCGGCCATCAGCACCTTGAGGTGCGGCATCAGTTCCTCATCGCCGATCCAGGCGGCAACCGGCCGATGCCGGCGGCCGAGTGGCACGCCATGCAGGCGCGTATAAACGATCGCCACCGGCTGGATGAAGACCTGTTCGGCCGCCCCTTCAGCAATCGCCATCGTAGCGGCGCCGAACAGTGTGCTCTTGAACGGCAGGATCATGTTGCCGTCGCCGGTCGAGCCTTCGGCGAACAGCACCATGGCGTCCCCCTTGGCCATCCGGCGGGCGATCTCGCTCGCCTGGTCGCCCGACGAACGTTTGCGCTCACGTTCGATGAAGACGGTGCGTTGCAGCTTCGACAGCATGCCGATCAGCGGCCAGCCTGCCATGTCGGCCCTGGCGATGAACGTCACGTCGACCATCGATCCCAGCACCATGATGTCGGTCCAGGAGATGTGGTTGGCAGCAATCAGCAATGGGCGTTGGCCGGATGGCGCGCCTTTGACATGGATGCGCAGCCCGAGCGCCCTGACGATCATCCTGTGCCAGATCTTCAGGATGAAGGTCTCGCGCCAGAGCCCGGTCTTCATCGACAAGACCTGCAGCGGCACAAGCACCAATGAGCCGACGACAACCAGCCCCAGCGCCAGGAAAATCCTGATTTTTCCTATCATCCGCACCACCCCGGCGTTTGGCTAGCGAAGATCGCGGCGCATGACAAGCGCGCCGGTCGGGCCGTGCTCCGGCGACTTGTAATAGTTGGCGCGCTTGCCGACCTCGCGGAAGCCGAGCCGCCGGTAGAGCGCGATCGCGGCGACGTTGGTCTCGTCGACCTCAAGGAAAAGCGCCTCGGCGCGCTGTGCGTGCAGTTCACGCAGCACCGCATCCATCAATTGCCAGCCGAGCCCCCGGCGCCGGTGCGAGCGTGCCACTGCGACCGTCAGGATCTCCCCCTCGCCGGCGGCCAGCCGCGCCAGCACGAAGCCGACCGGCGGCTTGGCACCCTGTCCGGTCTCGCGCGCGGCATAGCCGAACACCGTGTCCTGCTCGAGCAGCGCGGCGAATTCGTCGTCGGTCCACGGCCGCGCGAAATCCTCGCGATGCAGCACCGACATGGCCGCGCTGTCGGCAACCGTCAGCGGCTCGATCGCATAGTCCCTGCGACGCGGCTGGAGGAATGGAATGCGCATCAGTTTTTTTGCCTGGATAGAACAAAGCCGGCCTGCGGCTTGGCGTCGGCGCCCCGCAGATAAAGCGGTTTCGGCTTTTCGCCCTCGCCGTGTTTACCGGCACCTTGGGCCGCGGCCAGCCGCGCATAGACAGCGATGTCGGCGGTGGCCGCCGTCCCGCCGAGATCGAAGCTGCGTCCGGCCGCCGCGGCAATTTGGGTTGCCGCCGTGCCGGCGAGAGCAGCAGATCTGTCGACCGCCATGGCTGCGGCGTGCGAGAGTGTGGTCACAGCCGGACCATAGATCAGAACCGACCTCTCATCGTAAAGTGCCGCATGGATCTCCTCGCGGCCTGCATCGAGCGCTGCGAGCACGGCGCGGCGGGGAAATATCGCTGCGGTCTCTGCCGCCAGTGCCTCCAGAGTCGTCACGCCGATCGCCGGGATTTTCAGCGCCAGCGCCAGGCCGCGCGCCGCCGAGACGCCGACACGCAGTCCGGTGAAGGAGCCCGGACCGGTTGAAACGGCAATGGCGCCGAGGCTGGCATAATCGCTTCCGGCCGCCTTCAACGCGCCTTCGATGACACCCATCAGATGCTCGGCATGACCCTTGCCGAGATCGAGCACCGAACGGCCGAGTTCTTTCCCGGCCGCCGCGTCGTAGACGCAGGCGGCGCAGAGATTGGCGGCACAGTCGATGGCAAGCAACTTCATGAAGCGGCCGGTTGAGACAGTTTCGAAAACAGCTTCCCTCTGCCCGCCAGAGCTGATCCCCGCAAGGGAATAATAGATAAATCGTCAGGCGACTTGGCTTCGGCGCGGGTCCAAGAATGTAAGTTCCAACGCACCCAATCGCCACAATAGGTATCGGAACTAGCCGACCTGCGCGAAACGCAGCAGGTGATTGTCCCAGACATAGTCCGGCTCGGAACGTATCGAGCCACCGGACTCGACGATATCGCCGGCGCCGGTCGTCGCCATGAAGCTTTCCCCATCGGGCGCAACGCCGCAAACCTCGACCAGCGCCTTGGTGGCGACGATGCGGCCGCTGCCCGTGTCGATCACGGCAAGCGAATTCCCCTCAGGCGAAGACACGGCGATGGTGCCGGCGGCAGGGTTGGCCGCGACCGAGCCGATATAGTTCCTGAAGCCGGAGAGCACGTCCTGCGACATGTCGAGCAATTTCAAGTCCATGCCGCGCGGCGCGCGGCCGACCAGCGGGGGACGATCGGTACCCGGCCCCCTGTACTGACAGCCGAACCAGACGGTGCCGGACCGGTCGGCATCCATATGGCGGATCGACAGTTGGTGCAGCGCCGGCGGCAATTCGTGCTTTTCGGTGAGATCGCCGGTCAGGCGGTCGACCAGAACATAGGAAGGCTTCATCGTCGCGATGTTGAGCTCGGCGCGGCCATAATCCGGATGCGTCTCGATGCCGCCATTGGCGACAGCGATTGTCCTGCCGTCGGAGAGAAGCAGAAGTTCGTGCGGCCCCATGCCGTAGGTCGGGATCTCGCCGATACGCTTGAATTTCGCATGCGCGTCATAGACGCCGACGACGCCGGCGGCATTGTCGAAATCGTTCTCGGTTGCGTAGAGCAGCGTGCCATCGGCCGAAAACACGCCATGGCCGAAGAAATGCCGGCCGGCAGCGCTGGCAATGGTGTGCGGTTCATCGCGGCCGGTATGGTCGAAGACGACAGCAAAGGTGCCCGGCTGCCTGGCAAACACCACCGAACGCTTAGACACCGGGTCGAAGGTAACGTCGTGGCCCCGATCGGGCAGATCGATCGTGTGCAACAACTTTCCGGCCTCGGACAGGACCGCCGCGCCATAGCTGCCGTCGCGCTTGACGAAAGCCGTGGCGAAGACCGCGTCGGCGTCGAGTGTATTTGCCCAGGCCGACGGCGCCATCGCCGCCACCAAACCAGCGCCCGCGGCCCTCAGGAAATCGCGCCGATCGATCAGCGGCGTCCTCATGATCAGTCGCCATCCAGTGACGAGAACCCGGCGGTCAGGCCGAATTCGGCGGTCAGCCTGGTGCCGATCAGGGTCGTCAGGCTGGATGTCACCAGTGCGAAGTAGTCGAGCTTCTGGCGCAATGTCGGATCGGCTAGTGCCTTGTCGACCGGACCCCTGATCGCCTTGGCGGCCTCGATCCCGTTGGTGAATTGGATGTGGACCGATTCCGCCATCCAGCGTGCATCAGGCGGCAGCGCATCGCCAAGCTGGGAGGCCTGGAACAGCGCATCCATGCCCGCCAGATTGCCGGTCAGCGAGCGTGCGGTGTTCTGCGAGCGCCAATAAATCGCCTGTTTCGGTTTGTCGGTCTCCGGCTTGGCGCCCAGGAAGCCTTTCAGGCGCACGTCGCGAACCATTTCCAACTCGTTGATGAAGACGCCGACCAGTTCGGTCACCGCTTCAGTTCCGTCGTGATAGAGCGCGTTCTGCGGACCGGGATTGGCCCAGAGCGCGGCAAAGCCGTCGGGCTTGTTCCAGGCCTCGCCGACCTCGCCGGCAATCGTCTCGACATTGCCGGCAATGGCTGCACCATAGGCGCAGCGATAGGCGTCGCCCTTGCCGGCCAATTGACCGGCGCCATCGCCGTAGAGCACGAACTCCAATGCGCCGAGCCCTTGCATGGCGACACTCTTTGTCGCCAGTTGAGCCGGATCGGCGGCCGCCGGATCCTTGCCGGCCAGTGCTGCCTGCACCTGCTTCAGGCCGATGCTCTTGCGGTCCGGCCAAAACAGCATGCGCTCAAGCCGGTTGTTTTCGGCGATCGGCCCGAAACGGATGATTTCCACCACCGACCAGGCATCCACGACGCCTGAGAATTCGGCGCGTGCCGCATCGAGAGTATCTTGCGAAGGCGCCTGGCAAAGCGCGTGCATGGTCTTGGCCAAGCTGTCCGCATGGTCATGCAGCCTGGCATAGGCCGGGCGGACGAAGCCGTCGATCGCCCGCTGGATCACATCCGAAGCCTTCACCGCGGCGGATGCCGGCAGCGCATCGGCGAGGACCAGCATCAGCGCGAGTGCAAGACGCTTCCGCATCAGAGCGACTCCAGAAACTTGATCAGCGCGGCGCGTTCGGCCGCATTGGTAGCGGCAAAGCGGTCACGCGCCCTCTGGCCCTCGCCGCCATGCCACAGGATTGCCTCGGCCAGGCTGCGTGCGCGCCCGTCATGCAGGAAGAAGGTGTTGCCGCTGACGGTCTGGGTGAGCCCGATGCCCCACAGCGGCGGCGTGCGCCATTCGCTTCCCGTGGCCTCGCCCACCGCCTGTCCGTCGGCAAGGCCGGGTCCCATGTCATGCAGCAGGAAATCGGAATAAGGCCAGATCAGCTGGAAGGCCTGCGCCTTGTTCGGGGTGCCGCGACGGGTGACGAATTTCGGCGTATGGCAGGAGATGCAGCCCATCTCGTAGAACAGTTTTTTGCCGGCGAGCACGTCTGGTCTATCGAGATCGCGCCGAGCCGGCACGGCAAGGTTTTGCGAATAGAAGGTCACGAGGTCCACGACCGGCGGCGGCGCTTCGACCGGACCGAGGCGCTCCTGAACACCGTTGGGTAGGGCAAGGCAGGTCTTTTCTGCGGCGCTGCAATCGCCCCAGTGCCTCGGCACCTCAGGCGTCGAAATGCCGATATCGCCGGCAAAAGCGTCTGCCGATTGCTGACGGATCGAAGCCGCCTGCGCCTTCCAGCCGAAACGGCCGAGCGTCAGTTCACCGCTGCTGCTGTCGCGTATTATGTTGGGCCTGCCGGAAATCCCGTCACCATCGCGGTCGGTCGCATCGGCATGCGCAAGGATGTCGGCAGGAGCGATCTGCTCCACCAGGCCAAGGCCGATCATCGGCGGTGTCATGCGCGGCGACAGCGTGGTGTGCGGATCGAGCCGCCCGTAGGCGAGACCCTCGACCGAATAGCTCGGCTTGCGCAGCGACACGACGCTGCCGTCCGCCAGTTTTACTTTTTGCTCCTGATAATCGACATGCATCCTGCCTTCGCCCTGCAGGCCGGGAACGGCTAGCTCCTGAAGTTGTGTGCCATAGACCGGGTCGGGAAAGTTGAGCACCTTGTGATCGGCGAGCGCGGCTTTCTCCTCATCTGTACTGGCTTCCCTTGCCAGGCGCAGGAACATCGAGGTGGTGCCGCTGTCGCCTTCGGGTGGATGGCCGCGGCCGTCCTTCAGATGACAGTTCTGGCAGGCGCGCTCGTTGAACAGCGGACCGAGCCCGTCCGAGGCCTGCGTCGAGGATGGCGACGACACCCAGTTCTTGCGGAAAATGGCGTTGCCGAGCTTGAAGGTACCCTCTTCCTCGAAGCTGATGTTGGCAGAGGATTGCGAAAAGGCGTCCTTGTTGACGTCCTTCTTCGAGGTGCCGGCGCCGCCCTGCATCAGCTCGAATTGCTCGGGCTTGGAGAAATCGCCGGTCGGCCTGGTGATGGCGATGACGCGCGCCAGATCCTTCGGCGTCAGATCGGTGCGGCTGGTGGCAAGCCCCGCCGGTTGCGGCGCTCCGGCCAGCGCCGAGGCTGTGAGCGTCGCCACCACGGCAAGAAGAGGGCCGCGAAGGATACCGTATCGCGGCTTCTTCTGAGCCGGCAGGCCGCAACCTTCGGCCGGCAAGCGGCGCAAGCAATCTAGAGGGCGCCGCATTCCGGCATGTCCTTATTCCGCCTCGTCGGCCGACGCCGCGTTGAGTTGGCCGTACTTTTCCTCGCCGATGGAGGCGAGCAGGTCGAGTTGCGTCTCGAGGAAGTCGATGTGACCTTCCTCGTCAGCCAGCAATTCCTCGAACAGCTTCATCGTCACGTAGTCGCCTGCTTCGTTGCAAACCTCGCGCGAACGCTTGTAGGCGGTGCGTGCGTCATATTCGCCGGCAAGATCGGATTCGAGCACTTCCTTGACATTCTGCCCGATACGCAGCGGCGCCACGGACTGCAGGTTCGGATGGCCCTCGAGGAAGATGATGCGCGCCACGAGCCGGTCTGCATGGTGCATTTCTTCGATCGATTCAGCGCGTTCCTTCTTGGCCAGCTTGGCGTATCCCCAGTCCTCCAGCAGCCGGAAATGCACCCAATATTGATTGACCGCTCCAAGTTCCAGAAACAGAGCCTCGTTAAGCCGCTCTATGATCTGCTGTTCGCCTTTCATGGGTTCTGCTCCCGTATTGGACGCGCAGGCCTCTGACGCGATCCAGGTGTGAAACGATGTCGACGCCGCTCGCCGCCGAGCGGGTGTGATAATTTTCGGTGACCCGAATGATCGTTTCGACCACATTTGGGAAGCAGCCGCAACAGCGACCGCGCTTGTGCATGGCATGATAGACCTTCGCCGGCACGATCAGCTGCCAGGGGTCCTCATCCAGCAGTCCGACGATCGTCTGCTCTATCTCCTTTTCGGTGATGATGTTGCAATGGCAAATCAGCATTTGTCGCTCTGGCTAACGGCGCTCATTGCGCCGCGTGGCTGTTGATTTCGACGTTTACTGGAACACCTTGTCCGGTGAATCGAGGCTGTCCGAGCCCTCGAAGGCGATGGCATTGAGCTTCAGGGTGCCGACGGCGCGTTCGATCGACTTGGTCTGATCGACCAGCGCGTCGATCGCCGCCTGCACGGTGGCGTTGCCGTCAGCGTTACCCTCGGCGATCTGCTGGTCATAGGCTTCGCCGGCAAGCGCCCGCGCCTTGATGGCCTCCATCTTGGCGATGGTGACATCCAGTTTAGCCGACAATTCCTTGTCGATCGCCGGATCGGCCGCCTTGACCATGTCGGCCACCGACGGCCCCTCGACGACAGTGCCGTCAAGCCGCGTGTAGCTGCCGTGATAGGCGGCACGGATGCCGATCGCATCGTAGAGATGGGAGTTGTAGGTGTTGTCGGAGAAGCAATCGTGCTCCTCTTCCGGATCGTGCAGCAAAAGGCCAAGTTTCATCCGCTCGCCGGCGAGTTCGCCATAGGACAGCGAGCCCATGCCGGTGAAGATGGTCGAAATGGCGGCGTTCGGCTCGCCATCGACAAGGTTCTTGCGGGCAGCGCCGCCTGCCTTCCAGTCGTCGACCATATCCTTTAGATCGGAAACCAGAAGGTCGCTCGCCGATTTCAGGTACCGCGCCCGACGGTCGCAATTGCCGCCGGTGCAATTGGCGAGGTCGTAATCGGTGTAGGGCCGCTCGCCGGCGCCCGGACCGGTTCCGTGCAGGTCCTGACCCCAAAGCAGGAATTCGATGGCGTGATAGCCGGTCGCCACATTAGCCTCGATACCGCCGGCCTCCTGCAGGGTGCCGGAGAGGAACTCCGGCGTCAGATTGGTGGCGTCGACCTTCTTGCCGTTGATCTCGATCGACTTATTGGCGATCACATTGGCGGTGTATAAAGCGTTGGCATCCGACTCGGTGCCGTAGCTCTTGGCGACATAGTCGATCAAGCCCTCGTCGAGCGGCCAGGAGTTCACTTTGCCTTCCCAGTCGTCGACGATGGCATTGCCGAAGCGATAGACCTCGGTCTGCTGATAGGGAACGCGCGATGCCTTCCAGGCCTCGCGGGCGGCGTTCAGCGTCTCGGCCGATGGCTTGGCGAGCAGCGCATCGACAGCCTTGTCGAGCGCCTCGGCCGTGATCAGCGAATCCTCGTATTTGGCGAGCGCGATGTCGGAATAAGTCTTGACGACCGCCTTGACATCGGTTTGTGCCTTGGCCGGCAGCACGAACACAGCCGCCGTGAGCATCGCGGTGGCGCCGATCGCCGCAAGCCTGCCGCCATACCGTGCCGTGATCATCGTTCTCATGACTGTCTCTCCTCGGGAATCAATGAAATGCCGGCGCCGCGGCGGCAGCTGCCAGCGGGCAAAGAAGGGTCACGCCATCGCGCGGTTCGCGGAAGAAAGACACCGAAATGCCTCCAATCGAAAGGGTTCAAGGCCCAGACATCAAAGGGATGCGCTGACGCGCGAGCTTCCATAAAACGGCGAAGACACCGGATGTCAACTGGTGGCGTAGAAAAAATTCAATTGAAACAACAGTTTAGAATTATTCTAAACTAGAACTGTCAACTTTAACACCGATGTATAGGAATGCCGGCGCATGACGCGGTTGAGAGGCGGCCGTTCCGGGTGCGACCCGGATCGGCGCTCTTGCGGCGGGACCAGACAATCGCCACCTGGCGGGACGTCCTAGATTTGGGTGAGGAATCGGGCTGTTATGAAGATCGGGGTCGTCATCGTCGGTGCGGGTCATGCGGGCGTGCAAGCGGCCGCCAGTCTGCGCGAAGAAGGCTATGACGGGCCGGTAATCCTGATCGGCGACGAAAACGAATTGCCCTACCACAAGCCGCCGCTGTCGAAGACCTTCATCAAGGATCAGCAAGCAAAGCCGCAGCCGTTGCGCGGCGAGGCTTTTTATACCGGCAGCGCCATCGACTACCGGCCAGGCCTCCGGGTCGAGCGGATCGACGTCGCCGGCCGCCGGCTGGAGATATCAGGCGGCGTGCTGCCGTTCGACCGGCTGATCCTCGCCACCGGCGCGCGTCCGCGCCTGCTGCCGCTGCCGGGTTCGGAGCTTTCTGGCGTTGTGTCGCTGCGCTCGCTCAGTGATGCCCGCCTGATCCGCGAATTGAGCGCGCAAAGCGAGGAGGTCGTCATCCTCGGCGGCGGCTTCATCGGCCTTGAGATTGCCGCAACGCTCACCGCCGCCGGCCGCAAGGTCACGGTGGTCGAGGCGGTTGACCGGCTGCTCGGGCGCGCCGTGGCGCCGGTCATCGCCGGCCATGTGCGCCAGCGGCTGGAGGCGACCGGTGTGCGCATTCTTACCGGCACCACCATCGAACGGCTGGAGGGCGAGAACGGCCGTGTTTCGGCTGCAATCACCTCATCTGGCGAAAGATTGCCGGCGCAGATGGTCGTCATCGGCATTGGCGTCGTGCCGAATGTCGAATTGGCCGAAGCCGCCGGCATTGCCATCGCCAACGGCATCCGCGTCGACCAGCAGATGCGCACGTCGGTGCCGGAAATCCTCGCCATCGGCGACGCGGCGTCCTACCGGCACTGGCTCACAGGCGGCGACGTGCGGCTGGAATCGGTGCAGAACGCCACCGACCAGGCGCGGCTCGCCGCACGCACCATCGCCGGCCACACCGACAATTACTCGGCGGTGCCGTGGTTCTGGTCCGATATCGGCGACATGAAGCTGCAGATGGTCGGCCTGATTGCGGGCGGCGACAGCCATCTCGTGCTGGGCGACGTGGCCGAGAACAAATTCTCCATCTACCACTATGCCGGAAGCCGGCTGCTCGGCATCGAATCGGTCAACCGGCCCAGCGACCACATGCTTGGCCGCAAGATGCTCGGCGCCGGCTTTTCGCCGTCGCCGCAGATTGTCGCGACCGGGCCCGACGGGCTGAAGGCGGCGCTCGCCGCCTTCTAGGAAGAAGAGCCTGTCCGCGCTGCGGGATAAGATCAAACCCAATCACCCTGATGACCTAGTCTAGTTCGACCGGGGACTGACCTTCAAAACATATAGCGAAGTAGAGGAAACGGCGGTATTTTGACCAATTGAAATCGTCGGGGGGTGCTCATGGCTCTATATGTCATTGGCGCAGGCATGGGTCGCACTGGCACATATTCGCTGAAGCTCGCGTTGGAGCATCTTGGGTACGGGCCGTGTCATCACATGGCAGATGTCCACGCCAATCCCGAGCAGAAGGCGCTGTGGCGCGCCGCCGGCCAGGGACAACTCCCGACCTGGGATGCGGCATATGCCGGCTATCTTTCCGCGGTCGATTGGCCAACGGCGCATTTTTGGCGCGAAGTGAGTGACCACTACCCTGATGCGAAGGTTATCCTGACAGTTCGTGGCCCCGAAGCCTGGTATGACAGCATGGCGCAAACAATAGGGCTCACGATGGATGCTGCTACCAATGATCCACAGTCCTTTGGTGTGGCGGTGATTGGAAACACTGTCTTTGGCGGTCGATTTGATAACCGTGATCACGCAATCGCTGTCTATGAAGCACATAACGCTTCCGTGAAATCAACGCTGCCACCTGAACGCCTTCTTACTTATCAGGCCTCCCAAGGGTGGGAGCCGCTTTGTGCCTTTCTCGGTGTACAGTTGCCTTCCGAAACGTTTCCACGCACCAATTCGACTGCCGAATTTCGTGCTCGCATAGGGCGTTGAACGGCGGCTTGCCGCCTATCTCGGCCTTCGCCGCAGTTGAATCCCAGGCGATATCCTCGCCGCTCAGGCAGCGCGGGCGTCGCGGATCGAACTTTCCAGGATGTCGAGCGCCTCGTTCATGACGCCGTCCTGGATGGTGATCGGCGCGAGGAAGCGGATGACGTTGCCGTAGACGCCGCAGGTCAGCAGGATCAGACCCTTGTCGAGCGCCTTCAGCCGTACCGCATTGGCGAGTTCCGGCGACGGCAGGCCCTTCGTCACATCGTTGAACTCGACCGCGTTCATAAAGCCGGGGCCCCTGATATCGACGATCTCCGGCGCTTCGTCACGGATCGATTGCAGGCGCTGCTTCAGACGGTTGCCCAGCGTGTTGGCGCGGTCGCAGAGCTTCTCCTCGTCGATGACGTCAAGCACGGCATGCGCCGCGGCGACGCCGATCGGGCTGCCGCCATAGGTACCGCCGAGCCCGCCGGGGTTCGGCGCATCCATGATCTCGGCACGTCCGGTGACCGCCGCCAGCGGAAAGCCGCCGGCCAGGCTCTTGGCCATGGTGGTGATGTCGGCCGGCACCTCGTGGTGGTCCATGGCGAACATCTTGCCGGTGCGGGCAAAGCCGGTCTGCACCTCGTCGGCGACCAGCAGCATGCCATGCTGGTCGCAGATCTTGCGCAATGCGGTCATGAAGTCGCGCGGCGCCTCGTAGAAGCCGCCCTCGCCCTGCACCGGCTCGACGATGATGGCGGCGACGCGGGCCGGATCGACATCGGCCTTGAACAGCCGGTCGAGCGCCGCAATCGAATCGGCGACCGAGACGCCGTGCAGCGCAACCGGGAACGGCGCATGGAAGACATCCGCCGGCATGGCGCCGAAGCCGACCTTGTAGGGCACGACCTTGCCGGTCAGTGCCATGCCCATGAAGGTGCGGCCGTGAAAGCCGCCGGAAAAAGCGATAACCGCCGGGCGGCCGGTGGCGTTACGGGCAATCTTGATAGCGTTCTCGACCGCCTCGGCGCCGGTGGTGACAAAAATCGTCTTCTTGTCGAACTTGCCGGGCAGCATGCCGTTCAGCCGCTCGGCCAGCCGGATATAGCTCTCGTAGGGCACGACTTGGTAGCAGGTATGGGTGAAGCGGTCGAGCTGCGCCTTGACCGCTTCGATCACCCTGGGGTGACGGTGGCCAGTGTTGACGACAGCGATACCGGACGAAAAATCGATATAGCGGCGGCCTTCGACGTCCCAGATTTCCGAGTTTTCGGCGCGATCGGCGTAGATCTGAGTGGTCATGCCGACGCCGCGCGAAATCGACTGGTTCTTGCGTTCGGAAATGGCTGAATTTGTCATCGTATCCCTTACCGGACCGGCGCCCGCTCTCGTTTGATGGCTGTTGAGACTCTTTTGGGCTTATTTCAGGTTTTCCTCAAGTTGGGACCGTCGCCCGGCGATTGGGCCTGTCGATGCCGGTGTCGGCAACCGAACGCCCGTCGCTCATGCCGTCCTGACAAACCCCTCGCTCGCCCTCAGCAGATTGCGCGTGTAGTCCTTGGTGACGCGGCGCTCGACGAGGTCGCCGGCGCTGAGGTGCTCGACCGCCTCGCCGTTCTGCATCACCATCAGCCGCTCGCACATATGGGTGATGATGGCGAGGTCGTGGCTGACCATCAGGAAGGTCAGCTTGCGCCGCCGCCGGATCTCCTCCAGCAGGTTCAGCACCTCCGCCTGCACCGAAGCGTCGAGCGCCGAGGTCGGCTCATCGAGCAGCAGGATCGACGGTTCGAGGATCAGGGCACGGGCGATTGCCACGCGCTGGCGCTGGCCGCCGGACAATTGATGCGAATAGCGAAAACGGAAGCCGGTGCCCAGGCCGACCTCGTCCAACGCCCGCTGGATGCGCTTTTCGCCGTCAGCAAAGCCGTGAATGGCGAGCGGCTCCTGCAGCAAGCGGTCGACGGTCTGGCGCGGGTGCAGCGAGCCGTACGGGTCCTGGAAGACCATCTGCACCTCGCGGTAGAACGCCTTGTCGCGGCGCGCGCCGAGCTGTTTGCCGTTGACGGCGATGGTGCCCGAAGCGGCCGGCGCCAAGCCGGCGATTGCCCTGAGTAACGTCGACTTGCCGGAGCCGGACTCGCCGACCAGGCCGAAGGATTCACCGGACTCGACTTCAAGGCTGACGCCCTTCAGCGCGCGAAAACGGTCGAAGACCACCTCCAGCCGGTCGACGGAAAGGGCTGCCGTCATGCCGCCCACTCCGGCTTGCGGTCGAGCACCGGCAGCGGGTGACGGTCGGCGCCGATCTTGGGCATGCAGTTGAGCAGGCCGCGCGTATAGGGATGCTGGGCACGGCCGAGCTCCGAGGCTTTGAGCTGTTCGACCACCTTGCCGGCATACATGACGATGACACGATCGCAGAAAGATGAGACCAAGCGCAGGTCGTGCGAGATGAAGATCAGCCCCATGCCGCGCTCGCTGACCAGCCGGTCGAGGATGCCGAGCACGTCGAGCTGCACAGTGACGTCGAGTGCCGAGGTCGGCTCATCGGCGATCATCATCTCCGGCCCGGCGATCAGCATCATGGCGATCATGGCGCGCTGGCCCATGCCGCCGGAAACCTCGTGCGGATGCAGGTCGAAGACACGGGCCGGATCGCGGATCTGCACAGCCTCCAGCATGGCAAGCGCGCGGTCGCGGGCTTCGGCCTTGGAGACTTTCTCATGCGTGCGCAGTGTCTCGACGATCTGGCGGCCGATGCTCATCACCGGGTCGAGCGAATATTTCGGATCCTGCAGGATCATGGCGATACGCTTGCCGCGCAGTGCGCGGCGCTCGCGCGGCGAGGCGGCCAGCAGGTCGATGCCGTCGAAAGCAAGCGTCTTTGCGGTCACCTCGGCCTGCGGCGGGGTGACGCCCATAATGGCGCGGCCGGTCTGCGACTTGCCCGAACCGCTCTCGCCGACGATGCCGAGCCGTTCGCGGCCGAGCGAGAAGGAAACGCCGCGCACTGCCTCGATCAGGCCGGTGCGCGTCGGGAAGGTGACGCGCAGCTCGTCGACTTCGAGAAGCGTGCTCATTGGTCACCGCTTCGCGGATCGAGCGCGTCGCGCAGGCCGTCGCCGAGCAGGTTGAAGCCGAGGCTGACGATGAGGATGGCAAAGCCCGGCGCGCCCGCCACCCACCACTGGTCGAGCACGAAGCGGCGGCCCGACGCGATCATCGCGCCCCATTCCGGCAGCGGCGGCTGCGCGCCGAGGCCGAGGAAGCCGAGGCCGGCGGCGGTCAGGATGATGCCGGCCATGTCGAGCGTCACCCTGATGATCAGCGAGGAGATGCAGAGCGGCATGATGTGGCGAAGCACGATGCGGAACGGCGAAGCGCCCATCAATTGCACCGCCTTGATGTAATCGGAATTGCGCACCGTCAGCGTTTCGGCGCGGGCAATGCGGGCATAGGGCGGCCACGAGGTGATGGCGATGGCAAGCACGGCATTTTCGATGCCAGGGCCGAGCGCGGCGACAAAGGCCAGCGCCAGGATCAGCTTCGGAAAGGCGAGAAAGATGTCGGTGATGCGCATCAGGATCGCATCGGTCCAGCCGCCGGCATAGCCGGCAACGGTGCCGACCAGCAAGCCGATGGGCGCGGCGATGATGGCGACCAGAATGACGACATAGAGCGTCCAACGCGAACCGAAGATGATGCGCGAATAGATATCGCGGCCGAGATCGTCGGTGCCGAACCAGTGCGCGGCACTTGGCGCCAGCAGCCGCGAGCCCTTGAGGTCGCCGAATGTCGGCGAATAGGGCGCCAGCACATCGGCGAAGGCCGCGACCACCAGCAGGGCGATGATGATGAGCAGGCCGACAAAGGCCAGCCGGTTGGCCGAAAAGCGCCGCCAGGCCACATAGGCGCGGCCGAGCCTTGCCTGCACGCGCGACGCCGGGCGCTCGCTGAGCAGCCAGTCGCGGCGGGTTTGAATCGCTTCCGTGCTCATCCTGCCTTGGTCCTTGGGTCGAGCAGCCGGTAGAGCAGGTCGGACAAAAGATTGATGCCGATGAAGACCGAGCCGATGATGATCGTGCCGCCAAGCACGGCATTCATGTCGGCGTTCTGCAGCGAGTTGGTGATGTAGAGGCCGATGCCCGGCCACGAAAACACCGTCTCGGTCAGCACCGAGCCTTCGAGCAGCCCGGCATAGGACAGAGCGATCACCGTAACCATCGGCACCGCGGCGTTGCGCAGCGCGTGACCCCAGATGATGCGCGTTTCCGACAGGCCCTTGGCGCGCGCCGCCACGATGTATTCCTGGGTGAGTTCGTTCAGCATGAAGGAACGCGTCATGCGGCTGATGTAGGCGAGCGAGAAATAGCCGAGCAGCGAGGCAGGCAGGATGATGTGGCGGAAGGCATCGGCAAATACGTCCCACTGCCGCTGCCAGAGTGCATCCAGCAGGTAAAAGCCGGTAATCGGCGTGAAGGTGTATTCGTAGACGATATCGAGGCGGCCGGGAAAGGCGACCCATTGCAGCTTGGCGTAGAACAACACCAGCGCCAGCAGCCCCAGCCAGAAGATCGGCACGGAATAGCCGACAAGACCGATGATGCGCACGATCTGGTCGATGATGCTGCCGCGCCGCACGGCCGCCAGCACACCAAGCGGCACGCCGATCACCGAACCGATCAGCGTCCCCAGTGTTGCCAGTTCGAGCGTCGCCGGGAAGGCGCGGCGGATGTCCGTCATCACCGGATTGGTGGTCAGCACCGAGGTGCCGAAATCACCATTCAAGGCATGTTTGACATAGATGTAGAACTGCTCGACCAGCGGCAGGTCGAGACCCATCTCGCGGCGCGTTCGTTCGACGACATTGGTCGGCGCCCGGTCGCCGAGCACCGCCAGCACCGGGTCGATCGGGATCACCCGGCCGATGAAGAAGGTCACCGCGAGCAGACCGAGATAAGTCGTTATCGCGATGACCAGGAACCGGGCGATCGATGAGGCAACGGCAACGGCGCGAGCGCTGCCGCGCCCCGCCGTTGTTTCCCTTTCAGCCAAGCTCATGCGGCGCGTCCGCCGACATCACTCCTTCGAAACAGGGCCGACGAAGTTGGTGTCGAAGCTCGGGCCGAGCGCAAAGCCCTTGAGGTTCTTGCGCAGGCCAGCCACTTCCAGCTGCTGGTGGATGATGACGAAAGGACTGGTATCGAGGATCTTCCTCTGAAGATCCTCGTACATTGCGGCGCGCTTGGCCGAATCCTTCTCGAGCAGGGCCGCTTCCGTCTGCTTGGTCAAGTCCGGAATGTCCCAAGCGTTGCGCCAGGCCAGGGTCTTGGTCTTGGCTTCATCCGAATTGTCCGGGTTGCTGGCAAAGGTCTGGGCATTGGAGTTCGGATCGAAATAGTCCTGGCCCCATTGGCCGATATAGATGTCGTGGTTGCGGGCGCGGTATTTGGTCAGCGTCTGCTTGCCGTCGCCGGGGATGATCTCCAGCTTGATGCCGGCCTGTCCCAGCGTCTGCTGGATCGATTCCGCCATGCCGGTGGTCGGTTGGCCGGTGCGCACGTCCATGGTGACGTTGAAGCCGTCGGCGAGACCCGCCTTGGCAAGCAGGTCCTTGGCCTTGGCGACATCGAGCTTGAACGGGTTTTCGTCGAGAGCACCAAGGTCGCCCTTGGGCAGGAAGGTCTGGTGGATCTCGCCGATGCCCTTGAGGATGGTTGAGCTCAACGCGTCGTAGTCGACCAGATATTTGAAAGCCTGGCGGACCTCGGGCTTGGCGAGGTTCGGGTTCTTCTGGTTGAGGCTGATGTAAAAAACCGTGCCTTTCGGCGCGCTGGTGGTGGTGAGATCGGCGTTCTTGGCGATGGCGTCGAGATCGTTTGGCTCGAGATTGCGGGCGACGTCGATATCACCGGTTTCCAGCGCCAGGCGCTGGCCCGAGCTTTCCTTCATGTTGCGATAGATGACGCGGGCAAGCTTGGCCTTCTCGCCGTAGTAATTGTCGTTGCGCTCAAGGACGACAACTTCGTTGGCGCGCCATTCGCGCAGCTTGAAGGCACCGGAGCCGGCATAGCCGGTCTTCAGCCAGGCATTGCCGAAATCATTGTCCCATTTGTAGTCGGCGCTCGGCGTGACCGCCGCGACATGCTCCTTGACCAGCTTGGCGTCGACGACCGAGGCGACCGTCGCCGACAGGCAGTTCAGCACGAAGCTCGGCGCATAGGCCTTGTCGACGGTGAACTGGAACGTCGTATCATCAACAGCCTTGGCCTTCTCGGTGACGTTGCCGCCGTCGATGCCGAACTGGCCGATGATGAAGGCCGGGCTCTTGTCGAGCTTGATGGCGCGCTCGAACGAATAGGCGACGTCCGCCGCTGTGATCGGATTGCCGGAGGCGAATTTGAGGCCGGGCTTGAGCTTGAACGTGTAGGTCAGGCCGTCGTCGGAGACGCTCCAGCTTTCGGCGAGATCGCCTTTGACCTTCGAGGTGTCGCTGAGGTCGAGGCGCACCAGGAGATCGTAGGTGTTGCCGGTGACTTCAGCGGTAGACAGTTCGAATGCCTCGCCTGGATCCATGGAGATGATGTCGTCGATGGCGAAACCCTCGACCAGTGTGTCGGCGGGCGTGACCGCGAAGGCAGGCGCACCGGCCAGAAGCAGCGCGGACATGGCGGCGCCCGCGAGCAAGAAGCGGGTGCGTAGAGCAAACTTTTCCATCATCATTTCAACTGTTCCCTGTTTTTGTTGACCTGAGTTCCCGGCTCAGGGTTGTGGCATTTCTTGCCGCGTCGAACGGTGATCCCCGGACCGTCGTATTGGCAATTTTTGTGCGGTTCCAGCTCACCATATCCGGCGGTTTCGAGCGCGGCAACGAGCATTTGCAGAACGGTCGATTGGGCCAGACCGGCGGTGCGAAAATCCGGCTATTTCAGCGCGGTAACCAGGTCGGGGTCGGGAAAGCAGGTAGCGGAACGGCCGTTGCTGGCCTGCCATTTGCCGATCGAGCGGCGCGTCTTGAAGCCAGGCAGGCCGTCGGCGCTGCCGACATCGTAGCCCTTGGCTTCCAGCGCCCGCTGCAGGGCGGCGATGTCGGAGCGGTAGAGCCCGCCGACCGCGCCCCAATTGCCCGAGAAATTGCTGTCGCCATGGGCGATGCGATCGGCGCCATGGCCGATGAACAGGGCATAGAGATCGCTGGTGTTATACTGCTTCAGCACGTAGAAATTGGGGGTCACGATGAAGGCCGGGCCGCTACGCCCGGCCGGCATCAAAAGAAAGCCCTCGGCTGTCAGTTCGCTCGCCGGGAACGGTTTACCCGACACACGCCTGATGCCCATATCAGCCCATTGGGAAATCTTCCTGCCCTGGTCCGGACCTTCGAGCGAGCACGAGACGCTTTCCGGCACTATCACCTCGAAGCCCCAGCCGCGGCCCCTGACCCAGCCATAATGTACGAGATAATTGGCGATCGATGCCAGTATGTCGGGCGTCGAATTCCAGATGTCGGTGCGGCCGTCGCCGTCAAAATCGACGGCATGCTTGAGGAACGACGTCGGCATGAACTGCGGCTGGCCGAGCGCGCCGGCCCAGGACGATTTCATCGCACCGACCGGGGCAAGCCCGCGCTCGACGATCTCCAGCGCCGCCAAGAGCTCGGTGCGGAAGAATTCCTTCTTGGTCGACATGAACGCCTTGGTGCCCAGCACCTCGAAGGCGTCATAAGGCAGCTTCGCTGCGCCGAAGCCGCTCTCGCGACCCCAGATCGCCAGCAGCACTTCGCCAGGCACGCCGTAGCGTTTCTCGATCGCTGCAAGGGTCCTAGCGTTGGCCGCCTCGCGGGTGCGGCCGCCGGCGGTCACCGCACGGACGATCTTTTCGGCGAAATAGGCGCCTGGCGAACCGAACTCGGCCTGATGCTGCTTCCGCGGCGTCGTCGCCCTCTCGCCCGGCTTTACCAGGTCGGGCAGCTTGAGGTTCGGCTTGACGCCGTCGAAGGCGGCATCGAAGGTTTTCCTGGAAATGCCTTTGGCGCTGGCTTCGGGCCAGAGGTCGTTGCCAAGCCAGGCGCGGAACTGGTCGTCGATCTTTGCCGCGGGGGCGGGGGTGGCGAGGATGAGGGCAAAGAGGACTGCAAGAAGAAACGCGACGGCTATTTTGCGAAAACAGCGATCCTTCCCACCCCCCTCTGTCCTGCAGAGGGGGGTGGGACGGAGTGCCAGCCTTAAAGAATGCTTAGCAACCATCATCCTCCCCGCAACTCGCCTCAAAACACCGTCCGCGAGCGCAGTGCGGCGGCGAGCGTGCCTTCGTCGAGATAGTCGAGTTCGCCGCCGACCGGAACACCGTGCGCCAGGCGCGTCACCTTGACGTCGAAGCCGGAAAGCTGGTCGGTGAGGTAGTGCGCGGTAGTCTGGCCCTCGACCGTAGCGTTGACGGCGAGGATCACTTCCTTGACCTCGCCGCCGGCGACGCGATCGACCAGCGATCGGATGTTGAGCTCATCGGGACCAATGCCGTCGAGCGGCGACAGCGTACCGCCGAGCACATGATAACGCACGTTCATGGCGGTCGCCCGCTCCAGCGCCCAAAGGTCGGCCACGTCCTCGACAACGATGAGCGTGGTGGGGTCGCGGCGCGGGTCGGTGCAGATCATGCATGGATCGGAGGTGTCGACATTGCCGCAGGTCGAGCAGATGCGCACCTTGTCGACGGCCTCGCCCATGGCAGCGGCAAGCGGCGCCAGCAGCTGCTCCTTCTTCTTGATGAGGTGGAGCGCGGCGCGGCGCGCCGAACGCGGGCCAAGCCCCGGCACCTTGGCCAGCAGCTGGATCAGGCGTTCGATCTCGGGACCGGCGATTCGCTTCGACATCGCTCCGGTTTAGGATTTTTCAACGGGTTTTGGAACAGCGCTGAGGCGCGCTGTTCAGCCTGCAAAGAGGCAATCGCCCGGCGTTGCGCCGCCCCTCATTGCGTGCCGGGCATTTCTCCCCGTACAACGCGCCGACGCCGGCCGCCTCAGTTTTCCTCCAGCGGCCGGGTCTGGCCGGCGATCATCGCGCCGATGGCGTCGGTGTTCTCGGGCGTCGCCTCGAACGACATTGTCGGCTCTGCCGGCGCCGCCTGGAATGTTGTGACCGGCCGGGGGTTCACGGTTCCACCGAAACGGGCCGCGTCCGGTTCCTGCATTGGCTCTTGCAGCGCCACAAGGATTGGCTTCTCCGGTGCCGCCCTCGCCGCGGTCGCCATTCCTGCAGTCACCCTTGTCTGCCTTGCTGGCTGCGATGCGGCGGCGGTAACATAGGTTGCCTTGGCGAATGTCGGCTTGACCTCGCGAGCCGGCTCCGCCGAAGCGACAAGTATGGCCTGAGCGGCAGGCGCTTGCGGCTTGGCCTGGGCTATGGCGACCACCGGTTCGTCCGGCAGCGGCTGCCAGTTGCGGCCGCGCTTTTCATAAAAGGCATTGCCGCCGGCGACCATGGTGTAGTGCATGTTCTTGTAGGGGAAGCGCAGCCCGGCGGTGTGGAAATGCATGGTGTTCTTCAGCTTGGCTTTGCGCTCGCCCTTGAGCACCGCCTCGGCGGCCTCCTCGACGTCGGGCATCGCCTTCGAATTCATCGGCCGTGTCATGACGCCCGGCGCGAACTGGCCGCGCTCGCCAACCACTTCGCAGATGGTGCTGCCGTGCTTGCCGGACCGCAGCCGGTTCATCACCACGGTGCCGACCGCAATCATGCCGTCACGGCTCGACCGGTTGGACTCGAAGAACATCGCCCGCTCCAGGCATTCCTTCTCCTTCGGCGTGGAATTGTAGGAGCGCGAGCTCAGGAAACCCGGCGTAATGGCATCGGTCAGGCTGGACATGCCGTGCGAGGCGGTCTGACTGCAAGCGGCCAAAAACAGCGGCGAGATAACGACGCCGAGCCGCAACGGCGCCTTCCATCGGGTAGAGATCAACAGGTGTCCCCTCATTCTGCTGCCAGCCCGCCCCTGGTTGCGGCAAGAATGAGACACTTTCAGGCAAAAAGATGGCTAAAGCGTTATTAAGTTTGGGGCGTTGCCCAATAGACACAGCTGGCGGGCGAAGAGCGTTGGATCGCTGCCCTCTTCGGTCAGGTGCCGGCATGGTTCCAAGGATTCATGCCGTGACCTTGGAGCGCCGCAATCTCCGCAAGAGGGCTTGCCCAAGCCTGGAGAGATTGGTTCAGTCGACGCGGTAACTGTAAACACAGCTCGAGGTGTACTGAGATTCAGGTCAGGCCGAGCCGAAAATGGCGGCTTCCGGGAACCGGAGCGGAGCGCACGTTTCTTACGTGAGCACCGGAAGCCGCCGTTTGCAGGCCGGCATCACCTGAATATCAACACACCTTAGAACGGCAGCTTCATTCCCGGCGGGATCGGCAGTCCCGCGGTCAGCGCCTTGGTCTTCTCCTGCATGATCTGCTCGACCTTGGTCCTGGCGTCGTTGTGGGCAGCGAGGAGCAGGTCCTCGAGAATCTCGACCTCGTCCTCCTTGAACAGCGCCGGGTCGATCTTCAGCGACTTCATCTCGAATTTGCCGGTCAGCGTCACGCTGACCAGGCCGCCGCCGGCCTGTCCGGTGGCTTCCAGCGTGGCAATCTCATCCTGCATGGCCTGGAACTTGGCCTGCATTTCCTTTGCCTTGCCCATCAGGCCGAGAAGATCTTTCATCGCACGGTCCTTTGCAGTTGGTGCTGGTTGTTCAGGTTTCGTCGTCGTCGGCCGGCGGCTCGACCGGCACTTCGGCCTCTGCCGCATCGGCTTCCGGCGCGTCGGGAATGCGCACGTCGATGATCTTGGCGCCGGGAAAGCGCGCCAGGATGGCGGCGACCGTCGGGTCGCTCTTGGCATCGAGGAAGGCGTTTTCGCGCTTTGTCGATTCCATCTCGGCCAGCGTCTGGCCGCCCTCCTCCTTCGACAGCGACACCAGCCAGCTGCGGCCCGTCCAGGCGCGCAGCTTGGCGGTCAAATCGTTGAGCAGCATCTTCGGCGCATCGTCGGTCAGGCTGACGTCGATACGGCCGGGCTCGATGCGCACCAGGCGCACGCAACGCTTCACCAGCACCTTGAAGGCCATGTCGCGCTGGGCGTCGGCAAGGGCGACAATATCGGCCAGCGATTTCACCGGCACCGGCGGCGCCTCGACCACCGGCTCCGGCGGAGCAACGAAGTTGGTCGGCACGGGCTCGGCCTCGACCAGGCGCATCGTCTGCGCCCCGCCATTGGCCGTCGGCATCCGCGTCTGCGCCACGGCACCGGCACCACCGCTTGCAGGCGCATGGTTTGCGGGGCCGGGGCTTGCCGGCGCGCCATTCACGCGCGGCGCGGCGCCCGGCGGCGAAACGCCGTTCTCCAGCGATTTCAGCGCCTCGTCCAGCGTCGGCAGGTCGGCGGCATGCGCCAGCCGGATCAGCACCATCTCGGCGGCGCTGACCGGGCGGTTGGAGGTCTGCACCTCGGGAATGCCTTTCAAGAGCATCTGCCATGTCCGCGACAGCACCTTGACCGACAGCGTGCTGGCGAAATCGGCGCCGCGCCGGCGCTCGTCCTCGGACAGCGAGGCGTCGTCGATGGCAGCCGGCACGAAACGCAGACGGGTGACCAGATGGTTGAACTCGGCAAGGTCGGTCAGCACCGCGGCAGGATCGGCGCCGGTATCGTACTGGGCACGGAATTCGGCAAGCGCGGCGGCGACGTCGCCCTTCATGACATGCTCGAACAGGTCGACGATGCGGGCGCGGTCGGCAAGGCCGAGCATGGCGCGCACCGCTTCGGCGCTGACTGCGCCGCCGCCATGGGCGATCGCCTGGTCGAGGATCGACTGCGCATCGCGCATCGAGCCTTCGGCCGCGCGGGCGATCATCGCCAGCGCATCGTCTTCAACTTCGATGCCCTCCAGACCGGCTATCCTGGCAAGGTCGGCCTTGATCATTGCCGCATCGATGCGCCTGAGGTCGAAACGCTGGCAGCGCGACAGGACGGTGATCGGCACCTTGCGGATTTCGGTGGTGGCGAAGATGAACTTGACGTGCGGCGGCGGCTCTTCCAGCGTCTTCAGCAGGCCGTTAAAGGCCTGGTTGGAAAGCATGTGCACTTCGTCGATGATGTAGACCTTGTAGCGCGCCGATACCGGGGCGTAGCGCACACGCTCGATGATGTCCCTGATGTCGTCGATGCCGGTATGCGAGGCGGCGTCCATCTCGATGACGTCGACATGCCGGCCTTCCATGATCGCCTGGCAATGCTGGCCGAGCACGGCAAGGTCGACGGAAGGCTGGTCGACCGTCGGTGTTTTGTAGTTCAGGGCCCGCGCGAGTATGCGCGCGGTCGTCGTCTTGCCGACGCCGCGCACGCCGGTCAGCATCCAGGCCTGGGCGATGCGGCCGGTGGCAAAGGCATTGGTCAAGGTGCGGACCATCGGCTCCTGGCCGATCAGCTCGGAGAAATTCGACGGTCGGTATTTGCGCGCCAGCACGCGGTAGGCGGCAGGCTTGTCCAATTTTCCGGCCTCGTTTCCGGCTTCGCTCATTCGCCCGTCAAGCTCCAAGGGCTGCCACTGGAGGCGGCCGATTCCTGCGCATAGTTTCGCCCGCACGGCTTGGCGCCGTCAATGTCGGGGCAAAAGGCGAAGAGGCGGGAGGCTGGAACAATGACCCGTTCCGGGCTCGTTAGGGCTGCTTCCTTCCGGACCTGACCCGGTTGGCGAGTGGACCGTCCACCACCAACCTCCCAGCCTCCATATCGGCAATCCGGCGATGAAATGCAAGTGCGGATGACAGGGGCCCTGAGCGACGGCGAAAGCTGAAACCAAAAACCCGCCTCGGCGGGCGGGTCGTTGGTGCGAATAATCACCATAGCGGGATTAGTAGCATAGCTGCCGGCACAAAGCAAGAACAAAATGTGGCCGCGATCAAAATCGTCGACCTCGGCGGGGCAGCGCCAACCTGATGCAATTTGCCCGGGCTTCACTTCTTCGCGCACAATCAGCGCCGCGACGGCCAATGTTGCTTGCTGCCCCTTGCGGCCCTTCGGAAGCCGCTCTAGCGTCGATAGAGTTAAAAAAACGTCCAAAAGTGAGGGAAACGCCGATGCTGCCGGGCCTCAAGGCCGGATTCACGCTTGACGCCCAGCTGGAAGCCGACAGCGAACAGCTGATGTGGCTCGGCCTGTGCGAATTGCGCGTCATGAACGACCGCCGCTGGCCATGGCTGCTGCTGGTGCCGCAGCGGCCGGGCATCGAGGAAATCCACGATATGACGCCGCTCGACCAGGCGATGCTGACCTTCGAGACCAATATGGTGGCGCTGGCGCTGAAGCGGGTGACCGGCTGCACCAAGATCAATACCGGTGCACTCGGCAACATCGTGCGCCAGTTGCATGTACACGTTATTGCGCGCTCGGAAGGCGATCCCGGCTGGCCCGGCCCAGTGTGGGGGCACGGCCTGCGCGAGCCCTATCAGCGCTCCGACCTCCGCAAGTTTGCGGAAAAGATCAAGGCAGCGCTATAAGCCTCCCCCGTGTCCATCTTGAACCTTCCCGAGTCTGCATGAGCTTTCGCCTGTTTGACGCGCCCTTGCGCGAGCCGAGCCAGTTTGTCGGCTTCGCCGGCAACATTATCGACCGGCAGTCCGAAAACCGCGCCGACGATTCCGTCGAAAAGGCGCTCGCCGATCCTTCGGCGCGGCTTTTGCTGATGCGTGGCGGCCGGCTCTATCTGAAGCTTGCGCAAGGCGCATTCGACCCCTGGTTCGGCGTGGCCGAATGCCGGCCGCTCGAAGCATCGCTCGAAAACGGCGTGCTGCTCGGTTTTTCCGAAAGCGGCCCGGTGCTGGCGGTGCCGGCCGGAGTCGAGCCCGAGCAGCTTCCCGAGACGATCAAGGCCATCGACTATCGCTCGGTCTATATGCAGGGGCTGATCGACGAAGCGGCCGCCGGCGCGCTGGCGCAAGGGGCGGCGCTGCTTGCCTGGCATGCCAGCCATCGCTTCTGCAGCAAGTGCGGCACCGAAGCCGAGATGCGGGCGGGCGGTTACAAGCGGCATTGCCCGGCCTGCGGCACGGAGCACTTTCCGCGCACCGACCCGGTGGCGATCATGCTGACGGCGACGCGCGAAAAATGCCTGCTCGGCCGCGGTCGGCATTTCGGGCCCGGCATGTATTCGGCGCTCGCCGGTTTCATCGAGCCGGGCGAGACGATCGAGGCGGCGGTGCGCCGCGAAACCCTCGAGGAAGCCGGCATCCGGCTTGGCCGCGTCGTCTACCACGCCAGCCAGCCCTGGCCGTTTCCCTATTCGCTGATGATCGGCTGCTTCGGCGAACCGCTCAACGACGATATCCACCCCGACTTCAACGAGCTGGAAGATTGCCGCTGGTTCTTTCGCGACGAGGTGCTCTCGATGCTGGCCCGCGAGCATCCGGGTGGCCTGGTGACACCGCCGAAGGGGGCGATCGCCTATAATCTCATCCGCGCCTGGGCCGACAGCGCGTGATACGAAGACATCGCAGGAGCAAAAAATGATCCGTCACACCGTCGTGTTCACGCTAAAGCACCCGCCGCATTCGCTCGAGGAAAAAAGGTTCCTCGCCGACGCCAAGACGATCCTCACGGCGATAAAGGGCGTCACGCATTTCGAGCAGTTGCGGCAGGTCAGCCCCAAGAACGACTACCGCTTCGGCTTCTCGATGGAGTTCGCCGATCAGCGGGCTTACTCCGGCTACAACGACCATCCCGACCACGTCGCCTTCGTCCGCGACCGCTGGATCCCGGAGGTCGAGGCGTTTATGGAGATCGACTACGTGCCGCTCGGCTGGGGCTGAGACTGGAAAGCGACGCTCTAAAAAATCAATACCCCGCGTCGCGATCCACCACATTTTCCAGCGCTTCGCCGCGCTCGAAGGCGTCCATCTGACGCAGCATGATCGGCGCCAGGTGGACCGGATCGGAAGTTGCCGCCGCGTGCGGCGTCACGAACACTTTCGGGTGGCTCCATAGCGGGCTGGTCTTCGGCAGCGGCTCGACCTCGAACACGTCGAGGCTGGCTTCCTTCAGCGTGCCGTCGTCCAGCGCGCGCAAAATGTCGGCGTCCTTCTGCAGCCTGCCGCGCCCGGCATTGATCAGCACCGAGCCGCCGAGGCCGTTGCGCTTGCGCAGCTCCTTCAGCACGCCGTGGTTGATGATGCCGTGCGTCTGTGGCGTCAGCGGCAACAGCACCACCAGGATATCGGTGGCGTTGAGGAACGGGATCAGGCCGGCCTCGCCCGCGTAAGTCGAGACACCTTCCATCGGCCGATCGCTGCGCGACCAGCCATTAACGGGAAAGCCGAGCGACAACAGCACCGATGCCGCCGCGCGGCCAAGCGTGCCGAGCCCCATAATGCCGACCGAGATGTCGCCGGCCGGTCGCTGCTGCGGCTCGTGCCAGATCTTCTTCTGCTGCTGGGCGCGGTAGAGCATGCCCTGGCGATGGTGGTCGAGCACCCGCCAGACGACGTATTCGGTCATGTACTGGGTAAGGTTGTCGGCGACCACCTTGACGACCGGTACGTCGGGCAAGGTGGGATCGGCGAAAATGTGGTCGACGCCGGCGCCGATCGAGAAGATAGCCCGCAGATTGGGTAGCGACGACAACAGGTTCGGCCGCTGTTTCCACACCACCGCATAGGTAATCGAGGGATCGCCGGCGCCATTCGGCTCGAGCACCACTTCGCGCTCCGCCGACAGCAGTTCGCGCCAGCGCAGCGGATGAATACCGGTGAGGGCAAGCAAGATGCGGCCTTTTTCCATTGCGGATTGTTTTTCCCTTTTACCAACAGCGTTCGCGTCCGGACTCGCAAGGGCGCGGCAGCGTTTTGATTTTGTGCATGATCTCTGGCGAAAATCTACTCGCTGACGATACCGACCGGCGCCGTTTCGATCTTGAAGGCGGCCGAGATCAACGCCTTTGTATAGTCGGTCCGCGGGTTGCCGAAAATCTGTTCGGAAGGACCGGCCTCGACGATCCTGCCGTTGCGCATGACGATGACTTCGTTGGCGAGCGCGCGGATGACCCTCAGATCGTGGCTGATGAAGAGGTAGGCGAGGTCGTGCTTGGCCTGCAGGCTGCGCAAGAGGTCGACGACCTGCGCCTGCACGCTCATGTCGAGTGCCGAGGTCGGCTCGTCCAGCATGACGAAACGCGGGTTGAGCACCATGGCGCGCGCGATGGCGACGCGCTGGCGCTGGCCGCCGGAGAATTCGTGCGGATAGCGATTGCGCGTCGCCGGATCGAGGCCGACTTCCTTCAGCACGTCGACGACACGCTCGTCGCGCGCATCAGGAGACAGTTTCGGCTCGTGGATCTTCAACCCTTCCTCGATGATCTCGGCGACCGACATGCGCGGACTGAGCGAACCGAACGGATCCTGGAAGACGATCTGCAACTCGCGCCGCAGCGGCCGCATTTCGCTGAAGGACAGTTGATCGATGCCGCGTCCGTTGAACTGGATGGTCCCGGTCGACGAGATCATCCTGGCCAGCGCCAGGCCGAGCGTCGTCTTGCCTGAGCCGGATTCGCCGACGACGCCAAGCGTCTGGCCGGCTCGCACGGTGACGTCGATGCCGTCGACCGCCTTCACATTGTCGACGGTGCGCCGGAAGAAGCCCTTCTTGATCGGAAACCAGACCTTGACGTCCTTGCCGACCATCACCGGCTTGGCGGCCTGGTTGGCCGCCGGCGGCTTGCCTTTCGGCTCGGCGGCAAGCAGATGCCGCGTGTAGGCGTGCCGCGGATTGGCAAATATCTCCTTGGTCGGGCCGGTCTCGACGATCTTGCCCTTGGTCATCACGCAGACCCGGTCGGCGATCTTCCTGACGATGCCGAGATCGTGGGTGATGAACAGCATCGACATGTTCTTGCGGCTTTTCAGGCCGGCCAGCAATTCGAGGATCTGCGCCTGGACGGTGACGTCGAGCGCCGTCGTCGGTTCGTCGGCGATCAACAGTTCAGGCTCGTTGGCGAGCGCCATGGCGATCATGACGCGCTGGCGCTGGCCGCCGGAAAGCTGGTGCGGATAGGCGTCGAGCCGTTTTTCCGGTTCCCGGATGCCGACCTCGTGCAGAAGTTCCAGCGTGCGCGCCTTGGCGTTGCGATCGCCCAGGCCCTGGTGCAGCTTCAGCACCTCGACGATCTGCTGCTCGATCGTGTGCAGCGGGTTGAGCGAGGTCATCGGCTCCTGGAAGATCATGGTGATCTTGTTGCCGCGCACGCGGCGCAAGTCTCTCTCGTCCGCGGCAAGCAGGTCGGCGCCGAGGAACAGGATCTTTCCCGACGGGTGGCTGGCGGTCGGATAGGGCAGCAGCTTCAGCACCGACAGCGCGGTGACCGACTTGCCGGAGCCGGATTCGCCGACCAGCGCCACCGTCTCGCCCTTGGCGAGGTCGAAGGAGATATGGTCGACGGCGATCGACTGGCTGCCGCCTTGCGTGAAGGCGACGCTGAGATCCTGGACCGAGAGGAGAGGGGCGGTCATCTGAACGTCTTGCGCGGATCGAAGGCGTCGCGGGTGGCCTCGCCGACGAAGACCAGCAGCGACAGCATCAGCGAGATGACGACGAAGCCGGAAATGCCGAGCCAGGGGGCGTTGAGGTTGCGCTGCGCCTGCTTCAACAGTTCGCCCAGCGAGGCGGAGCCGGGCGGCAGGCCGAAGCCGAGATAGTCGAGCGAGGTCAGCGTCGAGATCGAGCCGCTGAGCAGGAAGGGCAGGAAGGTCAGCGTCGCCACCATGGCATTGGGAAGCAGATGCCGGAACATGATGGTGATGTTGGGCACGCCGAGCGCGCGCGCCGCATTGACATATTCGAAGTTGCGGGCGCGCAGGAACTCGGCCCGCACCACGCCGACCAGCGCCACCCAGGAGAACAGCAGCATCAATCCGAGCAGGATGAAGAAGCCGGGCGGCAGGATGGCGGCGACGATCAAGAGCAGGTACAGCACCGGGATCGCCGACCAGATCTCGATGAAGCGCTGGAACAGAAGGTCGGTCCAGCCGCCGAAATAGCCCTGCAGGGCGCCGGCCGCCACGCCGATCAGCGCCGAGCCGGCGGTCAGGATCAGGCCGAACAGCACCGAGATCCTGAAGCCGTAGATGACGCGCGCCAGCACGTCGCGGGCCTGGTCGTCGGTGCCCAGCCAGTTCCAGTTGCCGACGTTGCAATTGGGGTCCGCTTCCCCTTTCGGATACTGGTTGCACCGCGTCTTCTTGTCGTAGAGCCAGGACGGCTTGGTCGGTGCGGCTTCGGGAATGGCGTTGTTGACGGTCTGGTAGGAGTAGCGCACCGGCGGCCAGACCATCCAGCCATTGGCATTGATCTCGTCCTGGATGACCGGGTCGCGGTAGTCGGTGACCGCATAGAAGCCGCCGAACTTCTCCTCGGGATAGGCGACCAGGACCGGAAACAGTATCTCGCCCTTGTAGGAGGCGATTATCGGCTTGTCGTTGGCGATCAGTTCGGAAACCAGCGACAGCACGAACAGGAACAGGAAAATCCACAACGACCAGTAGCCGCGCCGGTTGGACTTGAAGTTCTGCAGGCGCCGCTGGTTGAGCGGCGACAGAAAGGGCCGCGCGATCCGAGGCGGCGCCGTTTCGGCTGTCGCCTGCGCCATCAGACGTCTCTCCGCTCGAAGTCGATGCGCGGATCGACCCAGGTATAGATCAGGTCGGACAGCAGCCCGACGAACAGACCAAGCAGCGAGAAGATGTAGAGATTGGCGAAGACCACCGGATAGTCGCGCTGCACCACCGAGTTGAAACCAAGCAGGCCGAGGCCATCGAGCGAAAAGATGTTCTCGATCAGCAGCGACCCGGTGAAGAATGCCGAGATGAAGGCACCGGGGAAACCGGCGATGACGATCAGCATGGCATTGCGGAAGACGTGCCCATAAAGCACCTGCCGCTCCGACAGGCCCTTGGCGCGGGCTGTGACCACATATTGCTTGCGGATTTCCTCGAGGAAGGAATTCTTGGTGAGCAACGTCGTCGTGGCGAAGGCCGACAGCACCAGCGCCGTCAGCGGCAGGGTCATGTGCCAGAAATAGTCGACAATCCGCTGCGGCCACGACAGCTGGTCCCAATTGTCGGAGGTGAGGCCGCGCAGCGGAAACCAGTCCCAGAACGAGCCCCCGGCAAACAGCACCATCAGCAATATGCCGAACAGAAAGCCCGGAATGGCGTAACCGACAATGACGACGCCGCTGGTCCAGACGTCGAAGGTGGAGCCGTCCTTGACTGCCTTGCGGATGCCGAGCGGGATCGAGATCAGATAGGACAAGAGCGTGATCCACAGCCCGATCGAGATCGACACCGGCATCTTTTCCAGGATCAGGTCGAGCACCGAGATGTCGCGGAAATAGCTGTCGCCGAAATCGAAGCGGAGATAGTTCCACAGCATCATGCCGAAGCGCTCGAGCGGCGGCTTGTCGAAACCGAACTGCTTCTCCAGCTTCTTGATGAATTCCGGGTCGAGCCCTTGCGCGCCGCGGTATTTCGAGCCGACGTCGCCGGCGACATCGAAATTGGCGCCGCCGGCATCACCCCCGCCGCCGCCGAGGCGATCACTGCCGCCCTGGTTGGTCAGCCTGGCGATGACCTGCTCGACCGGCCCGCCCGGCGCGAACTGGATGACGGCGAAGGATACCGCCATGATGCCGAACAGGGTCGGGATCATCAACAGGATGCGGCGCAGTATATAGGCGCCCATCAGGTTCCCTGCCTCGCTTGTGCGAAAATGTCAGGCTTTGCCAATCTTTGCCGCCTTGTCTTTGTCGAACCACCATGACGTCTCGACCGGAAAGTCGTAATCCGGCTTTTGAGCGGGAAAGCCGAACATGTCCCAGAAGGCTGCTCGGTGATTCGCCAGATGATATGTTGGAATCCAGTCTAGCCGCGCGCGCAAGACCCGATCGAGCGCGTTGAGCGCGGTGACGAGTTCGATCCGGCTCTGCGCCTTGCCGGCTGCCTCGATCAGCGCGTCGATGGCTTTGCTTTCCGTACCCGGATAGTTGCGCATCCCCGGCGTTTTCGCCATTCGGGAAGCGTAGAGAATCTCCAAACCGTCGGCGGTGGGCGTCGCTCCGATCGACCATGCGAGCATGTTGAAGTCGAAGTCGAAATTGCTCTGCCGCGCCTCAAATTGCGTCGAGTCGACCTGCCGGATCGAAGCGTCGATGCCGATCGCCTTCATATTCTCGGACCACGGCGCGAAAATACGAACGAGACCCTCGTCCTGGGCAAGCATTTCCACGCGCAGGCGCTCGCCTTTGTCGTTGACGACGAAATTGCCCGCTCGCTTCCAGCCGCCTTCGGCAAGCAGCCTCGAAGCCTCGCGCAGCAGCTTACGGTCGTGCCCGGAACCGTCGGAGACGGGTTGCATCACCGGTTCGCCGAAGGTCTCCGGCGGCAACTCGGCTCGAAACGGCTCCAGCAGGGCCAACTCCTTGGGTGAGGGCAGGCCCTTGGCCTTGTAATCCGATCGCTCGAAGTTCGATTGCGAACGCTCGTAGGAGTCGAAAAACAGAACCCGCCTGGTCCATTCGAAGTCGAAGCAATAGGCGATTGCCCGTCTCACGCGAATGTCGCGGAACTGCGGACGGCGCTGGTTCAGCGCGACAGCCTGCATAGATGGTGTTTTCTCGCCGGGAAATTCGCGTTTGACGACCCTGCCATCCTTCAGTGCTGGAAAGTCGTAGCCGGTCGCCCATACCCGCGAGGTGAACTCCTCGCGAAAATGCGTGTCACCTTTCTTGAACGCTTCAAACGCCGCCTGGCGATCAAGGTAGAAATCGATACGGATGCTGTCGAAATTATAACTGCCGCGGTTCACGGCCAGGTCGCGGCCCCAATAGTCGGCGACGCGTTCATATTCGACAGTCTGCCCGGCCACCACCCGTCCAACCCTGTATGGTCCGGAGCTGAGCGGTGGCGTCATCGTCGAGGCGTCGAAATCATTGGCCGTGTAGAAGGCTTTGGACACGATCGGCATCACGACGATGGCGAGGATATTCTGCGCGGACTGTTGGCCGTTGAAGGTGAGGTTGACTGTAAGCGGATCGATCGCGACCGCTTCCGTCATATGCCGCAGCGCTTGGGAAAGGTTCGGATGTCCCCGGTCTTTGTAGAGGGTCAAGGCGAAAGCAATGTCGTCGGCGGTCAGCGGCGACCCGTCATGGAAGCGCGCTTGTGGCCGCAGGCTGAAGCGGTAGCCATTGCGGTCCTGCGACAAGGTAACGGATTCGGCAAGCAGGCCGTAGACCGCATCCGGTTCGTCGACTGCCCTTGCCATCAGCGAATCGAAGCAGAGCTCGGTGCGCGGCGGCGAATCCCCCTTCAACACCAGTGAGTTCAGCGTGTTGAAAGTCAGGAAGCTTTGATTGAGGGTGGAGTTCGGCGGGGCGAAATTCATCCGGCCGCCCTTGGGAGCGTCCGGATTGACATAGTCGAAATGCGTGAAATCCGGAGGATATTTGAGATCGCCAAAAGCCGACAACCCGTGCAGTTTCACGCCGGTTGGAATGGCCGCGAAAGCCCGGCCGGGCAGCAGCGCTGCGGCCGCGGCGGCACCGCCCAGGGCGAGGAAGTCGCGACGGGGCAGCGCCGCCATCAATTGCCGCTCTTGTATTTGGCCGCCAGCGCCTTTTCCTTGGCCGGGTCGATCCACCAGGAATTCTGGTCGACGCCGCTATAGGCGGGCTGCTTTTCCGGCATACCGAACTTGTTCCAGTAGGCGAGCCAGACCACGGCGCGGTAATATTGCGGCACGACGTAGAAATTCCACAACAGCACCCGGTCGAGCGCATGGGTGGCGGCAACGAGATCGGCCCGGTCGGTGGCATAAATGATCCGGTCGACCAGCGCATCGACGACCGGATTCTTGATGCCGGCGTAATTGCGCGATCCCGGCGAATCGGCGGCCTTGGAGCTCCAGAAATCGCGCTGTTCATTGCCGGGAGAGTCCGACTGGCCGAGTATCGAGGTGACCACGTCAAAGTCGAAATGGGTGACGCGGTTGATATACTGGGTCTGGTCGATCAGGCGCAGCGTGGCGTCGACGCCGATTTTGCGCAGATTGGCGATATACGGGCTGGCGATGACCTGATCGGTGTCGTTCCAGCCGAGGATCTCGAATTTGAACGGTTCGCCGGTCTTGGCGTTGACCATCTTGCCGCCCTTGATCACCCAGCCTGCCTTGGCGAACAGATCGACCGCGGCCTTCAGGTATTTGCGCTCCGCCTGCGGGGTGTCGTAGACCGGCAGCTTGAATTCCTGGGTGAAGACTTCGGGCGGCAGCTTGTCGCGGTACTGCTCCAGGATCTCCAGTTCCTTGCCTTGCGGCAGGCCGCTCGACGCCAGTTCCGTGCCCTGGAAATAGCTGCTGGTGCGGGTGTTGGAACCGAAGAACAGGGTCCGGTTCATTGTCTCGAAGTCGAACGGGTACATCAGCGCGGCGCGCATCAGGCGATCCTGAAACATTGGGCGCCTGGTGTTGAGCATGAAGGCCTGCATCGGTTCCGGCGACGCGGTCTTGAATTCCTTCTTGATGACGTCGCCGGCCTGGACAGCCGGGAAATTATAGGCCGTGTTCCAGCGTCTCGAACTGTTCTCCGGCTTGATGTCGTCCAGCCCGCCCTTGGTGAAGGCCTGCCAGGCGGCATTGTCGTCGAGAAAATAGGTGAAACGCTGCCTGTCGAAATTCTCGCGGCCGATTTTCACGGGCAGCTTGGCCGCCCAGTAATCGGGCACGCGCTGCCAGATGATTTCGGAGCCCGGCTTGAAGCTGGCGACCTTGTAGGCGGCCGAGCCGAGCGGCGGCTCCTGCGTCGGCCTGGTGACGTCGCGTTTCTTGCCGCTGGCGTCCGTGCCTTCCCACCAGTGCTTGGGCAACACGACGAGGTCGCCGATGATCTTCGGTAGCTCCCGGTTGCCTTTCTGACTGAAGTGGAACTCGACCTCGCGGTCGGAGATGGCGACGGCGTCGGTGACGTTCTCGAAATAGCGGCTGTATTGCGGACTGTTGGCCTTCAGCACCTGAAACGACCAGATCACGTCGTCGGTGGTGATCGGCTGGCCGTCATGCCACTTGGCCCGCGGGTCGAGCCGGTAGGTCGCCGAGGAATAGTCGGCCGGATATTTGTAGGCGTCGGCGATCAGCGGATGGCTGGTGCTGCCTTCGTCGGTCGCCTGCTCCATCAGCGTGTCGTAAAGCAGGCCGCCGCCGAACTGCGCGAAGCCGGCGGCCGGCGAACCCTGCACGATGTAGGGATTGAAGCTGTCGAACGTGCCAAGCACCACGGAATTCACCGTGCCGCCCTTCGGTGCATCCGGATTGACGTAATCGTAATGCTGGAAATTGTCGCCATATTTGGATTCGCCGATCAGCGACGAGGTCGTGCGCCATTCGTCCGCGAAGGCCACCTGCAGGCCGCCGGCAAAGGCAGCCAGCATCAGCACTGATTTCAGAAGCGTCCGCGCTCGGCCAACCGTCATGCGTTCTCCTCTTCGCGATATAGCGCCGTCACCATAGCGTCTGGGCCCAATCTAGATCATTTGGCGGCGCTGAAAACCGCAACCGAGTGGCTTTGTCGTCGCATATGCATTTTCCCTAACGAAAAAGCCGGGCTGAACCCGGCTTTTTCAAGGATTATGTCATTACAGTTTTGTTATTTTGCGGGTGCGGCCGGAGCGGCCGGAGCCGCGCCTTCTGCCGGCTTGGCAGGGGCTGCACCTTCGGCCGGCTTGGCGGGCGCGTTCTCGGCCGAGGCGCCGGGCGCCGGCAGCGGCTTCGGATTGTCCGACAGCGTGCGCAGATAGGCGATGACGTTGGCGCGGTCCTCATCCTTCGGCAGGCCGGCGAAGCCCATCGCCGTGCCCTTCACGAACTTCTTCGGCGAGGTGATGAAGTGGTTGAGATTGTCGTAGGTCCACTTCTCGCTGCCGCCCTTGGAGAACTCCTTCATGCCGGCCGAATAGGCAAAGCCCTCATGCTCGGCGACCGGACGGTCGATGATGTCCCACAGATCGGGGCCAACCTTGTTGGGGCCGCCTTTTTCGCCGGAGTGGCAGGCCTGGCATTTCTTGAAGATGGCGGCACCCGCTTCGGCGTTGGCGGTGGCCAGCAGCTCGGCGATCGGCTTGGCCTCCGCGGCTGGAGCGGCCGGGCCGCCTTCGGCGGGCTCGGTCGCCTCGATGGCGAAGCCGGGCTTTTCCGGCGTCGGCGAGGCAAACAGCGCGTCAGATACGATGCCAACGGAAAAGACGATGAACACCGTGCCGAGGAAACCGGCGAGCAGCTTGTTGACTTCGTTGGAATCCATACGCCCCAGGCTCCCTTTTCCGGCGGACCGATCCGTCCACTCCGTCCGTCGGTATCGTGAACCACCCTGCGAGGCGGTCAAATCGCGCGGAAACTAGGTCTTTTGCTCCGGCGTTGCAACACCTATAAGGACGCTGCCAGTGAGACCTTTTGCCACTTTTGTCCCCCTCTTTTTCGAGCCCCTGCCCGCCTCATGTCCACGCTCATCCTGATCCCGGCCCGCATGGCCTCGACCCGCCTGCCGGGCAAGCCGCTGGCCGACATTGCCGGCACTCCGATGATCGTCCACGTCGCCCGCCGTGCTGCCGAGGCGGGGCTCGGCCGGGTGGTCGTCGCCACCGATACGCAAGGCGTTGCGGAGGCGGTGCGCGCCCATGGTTTCGAGGCGGTGATGACGCGGGCGGACCACGAAACCGGCTCCGACCGCATCTTTGAAGCGCTGACCATTCTCGACCCTGGCAACAGCGTCGAGACCATCGTCAATGTGCAGGGCGATCTGCCGACCATCGACCCCCTTGTTATCGGTGCCGCGCTGAAGCCTTTCGAGAACGCGGCGGTGGATATCGCCACGCTCTGCGTCGAGATCGTCCGCGATGAGGAAAAGACCAATCCGAACGTCGTCAAGCTGGTCGGCTCGCCACTCTCGACGACGCGGCTCAGGGCGCTCTATTTCACCCGCGCCACCGCCCCTTGGGGCGAAGGCCCGCTCTACCATCATATCGGCCTCTATGCCTATCGCCGCGCCGCACTCGAACGCTTCGTTGCGCTAAGGCCGTCGCCTCTGGAGCGCCGCGAGCGGCTCGAGCAGTTGCGGGCGCTGGAGGCTGGCATGCGCATCGATGCCGAGATCGTGCAGTCGGTGCCGCTTGGCGTCGATACGCCGGACGATCTCGAACGCGCCAGGGCGCTCCTTTCCAACTAAGAAATTCCCCCAATTCCCGAGACTCCGCGCATGCCTGAAAAGACCAACAAAATATCCTTCCAGGGCGAGCCGGGCGCCAATTCCGACACCGCCTGCCGCAACATGTTCCCGTCGATGGAGCCGTTGCCGTGCCCGACCTTCGAGGACGCCTTCAACGCCGTCGAGACCGGCAAGGCCGATCTGGCCATGATCCCGATCGAGAACACCATTGCCGGCCGCGTCGCCGACATCCATCACCTCTTGCCGGAATCGAAGCTGCACATCATCGGCGAATACTTTCTGCCGATCCACTTCCAGCTGATGGTGCTGCCGGGCGTCAGGCGCGACGAGATCAGGACCGTGCACAGCCACATCCACGCGCTCGGCCAATGCCGCAAATACATCCGCAAGAACGGCTGGAAGGCGGCGGTTGCCGGCGACACCGCGGGCGCCGCCAAGATGGTCGCCGCGATGAAGGACCGCACCATGGCCGCGCTGGCGCCGGCGCTGGCCTCGACCCTCTACGGGCTCGACATCATCGAGGAGAATGTCGAGGACACCGACAGCAACGTCACCCGCTTCGTGGTGCTGACCAAGAACAAGCAATGGGCCGAACGTCCCTCGGCCGACGCCAAGATGATGACGACCTTCATCTTCCGCGTCCGAAACGTGCCGGCGGCGCTCTACAAGGCGATGGGCGGGTTTGCCACCAACGGCATCAACATGACCAAGCTGGAAAGCTACCAGCTCGGCGCGTTTACAGCGACGCTGTTCTACGCCGACATAGAGGGCCATCCCGACGATCCGCTGGTGAAGCTGGCACTCGACGAGTTGCGCTTTTTCTCGCGCGAAATGCGCATTCTCGGCGTCTATCCCGCCAGCGCCTCGCGCGAGCAGTGGAAGGTGGCGGATTAGGATCCGGTCAGGTCAGGCCGAGCTTGTTCTTTTTGGCCGGCTTGCCGCATTCGCGGCGGGCAATCGACCGGTTCATGGCGTCGATCTTGCCGCTCGCCTGGTCGGCGTCGCGCTTGGCTTTTGAGCGCATATCCGGCGTGAACGGGCCAAAGCCCGTCGCCGGGTTGGAGAAGGACGGCTTGGCGTCCACCGGTAGATGATATTGCTGCGCCAGGCCGTTTCGTTGCGCCAGCAATTGATCGCAAGGCACCTTGTCATACAGCAGCGAGGACTGGACGTTTTCGTCTTGCCGTTCGGACATCGAATTGCCGACGCAGCCGGCCATCGCCAGGCAAGATGCCAAGACCGTCATGTTCCAGCGCATGAACGTGCTCCTTGTCTTTCGCCGCTGCGGCTTCTCATGCGCAGCGGCAGAAGTCTTAGCCAGATTTTACGCTGCCGGAAAGCAACCTTGCCACTACGGCCAGCCCTTCGACCGGTTCGCGGCGATCCTGCCGGATGATTGTTGCCTGCAGCGACAGGATCGAAAAGCCGTCGGCATCCAGAACCCGCTCTATATAGCCTTGCGAATGCGCGTAGCGGCGCGACGGCTGCAGGGCGAAGCCGGCGCGGTCAGACGATTCTCCGCCCGGGAGCGTCTCGACGGAGAACGCAAACAGACCGCCGCCGGCAAGCATTCCGGCAATCTTGTTCACCACCCTGTCGAGTGCGCCGACATAGATGAACACATCGGCCGCCGTCACCAGATCGGCTTTCGGGCCAGAATAGCAAAAATCCTGCAGGTCCGTCTTGACGAGCAGATCGTAGAGGCCTTTGGCGCGCGCCTGCCTCAGCATGCCGGCCGAGATGTCGTAACCCTCCAGCCGATCGGCGATCGGCCGCAGCTTCTGGCCCATGAGGCCGGTGCCGCAGCCGAGATCGCGCGCCAGCGAAAACCGGCCCGGCCGTGCTGCCTGAATGGCGCGGTCGAGGCATTCGGGCAGACGGTAGCCGAGCCTGTCGACCAGCTCACCCTCGAAGCTTTCGGCATAGTGGTCGTAAAGCGTCTCGACAAAGGCGCTGGGCGGCGCCTGGGCCGCGGCTGCCCTGCCGATCAATTGCAGCTTGAGCACCGCGCCGAGCCTGTCCGCCGGGTCGAGCCGCAGTGCCGTCGTCCAGGCCTGCGCGGCATGATCGGGCGCGCCCGCCGCTTCCTGCATCTCGCCGAGGCGGAACCAGCCGGCTGGCCATTGCGGCGCCAGTTCGAGCGCGCCGAGCAGCAATTCCGCGGCGGCCGCATGATCGCCGGATGCATAGAGCATTTCGGCATAGTCGGCGCGGCGGTCGGCGGTCAAATCGCCGGACGAGGTCTGGAGCGGTTTCATCGTGATCGAGTTCCGCCGGGTGTTTGCAGCCGGCTTGCGCTCTATGCTGGAGTCAGCAGTGACTTACAACAGGCTTCCCGCGCCGGAATTAGCGCCTATCTTGGGGCCATGCGCGCCAGCGACCTGCTTCATCCCCGGCCGGAAGGGCTGTATTGCCCGCCCGGCGATTTCTTCATCGACCCGGTGCGACCGGTCAACCGGGCGCTGATCACGCATGGCCATTCTGACCATGCCCGTTCCGGCCACCGCTCGGTAATGGCGACGCAGCAGACGCTCGATATTATGGGGCTGCGTTACGGCGAAGGTTTTGCCGGAACGACGCAAGCCGCAGTGCTCGGCGAGACGATTGCGCTTGGCGGTGTGGCCGTCAGCTTTCACCCGGCCGGCCATGTGCTGGGCTCGGCGCAGATCAAGGTCGCGCATCAGGGCACATGCATCGTCGCGTCCGGCGACTATAAGCGCCAGAAGGACGCAACCTGCGAGCCGTTCGAGCCGCTCAAGTGCGACGTCTTCATCACCGAGGCGACGTTCGGCCTGCCGGTGTTTCACCATCCACCCGATTCCGAAGAGATCGCCCGGCTGCTGAAATCGACCGAACAGTTTCCCGAGCGCACGCATCTGGTCGGCGCTTATGCGCTGGGCAAGGCGCAGCGTGTCATGCGGCTGCTACGCGATGTCGGCTACGAAAAGCCGATCTACATCCATGGTGCGCTGGCCAAGCTCAGCGAATATTACCAGAGCCAGGGCATCGATCTCGGCACATTGGAACCGGCGACCGTCGAGACCGGCCAAAAAAGCGACTTTGCCGGCGCCATCGTCATCGGCCCGCCATCCGCCTTCGCCGATCGCTGGGCGCGGCGTTTTCCCGATCCGATGTCGTGCTTCGCCTCAGGCTGGATGCGCATCCGCCAACGCGCCAAGCAGGGCGGCGTCGAGCTGCCGCTGATCATCTCCGATCACTCCGACTGGGACGAGCTGACAGCAACGATCAAGGAGACCGGCGCGGAAGAAATCTGGGTGACGCATGGCCGCGAGGAGGCGCTGGTGCGCTGGTGCGAACTCGAAGGCATCGCCGCCAGGCCGCTGCATCTCGTCGGCTACGAGGACGAGGGCGATTGATGGCAATTGTTGAACCACCAATCGCGGGCGCCGCGATCCTTCACACCCCCCTCTGGCCTGCCGGCCATCTCCCCCACAAGGGGGGAGATTGGCTTCTTCGCCGCCGCGCTCATTCCAGCGACGTTCGAGATTGGCGAAACCAGTCGCGACATCCGATCTCCCCCCTCGTGGGGGAGATGTCCGGCAGGACAGAGGGGGGCGCGAAGGATCGCAAACTTCCCCCCTTGGCGCCCCTCCCATGAACCGCTTCGCCGAGCTTCTCGACCGGCTGGTGCTGACGCCGTCGCGCAACGGCAAGCTGACGCTTTTGACCGACTATTTCCGCAGCGTCGAGGATCCGGATCGCGGGCTGGCGCTGGCGGCCATTACCGGCGATCTTTCCATCGCCGCGGTCAAGCCGGCAATGCTGCGCACGCTGGTGGTCGAGCGCATGGATCCCGTGCTGTTCGGCTATTCCTACGATTATGTCGGCGACCTGGCCGAGACCGTGTCGCTGGTCTGGCCGCAATCGCCTCTCGATATTGCGAACCACGCGCCGACGCTGGCCGAGGTGGTGGCCAAGCTGCAGGCGGCAAGCCGTTCCGACGGGCCACAGGTGCTGGCCCGGCTGCTCGACAGCGCCAGCACGTCCGCGCGCTTTGCCATCATAAAGCTGGTCACCGGCGGCCTGCGCATCGGTGTTTCGGCGCGGCTCGCCAAGCAGGCGCTGGCCGATTTCGGCAAGGTCGATATCGCCGAGATCGAGGAACTCTGGCACGGGCTGACGCCGCCTTATGCGGCTCTGTTCGCCTGGCTGGAGGGCAAGGCGGAAAAACCCAGGAAGACGGCGCTGGCGCTGTTCAGACCAGTGATGCTGTCGAACGCCGTCGGCGACGGCGACCTCGAAAAGCTCGACCCGGCCGACTACGCGGCCGAATGGAAATGGGACGGCATCCGCGTCCAGGCGGTTTGCGAAGGCGGCATTCGCCGGCTCTATTCGCGCACCGGTGACGATGTCTCCGGCGCCTTTCCGGATCTTGCCGAGGCGATGGATTTTTCAGGCGCCCTCGACGGCGAGCTTCTGGTCGGTGACCCCAGGCAGGCGACGGGCACGTTCTCGGACCTGCAGCAGCGGCTGAACCGCAAGAGCGTGTCACCCAAGATCCAGCAGCAATACCCCGCCTTCATGCGCTGCTACGATGCGCTGCAGATTGGTGACGAGGATGTGCGCGGACTTCCCTTCCGCGAACGGCGCCGCCGGCTCGAGGCCTTCGTCAGGACGCTCGATCCGAGTCGCTTCGATCTGTCGCCGCTGGTCGAATTCACCACCTGGCAGGCGCTGGAGGAATTGCGCCGCAAGCCGCTGCATCCGGTAATCGAAGGCGTCATGCTGAAGCGCTGGGATTCGCCCTATGTGGCCGGGCGACCGAAGGGCCCGTGGTTCAAATGGAAGCGCGATCCGCACACGGTCGACGCCGTGCTGATGTACGCCCAGCGCGGCCACGGCAAACGCTCGAGCTTCTATTCCGACTACACATTCGGCGTCTGGTCCGGGCCGGAAGGATCGGAGGAGCTGGTGCCGGTGGGAAAAGCCTATTTCGGCTTCACCGACGAGGAACTGAGGCAAATCGACAAATATGTCCGCGACAATACAATTGAGCGCTTTGGCCCGGTGCGCTCGGTACGGGCCGACCGCAGACAGGGCCTGGTGCTGGAGGTGGCGTTCGAAGGGCTTAACCGTTCGACGCGGCACAAATCCGGCGTCGCCATGCGCTTTCCGCGCATTTCGCGGCTGCGCTGGGACAAGCCGGCCGCGGAAGCCGACCGCATCGAGACGCTGCAGGCGCTGCTCGATAGTTAATGCATGTCGCGCAAAAAGTGTGCAGCGGTTTTGCGGTAACGACATGCATCAAAACAAGAACCTAAACTGCGTCGCATGAGGCCGGTCCGAACGCGACGTGCTTTACGGAACGACCGAGACGCGAATCTCGTAGATGTCGACCGACTTGCCCTGCTTGTCGAAGTCGGAATTGATGGCGATGGTGCCGGCAGCACCCGGATGCTTGTCGGGAAAGCGCACGTCGAACAGATATTCATTGCGCTCGCGACCGACGGCATAGCGCTTGCGGCCGCAGTCGCCGAGTTCGCCGAAATTGCAATCGACGGAAATCTGCGTCTCCTGGCCCTCCTCGGAGCGCGCGATGATGTCGAATGTGGCATGCTTGCCGGCGAGTTTTTCCAGCACACCTTGCCCGACGTCGAAGCTGATGGCCGAACCGGATGCACCCGAGCGGATGCGCAGGAAGGAACCGCTTTCGTCCTGGATAACGTCGGCCTTGGCGTCCGACGGTGCATTGACCTGCGTCGGGTCACCCGGCGAAAACACGTTGATCCAGTCGCGCGCCTGGTCCGCCTCGCCCTGCTTTGGCGGCGAAGCGGTGTTGTCCGGCGTGAAATCATCGCCGTCGACCGTTGGCGGCGCTTCCGGCGGCGCCGTGTCGAGTTCGGTCGCCGATTTGAAGACGCCGGTCTGGTTGGCGAAATAAAGGCCGATGCCGGCGGCTGCGAGCAGCGTCACGCCGAAGAAGATCGCGGTCAAAGGCAGGCGCCGCCGCCTCGCCCGCCGGTCGTCGCGGTCGGGCGTCACTTCCGCGTCGTCGGTTTCGGCTTCGGTCGGAGCCGAGGCCCCCATGTCGATCGCCGGCGCCTCGGGAACAGGCGCATCGGGCATTATGTCGGGGACGACCGGCAGGACGCGCGACCGGGGCGCATCGGATTCGGGCGACTGCGCCGGACCGTCAACGACGACATCGGGCGACGGCGCGGGCTCGGCTTCGGCTTCGGCCGGAGGCTCCACCTCCGGTGCTGCCTCCAAACTGTCGGTCGGCGCGGCGACGTCGGCAACCGCCGGCAGGAATTCCGATTCGATTTCGGTGATCTTCGCCTGGACCGCCTTGCGGCGCTTGATGGCGACTTCCACGGTGACGTTTGGATTGGCCTGCAGGGCACGGTCGAGTGCCGCGAAAGCCGATCGGTAGACCCGCTCGCGAAACGCCCGGTCGTCGGCATTGCCTTTCTCGAAGGCGTTGCGGATCGCTTTTTCGATCGCGTCCAAACGAATTCCCTCTGCAATTTCACTCACATTGTCATGATCGTTAGCCGCAGGCGACCAATCAATCAACAAGCGAGCGGGTGCATTCTGCCTTGCCGGGGGAAACAAAGCTCATTTCGGCGGTTTTCGGTAAAGAAATCAACCTTTTTCGCTGATTCTTCCGTCACGGCCACGACGTGACGGACGGGGCGGCCTGCCGATACGGCATCGCATCGGCGCGGCGGCTGCCCTTGTGCCCGTCCTGGGACGGAGACGAATTGCTCGTCCTGAATTCGCGGCAGCCATCTTGAATTCGCGGCCGGTTGCGTCTATCACCCAGCCCATCTTGGAAGCACGGCTTCCCGGGCCGCTTTAGCTCAGTTGGTAGAGCACATCATTCGTAATGATGGGGTCGCGTGTTCGAGTCACGCAAGCGGCACCAAACGACCTTTCCCGCACGCCTGCTTCAACCAGCGCTCAGCCGAGTGGAAAAGCTGATGCTGCCGAGACGAGGGCGAGCATTGCCAGCATGATCCCCGCCGCCCGGCAGATGACGCGATGATGCCGCATCGCGGCAGCGCGCACGGGCGGACGCGAAAGCGCGACGGCCAGAAATCCGTACCAGCCTATGTCGATGATGGCGACGATGGCCGCGACCATCAGCATCTCGTTCGAGGTCCGGATCGGCAGCATCAGTCCCATGAAGGCGACGGCGAAGAAGGCGGCGGTTTCAGGTGAGAGAATGCTGATGAGAAAACCTCCGGCAAACAATCCGGCCTGCCGAGGCGCTTCGCCGATGGCCGGCGGCGCCGTTCTGGCGATGCGCTGGGCCATCCAGCCAAGGGCCGCCGCACCGGCGATCTTGACCGCCGGCACCGACAGCGACCCGGAAAGGTGAACGGCGCCGAACGCCACCAGGATCGCCAGCACGGCGGTTCCGGCGCCAATCCCGGCCACGAGCGGGATCGTCCTGCCAAAGCCGTGCAGGGAGGCAAGGCTGCCGGTCGCGAGTCCAATAGGGCCTGGCGTGATCATGATCACCGTATATGCCGCCAGGAATTGCAGCATGGCGGTCGACAGAAGAAGCGAATTCGACATTGCAGCCCCCGTTTGTTGCGTCGATCACAGGGCGGCGAGGAATTCTCGGCGCCCCAGCGACCGGACGCCGGCGGCGGTTTCCCGCACCGCCGCCGTTGCCCACCTTCTCCCCCGGATCGTGACGGCGTCGTGGTGTCGGGAGGTTCATCCACGCTGCGAGCAGAAGCCTACGCGCAGCGGTGGGCATGCAAATCGGTGCCGCCACCCATTTTTAGGCGGACGATCTCCCAGTTTTCGGGAAAATGTTGCTGCGGGAACTACCCAGAGCCTGTCCCATCCCGACAGAACGGGCTGGGATCAATATCCAGTCTGGTGCGGTTCCAGCGGATGAGTGCCCGTCAGCAGCCACGGCTCGCCGCGCAGGCGCAGGAGGATTTCCATGCGGTTTGTGGTATGAGCTTGCCGAGCAGCGAGGACGCAACAGTGGCGCCGTAGGGCGGGGTATGGTGAGAAGCTAAATGATCATAAAAGCATCTTTCTAGGTAATGTTAATCTCTTCTATGAAAAGTCAGCGTGAGAAAGAATTGATAACTATCATGCTGGTTTTATTTCTGTATTCGTTGGCTTTATAACTATGGTCTTTGCTTTTGTGCTTGCGACTATTCAGGAGAATAAGATTGCGGCGAAGGCGACACCTTGGCCGGTGGTTGAGTCCAGGGTTGTAGATAGATTGACTGCGGCTCCTGATCCTGTCGCGTATAATATAAGAGTGAGTTACTTGTTCGATACCAAGAAATACGACTCAGTAGCTAGGAATTTTTATAGAAAAGAGACGACCAATAAACATGTCGGAGACACTGTGCTCATAAAGGTAAATCCAAGAAAACGGATGAATGCGTACTGTTTTCGTAGGAGTCTGTCGGCAAGGAAGGGGACGCCGGCGGCGGTTCCCCGCACCGCCGCCGTTGCCCGCCTTCTCCCCCGGACCGTGAAGGCGTCGCGGTGTTGGGAGGTTCATCCACGCTGCGAGCAGAAGCCTACACGGAGCGGCAGGCATGCAAATCGGTGCCGCCACCCATTTTTAGTTCTGGCCTAAAGTTCAACAGAGGAGAAAAATGGAAAAGGAAGACGATGTCCTAAGCGACCTGAGCTATGTCGCCGAAAATCTCGATGATGTGGCAAAGGAAACGATCGTCCTGGTGCTGGAGGCGGCGATCGCTGAGATCATTGGCCTGAGAATTGCCGTGCAGACTGCCGCGTCGAAGGCGACATGGACGACAGACTGAGTTGCAGCCGGGTCGAACGAGCGCCTCAGCTTGGCGAGGTGTCGCCCAGCGACGCCACGGTCTTCAGCGCGCCGTCGAGCATGTCGCCCTTCTCGTCCTTCAGCGCCGCTTCGCGCAGGCGCCGGATCCAGTCGGCGGCGTCCGGGCGGCCCTTGACCAGGTCGAGCGCCGACAGCACCCGGTCGAATTTCGACTGCGCGCGGGCGTGGGTGTCGCTGTAACCCTTGATCAGCCGGCGGCAGTTGAGGATCTCCGTACCAAGCGCGTAGTCCTGGCCGACCTGGCCCAGCGCCAGCGCATACCAGCGATCGAGATGCGCGGTCTCGACCTTGTGGCGCAACAGGCGGCGGCGCCAGCGGCGCAGGCCGCCGATGAACCACAAAGCGGCAAAGCCGGCGAAACTGTCGGTGCGGATGTGGCGGCCGCGATTGATGCGGCGGTCGAGAAAGGCGGCGAGCTTCGGCCGGTCCTCGATGTAGCTGCCGAGCCCGGCCGGCAGCGTGCCGCAGAATTCCTCGATGCGCGGATGGAAATATTCGGTCACCTGCAGGACTGAGCCTTGCTTGACACCGACTTCGCGGCGCACGCGCTGGTCGCGCGTCGAGCGTGTCTTCAGATCGGCGACGCGGATCATGTCGTCGTAGCACATGGCGTTGGCCAGATGCTTGGCCGCGGCGATCGACAGCACGTAGTCATGTTCGGCATTGTCCAGGACGACCGCCCGGTCGAACCGGTCGAGATACTCGCCGCCATAGGCGATGTCCTGGTAGTCGACGACTTTTTTCAGGCCGCGAAGCGCCATGTCGTGCACGGGTAAAGGCAAAGCAGCGACGCGCGCCGCCAGTTGTTGCCAGCCCTTCAACAGGCTTTCCGGGCCGCTGACATTTGTCGCCGCGCCCGAGCGGGTTTCAGCGGCCGCCGGCTGTGCAGTCTTGTCGCCCGAAGGCGCACTCGCGATGGCGCGCGCCCGATCGTAGGCGGCGGCGAAGGCGGCAAGGCTTGCCTTGACGCCGCGGCCGCCGGCGCCGATGGCCCGCTCATAGCTCTCGCGTGTAAACGGCAAGGCATCGGACCCGGCCAGCGCGCCGAGCAAGCTGGCCGAGATCATCGAGCCGTTATCGACGGCGATCTTCTCCATGTCGAAGGCGATGAAGCGCTTGGCCGCGGCTTCAGCCGTGGCATGCACCTTCGAGGACGATGCGCGGCCGTCGCCGGGTTCGATCTTCTCGGAGACCGCTGCGATGCGGTGCGACGAGGCGATCAGCGTGGTGCGCTCCGGCGTGACGAACCCGCGGATGATGGCGCGGCCGGCTTCCATCAGTTCGGCGGCGATCAATATATCGACGTCGCCCTGCGACGGCGACAGCGCGAAGACCGGCAGCCGGCCGGTGTCGCGGCACATTTCGACATAGTAGATGGTGGCGCCGGTGCGCTGGGCGACGCCGGCAACCGAGGTCGATTGGGCGACGTAGCCGTTGCGCTCGGCGACGTCGGTGATCCAGTCGGCCAGCACGCCGCCGCCCTGGCCGCCGACCGCTAGCACGGCAAGCTTTATGACGCGCTCATCGTCCAGCGCGCCGGCCTTGGAACGGGTTGATGGGACAGCGTCAAGCATCGGCGAATATCAGCCGCCGGCTCTCGCGGCGGCGCTGCAAGAGGCGGATCGTGGCGCGCCGCGCGGCTTCAAGCAAACGGTCCCAGCGGCTTGGATTATGCACCACGTCGGCTCTGTAGAAGGATGGGCACAGCACCGCCGCATCGGCAACCTCGCCGCAATTGCCGCAGCCGACGCAGCTCTGGTCGATATGCGCCACCGGATCGTCGCGCAGCGGGTCATCGAGCGACTTCACCGACAGCGACGGACAGCCGGAGAGCCGCATGCAGGCATGGTCGCCGGTGCAGATGTCCTCGTCGACGCCGAATTTCGGCTTAACGACCCGCTCACCGCCCTTGATCGCCTTGTCGACCAGCGGCTTTTCGCGGCGCTGCCGGTTGAGCATGCATTCGGACGAGGCGACAATGACTTTCGGGCCCTTCTCGTCCGTCGTCAGCGCCTCGCGCAGCGTGTCCTGCATCCTGGTTACGTCGTAGGTGCGGTCGATGTGGCGCAGCCATTTGACGCCCATGCCCTTCACCGCCTCGGTGATCGGATGCTTGGTCGATTTCGTCTTGTTGCCGGCGCGGGACGAAAGGATGTCCTGCCCTCCGGTCGCGGCCGAATAGAAATTGTCGACGATGACGATGACGCCGTCGTTCTTGTTGAACACGGCATTGCCGACCGAGGAGGTCAGGCCGTTGTGCCAGAAGCCGCCGTCGCCGACGAAGGAGATCGAGCGACGCTTGGCATCGGGCGAGTTGAACGCCGAGGCCGAGGCCGGCCCCAGCCCGTAGCCCATGGTAGTGGCGCCGAGCTCGAAAGGCGGCATGATCGAGAACAAATGACAGCCGATGTCGGAGGCGATGTGGTGCTTGCCCAGCTCCTGCTCGACCAGCTTGGTGGCGGCGAAGATCGGCCGCTCCGGGCAGCCGACGCAGAAGCCGGGCGGCCGGCCCGGGACGACGTTGATCAGGTCGGCGGTGTCGAGCCCGTCGCCGATCTTGTTGGGCGCGCGGACCTCGCTTGGCAGCAGATGCGGGATGGTGGCACGCAGGAACGATCCGATGCCGTCGAGCATCACCTGGCCGGTATATTCGCCGGCCATAGGCAGATGTTCCTTGCCGACGAGCTTGGTGCCGCGGCCGGCCTTGTGCAGCATCGCGGCAAAGGCCTGTTCGATGTAGTTGGGCTGGCCTTCCTCGACGACGAGCACGGCGTCCTTGCCTTCGCAGAAGGACAGGAATTCGTCATCAACCAGCGGGTAGACGGCGTTCAGCACATAGAGCGGCACGTCGGTGTCGCCATAAGTGTCGGCGAGGCCGAGCCGCTGCAGCGCCCGGATGACCGAATTGTACATGCCGCCCTGCATGACGATGCCGACCGAGCCGTGCTCCGGGCCGAAAAACTCGTTGATCTTATTGGTACGGATGAAGTCGACCGCCGCCGGCCAGCGTTTCTGCACCTTTTCCTTCTCGTGCAGGAAGGACGCGGGCGGCAGCACGATGCGGCCGGTGTCGCGGCGCGGCGCCTCGAGCGCATCGGCCACTGTCATTGCCGGGCGCTTGTTGTCCTTGGCGATGAAATGGCCGTGGACATGGCAGCAGCGAATCCGGACCTGCAGCATGACCGGCGTGCTGGAAACCTCGGACAGCTCGAAGCCGTCCTCCACCGCCTCGACGATCGACGGCAGGTTCGGGCGCGGGTCGAGCAGCCAGACCTGGCTCTTCATGGCGAAGGCGTGGCTGCGCTCCTGCATGATCGAGGAGCCTTCGCCGTAATCCTCGCCGACGATGATCAATGCACCGCCAGTGACGCCGCCGGAAGCGAGATTGGCGAGCGCGTCGGACGCGACATTGGTGCCGACCGTCGACTTGAAGGTGGCCGCGCCACGGATCGGATAGTGCACCGATGCCGCCAGCATGGCGGTGGCGGTGGCTTCCGAGGCGCTTGCCTCGAAATGCACGCCGAGCTCGCCCAGAATATCCTGCGCGTCGGCCAGCACGTCCATCAAATGGCTGATCGGTGCACCCTGATAGCCGCCGACATAGCCGACGCCGCATTGCAGCAGCGCCTTGGTGATGGCGAGAATGCCTTCGCCGGAAAACTCCTCGCCGGCGCCGAGCCTGAGCTTTTCGACTTCCTTGGCAAAAGACCGTTCGGCCATTTTTTGCTCCTTCCGTTGCCGCCCCGATGGCGGCGCGTACGATCAGATGTCGTGCTTGCGAATGTTCTTCAGCATTTTTTGCAATGTCGCGATCAGCGCCGCGTATTCGGCATCGTCGACATCATCGAACATTGCCTCGAAAGCGTCGTGCATGGCCGGCCAGGCGCGCGCGAACTCGGCGCGGCCATCGTCGGTCAGGAACACATGGCGGATACGGCTGTCGGTGACCCCCTGCTCGCGCCGAACAAACCCTTGTCCCTCCAGCGTGTCGAGCGTGCGGCTCAAGGTCGACTGCTCGATGACGGTATAGACCGAGAGATCGTTGACGGTGACGCCATCGGTGACCGACAACACGGCCAGCGTGCGCACCTGCGGAATGGTCAGGCCTTGCTTGCGGAAATTGTCGCGCAGCGTGGCGTTGTAGCGGCCCATGATGCGGTTCATCAGATAGGGCGCGAACTGCTGCAGGCCGATCTGGCCCAAAGTCGAGATGCGCTGGCGTTTTTCAACCTTCTGTTCCATCACAGCCTCCCCGCCAGGAGAAAGCCGGAGCCGCCGCCCAAGCCAGCACCCGGATGGGTCGAGGCGCCAATGTGGTAGAGACCCCTGACCCCGGTTTCGTGATTGCGGCTCGTCTTGAGCGGCCGCCACAGAAACGACTGGTCGATGGTCGAGGAACCGCCATAGGGGTCCCCGCCGACCAGATTGACGTTCATCGTTTCCAGGTCGGCCGGCGAACAGGCGCGGCGTGCGATGACGCTGTCCTTGAACCCATCGATATGGCTGGCGAGGATCGCTTCGGCACGGTCGGCATAGGCTTCGCGCAGCGCCTCGGTCCAGCGACCGTCTGCCGGTGTTTGCAGTTTGCCGGCGGCATCGCCCTTGATATGGCGTGGCGCCTCGGGCAGTTGCAGCCACAGGACCGCCTTGCCGTCCGGGCAGCGCGATGGGTCGAGTACGTGCGGCTGGCCGACGCAGATGGTCGGCACCTCCGGCAGCATGCCGCGCACGGCTTCGTTGCAGGCCTTCGAGACGCCGTCGAGCCCCGGCGTCAGATGCAGCAGCGCGACCTTGTCCAGGCCCTCGCCGCGCCATGCCGGCGGCTTGTCCAAGGCATAGTGGATCTGGAAATTGCCCTTGCCATAGCGGTATTTTTGCGCTGCCTCGACGTCGGCTTTCGGCGCCGCGTCGCCGAGCAGCCGCCCGTAGAGCTGGGTCGGCGTGACCGAGCAGATGACGCTCTTGTTCACGCTGATCGTTTCGCCCGAAGCCAGCCGCACGCCGGCGGCGCGGCCTCCGCTTTGGACAATAGCCGCGACGTCGGCGCCGGTGCGGATTTCGCCGCCACGTTCCCTGATCAGGGCTTCGAAGGCAGACAGCAGATTCCTGGCACCGCCCTTGACGATCGGCGCGCCGGCCGCCTCAAGCGCGAAGGCGATGACCTTGGCGATCTGGCCGGAGAACGCGTCCTCAGGCCCAAGGCCGGCATGCAGCACCCAGGGCGCCCACAGCGCGCGCATGGTTTCCGACTGGTAGGTGCTTTCCAACCAACCGCGCGCCGGCACCAGCGCGCTGCCGAGAAAGGCGGCAAGGCCACGCGGGCCGCGCCGCCAGGCTTCGCCCGCGAGCAGCCTGGCCGTCCGGTAAGACCACAGGCTTCCGCCGAGCAGACTGAACAGCAGGCCAGCATTGCGCTCGATCTCGCCGACATCGCTGCGGTGCCGGTCGCCGTCGCCCGCGGCAAGCGCATTGGCCGCCGTGACATTGGCGATACGATCGGTGCGCAGGATGGCGTGGCTGCCGTCCGGGCGCAGCACGCCGGTCGGCGTGGAGGTGTTGCAAAACTCCAGGCCGTGCCGCGCCAGATCCTTGCCCAATGCCGCATAGGCCGGCGAGGTGATGAACAGGACAAAGGTCGTCGCCATCACGTCGTGGATGAAGCCGGGCGCGGTGATTTCTTCGGTGCGCATGCAGCCGCCGATGCGGTCGTTGCGCTCGAGCACCAGCACCTTCGCCCCCTTGCCGCCAAGCATCGCCGCGCAGACCAGCGCGTTGATGCCGCTGCCGACGATGATGTGATCGGGAGCGCTCATCGAGGGTTGCTCCTAACCGGCAGGAGTTCAATTGCAGAGATTGGCGCTCTACGGCGCCCCCCTCTGTCCTGCCGGACATCTCCCCCACTCGGGGGGAGATTAGCGGCTTCGGCGCTCCGCTCGTTCCTACGACGTTGAAGATTGGCGAAGGCAGTATCGACGGCCGATCTCCCCCCTAGAGGGGGAGATGTCCGGCAGGACAGAGGGGGGCGCCGTAGAGCCGCAGCCTTGCAAGACTGCCGCTCCCAACTCGTCACCACAGCATTGCCTGCAAGCATGATCTTCTCCCGAAGACCGCCAGTTGCCCTATTGTCTCGGCACGAGTGCCAGTGCGCGGATCGGGCTGCCGGTGCCGTGCTCGATCTTGAGCGGTGCGGCGATCAGGATCGCGCCCTTCGGCGGCAGCCGGTCGAGGTTGCACAGGCTGGCGAGCCCATAGCGGTTGGCCTTGTGCATCAGGCTGTGCGCCGGGAATGGCGGCTCCATTCCCCCTGCTTTGCCAGCATCCGTGCCGATCGTCTCGCTGCCCCAGCCCTTGATGTCCTTGCTGATCAGATACTGGATGGCCTCGGCCGTCGGTCCGGGCGTGTGCGGTCCGGTCTCATTGGCGTTGAGGAACTCGGCTTCCGAGCCGTTGCGCTTGTACCAGTCGGTGCGCATCACCACCCATTCGCCCGCGTTGATAGCGCCATGTTCGGCTTCCCAGGCCTTGATGTGGTCGACGGTGAGCAGGAAGTCGTGATCGGCGGCGGCTTGCTTCGAGCAGTCGATGACATTGACCGGGCCGACGAAATTCTGAACCGGAATGGTGTCGGTGGCACCGTCCGGATAATCCTTGCCGGTGATCCAGTGCTGCGGCGCGTCGAAATGCGTGCCCGAGTGTTCGCCGAGCTTCAGCCAGTTCCAGGCCCACCACGGACCGTTCTTGTCATAGTGGGAGATGGCGTGGATCTCGACCTTCGGCGTGTCCACCGCCAGCTCCGGCGGCAGCTTGATCAGCGGCGTGTTGGGCCCGAGCGGCGCCGTCAGGTCGACCACCTGGATGGCGCCTGAAAGAAGCTGGCCGGCGACGTCGCCGAGGAGTTGTTGTGTGTCCATGGTCTCTGTTCCCTCTTTCTCGATGGTGCTGAAGGCTCTCGCGGCCCTTAATATCCTACTAGACGAAAACATATGCATCTGCAATTATCTTTAAGCATAAAGGAAATGGGACGGGGCGTGAGCGAGTTCGACGCCATATTTGTCGGGGCAGGTCACAACAGTCTGGCATGCGCCGCGCATCTGGCGTTCAAAGGCTGGAAAACAGCGGTTTTCGACCGCAATCCAACGATCGGCGGCGCCGTCCAGACGCGCGAATTCACGCTTCCAGGCTTCCGGCACGATTTCGGCGCAATGAATCTGGGCCTGTTCGCCGGCTCGGCCTTTCACAGGAAATATGCAAATGAATTGAAAACCCACGGGCTGGAATTCGTGCCGGTGGCCGACTGTTTTGCCAGCGCCTTCCCCGACGGTCGCTGGTTCGGCGTCAGCAGCGACCTGGAGAAGACCACTGGACGGATGACCGCCTTCTCCGCGACCGACGCAGCCACATGGCGCCGTCTGGTTGCGGCATTCCCGGCGGAGGCCGAGCATCTGTTCCGGCTGCTGGGCTCGCCGATGAGTGGGCGTGCGCTCGCCGGCACGGCCTGGAAGCTCTGGCGCAAGAAGGGTATTGGCGGCGCGCTCGATACCGGCCGATTACTGCTTTCCTCACCCCGCGCGTGGCTCGAGCAGACTTTCGAGTCACCGCATGTCAGGGCGACGCTGGCCACCTGGGGCATGCATCTCGATTTCGCGCCTGACATCGCTGGCGGCGCGGTATTTCCTTACCTCGAATCCATGGCCAACCAGTGCTTCGGCATGCTGCTCGGCAGAGGCGGCGCCGACACGATCATCCGCGCTTTGTCGGGCATGCTCACGGCCGCCGGCGGCAAGATCGTCACTGGGGCTGATGTCGCCGAGATCACGGTTTCGGCCGGCAAGGCGACCGGCGTGCGGCTCGCTTCCGGCGAGACTCACACCGCCACCAGGGCCGTCATCGCCGGTGTCGCGCCCAAGGCGCTGCCCGGGAAACTGCTGCCCAATGGATCGGGCGACGCCGGCTTCGACACGGCCATGAAAAAATTCCGCCATGCGCCGGGCACGATGATGATCCATCTGGCACTCGACGATTTGCCGGACTGGCGCGCCGGCGCCGAGCTTCGGCAGTTCGCCTATGTGCATCTCTCGCCGTCGCTCGACGCCATGTCGCGAACCTATCAGCAGGCGATGGCAGGCATGCTGCCGGACGAGCCGGTGCTGGTCGTCGGCCAGCCGACGGCGGTCGATCCGTCGCGCGCGCCGGACGGCAAGCATGTGCTCTGGGTGCAGGTGCGCATGCTGCCGGCCGAGATTGTGGGCGATGCGGCGGGCATGATCGCGCCGGCCCACTGGGACGAGGCCAGGGAGCACTACGCCGAGCGCGTCCTCGACATTATCGAGCGCTATGCGCCCGGCCTTCGCCGGAAGATCCTCGGCCGCGCCGTGTTCTCGCCCATCGACCTCGAACGCGAGAATCCCAACCTGGCCGGCGGCGACCAGGTCTGCGGCAGCCATCATCTGGTGCAGAATTTCCTGTTCCGGCCGGCGCGCGGTTACGCCGGCTGGAACACGCCGATCGGCAATCTGCACCTGACCGGGGCGGCAACATGGCCGGGCGCCGGCACCGGGGCGGCGTCGGGCTTCATGCTCGCACAACAACTTGGCGGGAGGTAGGCTCCATTTTTCATCCAGGGTGAAGGAGGACAAGGCGCGCGGTTGCCCAAGGAGCCTGAACCCACCGATTGACAACGACACCGCGCATAAAAGCAACAGGGGAACGACCATGACAATCAACAGACGAGAATTGCTCGGATACGGCGCGGCCGCACTTGGCGCCACGGCCCTCGGCCTGCCGCAAATCGCCAAGGCTGCCGGCGAACTGACTATCGCCTACAACGTCAACCTGCCGTCCTGGGACCCGACCACCGGGCCTTCGGCGGTCAACCCGACCATCCAGGGTCTCTATCAATCGGTGTTCGACCAGTTCATCCCGCAGAAGCCGGACCTTTCTTTCGCGCCCGGCCTGCTCACCGAATGGGGCTGGAACGAGGATCGCAGCAAGATCATGATGACGGTGCGCGAGGGCGTCACCTGGCATGACGGTTCGCCATTCACGGCCGAAGACGTGGTCTGGTCGCTGCAGCGGGCGGGCGATGAAAAGACCGGCAACCCGATCCAGTTCGTCTGGAAGAACGTCAACAACTTCAAGATCGACGGCAACAAGATCACCGGCGACGTCGTGCAATTCGACCCGGTGTATTTCAAATGGATGTCGTTCCTCACCGGCTACATCATGCCGAAGGCCTATTACGAAAAGGTCGGCGCCGAGGGTTTTGAGAAAGCCCCGATCGGCACCGGGCCCTATATGGTCGACAAATTCGAGCGCAACGCCTTCCTGCGGCTCAAGGCCAACCCCAACTACTGGGGCGGCAAGCCGGCCTTCGAAAGCGTAACCATCAAGTTCGTCACCGATGCGGCGAGCCGCGTCGCCGAGATCGAGTCCGGCTCCTCGCAGGTGACTCTCGAAATCCCCTATGAGGAATATGACCGCCTGATCGCCAAGGACGGACTTGCCGGCTCATGCAAGAATGTTTCCGACATCGGCATGATCTTCTTCAACGACATCGACGTGATGCTGGACAAGAACGTGCGCCAGGCGGCGGTGATGGCGGTCGATAAAAAGCTTTTGGTCGACCGGCTGCTGCGCGGTTACGGCCAGGCCATCGATACGCTGGAGACGCCGGAATACGCCGCCTACGATGCGTCGATCAAGGCCGAACATAACCCGGAAAAGGCCAAGGAATTGCTGGCCGCCTCCGGCTATTCGCCGGAAAAGCCGGTCAAGTTCACGATACAGACGACCAAGGGCTTCAAGCCCAAAGACTACGAGATGATCCAGGCGATCGTCGGCATGTGGCGCAAGGTCGGCATCGAGGCGACGATCGAGGTCTACGAGATCGCCAAGCATTATGAGTTGCGCGCCGCCGACAAGCTGGCGCCGGCCGCCTTCTACAATTGGGGCAACGCCATCGGCGACCCGACCACCTCGACCGGCTTTGCCATGTATGGCCCCAGCCCGCATTCGGTGTGGGACAGTCAGGATCTGATCGACATGATCAACCCGCTGTGGGGCGAGAAGGACGAGGCCAAGCGCATTGCCGGCTGGAAGGCCGTCGACAAGTACATTGCCGAGCAGGCCTATGTACTGCCGCTGATCCAGTATGCGCAGCCAATCGTGCATGCCAAGGGCGTCAATGTGGTGCAGCATGTGTCGGGCGCGCTGTTGCCGGCGCTGATGAGCCCTGCCTGAGACAGCCTTCGGCTTGCCGCGCGCCGTCCGGAATGACGGCGCGCATTTTCTGTCACGGGCGACCATGCTGCTGCAAAGATTCCTGATCCGTCTTCTGACGATGGCGATCACGCTGTTCGGCGTGGCCGTCGTCGTCTTCGTCGTCATTCGTGTCGCGCCAGGCGATCCGATCGCGATGATGCTGCCGCCCGGTGCAACCGATGCCGACATCGCGCGTCTGCGCGCGCTTTACGGGCTGGACAAGACCATCGTCCAGCAATTTTTCATCTGGCTGGCAGGTGTCGTCAGGGGCGATTTCGGCACTTCGATTTCGCTCCGGCAGGATGTTCTGGGCCTGGTCTTCAACCGCCTGCCGGCGACGCTGGAACTCGCGATCGTCGCGCTCTTGATGGCGCTGGCGATCGGCGGCACGACGGCGATCCTCGGCGCGCGCGAACGCGGCACCGCGGTCGAGGCTGGCATCGACATCGCCAGCGGTGCGGCGCTCTCGATTCCCGATTTCCTGTGGGGTTTGGTGCTGATCCTTTTGTTCGGCGTGCTGGTGCCGGTTTTCGACATTTCCGGCCGAGTGTCGCCGCAACTCGATCTGCCCTTCGTCACGCAGTTCTATTTGTTCGAGAGCATCGTGCGGCTGCGCTTCGACCTGACCAAGGATCTGCTGGCGCATGTGCTGATGCCGGCCGTGGCTCTGGCGCTGCCACTCGCCGCGATCATCTCGCAGCTGCTGAAACAATCGCTGAAGGAAGTGCTCGACCTCGACTATGTCCTGCTGGCGCGGGTAAAGGGCTTTTCGGAAACGCAGGTCATCCTACGCGAGGCGTTGAAAAACGCCGCCCTGCCGACGCTCACTCTGGTCGGCGTGCAGTTCACCTTCCTGATCGGCGGCACGGTCATCGTCGAGCGGCTATTTTCCTATGAGGGTCTCGGCAACATGGCGATCGATGCCGTCATCAACCGCGACCTGCCGCTGATCCAGGGCATCGTGCTGGTGTTCGCGCTGTTGTTCGTGCTGATCAACCTTAGCGTGGACATGATGTATGCGCTGCTTAATCCGAGGCTGCGCCATGGATGAGGCCCGCATTTCAAGACATGGCTCGCGGGCACGCCTGTGGCTGGCCGGCGGCTGGCTGCTGATTGCGCTGCTGGCCGCGATTTTTGCGCCGTTGGTCGCGCCGCAGGACCCACTGGCGCAGGATTTGATGCTGGAGCGGCTGCCGCCGTTCTGGCTGAGCGGTGCTGAGCCCGGCTACTGGCTCGGCACCGACAGCCTCGGCCGCGATCTTCTGTCACGGCTGATCTTCGGTGCCCGCATCGCCTTCATCGTCGCCTTCGCGGCAGCCCTTGCCGCCTGCCTGGTCGGCTCGACGCTGGGGCTGATCGCCGGCTATTTCGGCGGCTGGGCCGACCGCATCATCTCGCGTATCGTCGATGTCTGGATGGCGTTTCCCCCGGTGCTGTTTGCCATCCTTCTGGTCGCTGTGCTCGGCACCGGCTTGAGCTCGGTTATCATTGCCATTGCCGTCATCGACTGGACGCGCTTCTGCCGGGTGATCCGCGCCGAGACGATGGGCCAGTCGCGCATGGACTATGTCGAGAGCGCCCGCATCGCCGGCTACGGCCGCATCGGCATCATGCTGCGCGAAGTGCTGCCCAATGTGGTGCCGTCGATCGTGGCACTGCTGTCGCTGGAGATGGGCATTGCCGTCATCGTCGAGGCGATCCTGTCCTTCGTCAATCTATCGATCTCGACCGACGACCCGACCTGGGGCGGCATCATCGCAGAGGGTCGCCTATCGATCCATCAGGCCTGGTGGGTGCTGGTGTTCCCGCTGGTCACCCTGATCCTCACGGTGCTGTCGTTCAGCCAGTTCGGCGAAGGTCTCAGGGCACGTTTCGATCCGGTGCTGCGATGAACGCGCTGGCGAAATCCTGCCTCGACATACGCGACCTTAGCGCGGTGCTGCCTAATGGCTTGCGCGTGTTGCGCTCGGTATCGCTTTCCGTTCAACCCGGCGAGGTCCGCGCGCTGGTCGGCGAGAGCGGCGCCGGCAAGACGATGATCGGCAAGGCGGTGCTCGGTGTGCTGCCAGCCAGCGTGCGCATTGTCGAAGGCGACATGCTGCTCGAGGGCGAGGACCTCGGCAAGCTTCAGCCGAAGGCAAGGCGCACGCTGATCGGCGCGCGCACCGCGCTGATCCCGCAGGACCCGCTGACCGCGCTCAATCCGTCACGGCGAATCGGCCCACAGATGACCGACCGGCTGGTGCGCATCCTCGGCTGGAGCGGTGAGAAGGCCGATACACGCATCCGCCAATTGCTGGACGAGGTGCAGATCCGCGACCCCGAGCGTGTCCTCAAATGCTATCCGCACGAGCTGTCCGGCGGCATGCGCCAGCGCGTGCTGATCGCCGCGGCGTTCGCAGCCGAACCAAGGCTGATCGTCGCCGACGAGCCGACCACGGCGCTCGACGTGACCGTGCAGAAGCAGATCTTGCGGCTGATCGCGCAATTGCAGCGCGAGCATGGCACGGCGATCCTGTTCGTTACCCACGATCTCGGCGTCGTCGCCAAGATCAGCCAGAAAGTTTCGGTGCTCTATGCCGGCAAGGTGGTGGAGGAGGCCGAGACGGCTGCTCTCTTCGCTGCCCCGCAGCACCCCTATACGCGGGCGCTGATGGCCGCGACGCCGCGTTACACCGATCCCCTCGCTTCGCTGAAACCCGTGGACGAGGCGGTACTGGCCGGGCTGGCCGCGGAGATCGCCGCGGCCGATCAGGCCTGGAGGCACCCGCATGGCTGAGCCGCTGTTTTCCGTGCGCGGGCTGAAGGTTGCCTTACCGGACATGACGCGCAAGCCGTTGTTTGGCCGCGCTCCGCTGGCCGAGATCCTGAAAGGCCTGGACTTCGATCTGCCTAGGGGATCGGTGACCGGCATCGTCGGCGAATCCGGGTCGGGGAAATCGACGCTCGGCCGCGCGCTGGTGCGTCTGCTGGAGCCCAGCGCCGGCACGGTCAGCTTCGACGGCCGCGACATCACGCATCTGCCTGAGGCGGAGCTACGGCCCGTGCGCCGCAATCTGCAGATGATCTTCCAGGACCCGATGTCGTCGCTTAACCCACGCCGCACCATCGCCAGCATCATCGCCGCACCACTCAAACAGAATGGCCTCGGCGACAATCTGAAAGCCCGAGTTGCTGAAGCGCTTCAGCGCGTTGGCCTGCCGCAAGGCTTCGCCAGCCGCTATCGTCATGAATTGTCGGGCGGCCAGCGCCAGCGCGTCGGCATTGCCCGCGCGCTGGCGCTGTCGCCGAAACTCGTGCTAGCCGACGAAATCGTCTCAGGCCTCGATGTGTCGACCCAGGCACAGATCCTGACGCTGTTGGAAAAACTCGCCGCCGAGATGGGCCTGACCGTTGCCTTCATCAGCCATGACCTGTCGGTGATCCGGCGGCTCTGCCGGCAAGTGATCGTCATGCGCGAAGGCGCGATCGTCGAAGCCAGTGCGACGGATACTTTGTTCGAGAAGCCGCAGCAGGCTTACACGCGCGACCTCCTCGCCGCCATTCCGCTGCCCGAGATCGATGACGCCTGGCTGCTTCCCGCCGCAAAGGCGCCGGCATGAACACATTCCTACTCGCACACCGAAGAGCGGGCCTCGGACGTGCGCCGACAAGTCAGCTCGCGAAACGGAGGAGAACTGGAATGAAACACGCAATCAGAAAGACGATGCTTGCGGCGCCTCTGGCCGGCTCGATGGGAGCAGCCTCGGCTGATTCGATACCCGGCATGCGTGGCCACGACCACACCGGCGTCACCGTCCCCGACATGCAGCAGGCCTTCGAGTTCTTTACCGAGGTGGTCGGCTGCAAGAAGGCGATGTCGTTCGGCCCGTTCGCCGACGACAAGGGCACGTTCATGCAGGATCTGCTGGGCGTCGATCCCAAGGCAGTGATCGAGGAGATCACCCTGGTCCGCTGCGGACACGGGTCGAACATCGAGCTGTTCAAATACACCGCGCCGGACCAGAAGGACCTGACGCCTCGCAACAGCGACATAGGCGGCTTCCACATCGCCTTCTATGTCGACGACATCGCCGCCGCAAAAGCCTATCTTGACGGCAAGGGCGTCAAGACGCGGATGGGGCCGCTGCCGGTTACCGAAGGCCCGGCTGCCGGCCAGACCATCCTTTACTTCCAGGCGCCGTGGGGCTTGCAGTTGGAAGCGATCAGCTATCCCAATGGCATGGCCTATGAAAAAGATGCGGAGACGGTGCTGTGGAGCCCGAAGAACCCGGAGAAATAGCCCGGAGCTTCCCTGGCCAGCGCAAGCCGACTGCCGGCAAGCTTGGTTTCTGAGGCGGATTGTTTCAATCCTGAAACTTCAAGCTTGAATTAATCTGCTTCAGGCGTAAACTCGACTGACAGAAGCGAAGAGGAGATCGCACGATGAAAGTTGCGGTTCTCGGCGGCGGACCAGCCGGGCTCTACTTTGCAATCTCGCTGAAGCTCAGGGATGCCGTGCATGAGGTCACGGTATTCGAGCGCAACCGTGCCGATGATACATTCGGCTGGGGCGTCGTGCTGTCGGCCGAAACGCTGGAGAACCTGACCAAAAACGACCCGGTCAGCGCCGTCTGGATCCGCAAGCATTTCGCCTATTGGGACGACATCGCCGTCATCCATGACGGCGTGCGAACGGTCTCGACCGGTCATGGCTTTTGCGGCATCGGCCGCAAGCGGCTGCTCACCCTGCTGCAACGGCGGGCGCGCGAGCTCGGCGTCAAGCTGGTCTTCGAATCCGACATCGCCGATCCAAAGCCGTTTATGGAGACGCACGACCTGGTTGTCGCCGCCGACGGGCTGAACTCGAAAGCGCGGGGCACCTTCCTCGACGTGTTCAAGCCCGATATCGACATCCGTAAATGCAAGTTCGTTTGGCTCGGCACCCACCAGAAATTCGACGACGCCTTCACGTTCATCTTCGAGAAAACCGAGCATGGCTGGGTGTGGGCGCATGCCTACCAGTTCGACAGCGATACCGCGACCTTCATCGTAGAATGCAGCGAGCAGACCTGGCAGCGCTTCGGCTTCGGCGCGATGTCGCAGCAGGAATCAATTGCCGTCTGCGAGCGCATCTTTGCCCGTCATCTCGGCGGCCACGCGCTGATGACCAACGCCAATCATATCCGCGGCTCGGCGTGGATCAATTTCCCGCGCGTCTTGTGCGAACGCTGGTCCTACAAGAACCTGGCGCTGATGGGCGACGCGGCGGCGAGCGCGCATTTCTCGATCGGTTCCGGCACCAAGCTGGCGCTGGAAAGCGCGGTGGCGCTGGCCGACTATGTCGAGTCCGAACCGGACCTCGAGGCAGCCTTCCGCAAATATGAGGACGCCCGCCGCACCGAAGTGCTGAAGCTGCAGTCGGCGGCGCGCAATTCGCTCGAATGGTTCGAAGAGGTCGAGCGCTATCTCGGCCTCGATCCGGTGCAGTTCAACTATTCGCTGCTGACGCGTTCGCAGCGCATCAGTCACGAGAATTTGCGGCTGCGCGATGCCGAATGGCTGGCCGGCGCCGAGGAATGGTTCCAGCGCCAGGCCGGCGCCGGCGGCAACAATCTGCGTCGCGCGCCGATGTTCGCGCCGTTCCGGCTGCGCGGCATGGCGCTGCAGAACCGCGTCGTCGTCTCGCCGATGGCGCAGTACAAAGCGGTCGACGGCTGTCCGACTGACTGGCATTTCGCCCATTACGCCGAACGGGCCAAGGGCGGCGCCGGTCTCCTCTACATCGAGATGACCTGCGTCAGCGCGGAGGGCCGCATCACGCCTGGCTGCCCCGGTTTCTATGCGCCCGAGCATGAGGTCGCCTGGAAGCGGCTGGTCGAGTTCGTCCATGCCGAGACCGAGGCCAAGATCTGCGCCCAGATCGGCCATTCCGGTGCCAAAGGGTCGACCAGGCTCGGCTGGCAGGGAACCGACGTGCCGCTGCCCTCAGGCAATTGGCCGGTCATGGCAGCCTCTTCCGTGCCGTGGTCGCCGGAAAACCAGGTGCCGAAGGCGATGGACCGCGCCGACATGGATATGGTGCGCGACCAGTTTGTCGCTTCGGCCGAGATGGCGGCGCGCTGCGGCTTCGACATGCTCGAAATCCACGCCGCGCACGGCTATCTCCTGTCCTCCTTCATCACGCCCTTGACCAACCGGCGCACCGACTCCTATGGCGGCTCGCTGGAAAACCGCATGCGCTATCCCTTGGAAATCTTTCATGCGGTGCGCGCCGCGTGGCCGGCCGAGAAGCCGATCTCGATGCGCATCTCCGCCAATGACTGGCTGGGCATCGAAGGCGTGACGCCGGCCGACGCCGTAGAGATCGCGCGGCTGCTGCATGAGGCCGGCGTAGACATCTGCGGCGTATCGGCCGGCCAGACTTCGGCCGTGGCAAGACCGGTCTATGGCCGCATGTTCCAGACGCCGTTTTCCGATCGCATCCGCAACGAGGTCGGCATGGCGACGATGGCGGTCGGCAATATCTATGAGCCGGACCACGTCAACTCCATCCTGATGGCGGGCCGCGCCGATCTCGTCGCACTGGCTAGGCCGCATCTTGCCGATCCGTACTGGACGCTGCACGCGGCCGTCACGCTTGGCGATCGCGGCGTCAAATGGCCGGATCCCTATCTGCCCGGCCGCGACCAGCTCTACCGGCTGGCCGAGCGCGAAGCGGCAGCGGGGTTGAAAGTATGAGTGCCGTGGCGATGATTTCGGGGCGTCATGCGCTGGTCACCGGCGGCGGCTCCGGCGTCGGCCGCGCGATCGCGCTGGCGCTGGCCGGCGCGGGCATTAACGTGACCATCTGCGGCCGGCGCGTGGAGCCGCTTGCCGAGGTTGCCGCCGAGAACAAGCGCATCTTCGCCGTTGCCGCCGACGTCACCGACGAGGCATCGATGACGGCGCTCTACGAGGCCGCGCAAGCGGCACGCGGAGCGTTCGACATCGTCGTTGCCAATGCCGGCATGTCCGGCAGTGCTCCGGCGCTGCGGACCTCGCTGGCAGACTGGCAGCGCACGCTCGACGTCAACTTGACCGGTGCGTTCCTGACTGTGAAGCCGGCGTTGGCCGGCATGGCGGTGCGCAAGACTGGCCGTGTCATCTTCGTCGCTTCCACCGCCGGACTGAAAGGCTATCCCTATGTCGCAGCTTACGTTGCCGCCAAGCATGGGGTCGTCGGCCTGATGCGGGCACTCGCCGTCGAGACCGCCAAGTCCGGCATAACAGTGAATGCCGTGTGCCCAGGGTTTGTCGAAACCGAGATGCTGGAGAGCGCCGTCCAGCGCATCGTCGAAGCGACCGGCCGCTCGTCCGAGCAGGCACGGGCAAGCCTTGCCGCGACCAACCCGCAAGACCGCTTCATCCAGCCGGAGGAAATTGCGGCCGCGGTACTTTATCTGTGTGGCGACGCCGCCCGGTCGATTACCGGGCAGACGATTTCGATCTCCGGAGGTGAGACATGGTAGCCGGTCCCCTACCCGCCCCGTCCGGACCCGGCAAGGACCGCCTGCGGCTGTGGATTCGCCTGCTGCGCGCCTCGCGCACTATCGAGGCCGAGCTACGTGAACGCCTGCGGCAAGAGTTCAACACGACGTTGCCACGCTTCGACGTGATGGCCGCGCTCTACCGCGCGCCGGAAGGCATGCTGATGAGCGACCTGTCGCGCTTCCTGCTGGTGTCCAACGGCAATGTCACCGGCATCATCGACCGGCTGGTCTCGGAAGGGTTGGTGATGCGGGCCCGACGCAATGGCGACCGCCGCACTTCGATGGTGCGGCTGACGGAAGAGGGATCGAAGACTTTCGCCGTGATCGCCGCCGCGCATGAAAAATGGGTCGGCGAGTTGCTGGGCAATGTGAGCGAGGACGAGGCGCGCCGGCTGACCGGCATGCTGACCTCCTTCCGCAGCAATTGGGAGGGACGGGAATGACGAAGATGGCTGGCCGCAAGCCGAAGCATTTCCTCTGGCAGGTCGAAGGCAAGATCGCAAAAATCCGGCTCGATCGGCCGGAGCGCAAGAACCCGCTGACCTTCGACAGCTATGCCGAATTGCGCGACACTTTTCGCGATCTCGTCTATGCCGACGATGTCGATGCGGTAGTGTTCCTTCCCAATGGCGGCAATTTCTGCTCGGGCGGCGATGTCCACGAGATCATCGGCCCACTGGTCAAGATGGACATGAAGGCGCTGCTCGCCTTCACCCGCATGACCGGCGATTTCGTCAAGGCGATGCTGAATTGCGGCAAGCCGATTATTGCTGCGGTCGACGGCGTGGCGGTCGGCGCCGGCGCAATCATCGCCATGGCGTCCGATATCCGCATCGCCACGCCACAGGCCAAAACGGCTTTCCTGTTCACCCGCGTCGGCCTTGCCGGCTGCGACATGGGCGCCTGCGCGATCCTGCCGCGCATCATTGGCCAGGGCCGCGCCGCCGAGCTGCTCTATACCGGCCGCACGATGAGCGCCGAGGAAGGCGAGCGCTGGGGCTTCTACAACCGGCTGGTCGATGCCGCAACGCTAGAGGCCGACGCGCTCGACATGGCCGCGCGCGTCGTTTCCGGCCCGACCTTCGCCCATGGCATGACCAAGACGCAGCTGAATCAGGAATGGTCGATGGGGCTTGACCAGGCTATCGAATCGGAAGCGCAGGCGCAGGCGATCTGCATGCAGACACGCGATTTCGAACGGGCGTACGAGGCTTTCGTCGCCAAGGAAAAGCCGGTGTTCGAGGGGAATTGAGGATGTTTTCTTCGATAAAGACCGACAGGTTCGCAGGACAGCGCCCCCCTCTGTCCTGCCGGACATCTCCCCCTCAAGGGGGGAGATCGACTTTGGTTCCCACCTTAGCCAATCGCAACCGCCGCAAGATGCGGGCGGACGCCGGAGCTGCCAATCTCCCCCCAAGTGGGGGAGATGTCCGGCAGGACAGAGGGGGGCGCTGTAGAGCGCGAGGCCCGAAGCATAGCGGAGGCAGAAATGCCTGATCGGTCCTTCCTCAACTGGCCGTTCTTCGAGGACCGACACCGCGCGCTCGCCGAACAACTCGAAGCCTGGTGCGGGAAAAACCTGCCGGTCGCCCATGACGATGTCGACGCCGCCTGTCGCGAGCTGGTGGCGAAGCTCGGCCAAGACGGCTGGCTGAAACCAACGGCGCTCGACACGGAAAGCCCCGGGCCGCTCGACGTGCGCACGCTCTGCCTCACGCGCGAGACGCTGGCCCGCCATGATGGGCTGGCCGATTTCGCCTTCGCCATGCAAGGGCTCGGCACTGGCCCGCTCAGCCTGTTCGGCACGCCAGACCAGCAGCACTGGCTGGCGAAGACACGGGCCGGCAAGGCGATTTCGGCTTTCGCGCTTTCGGAGCCGCGTTCGGGCTCGGACGTTGCCAATATGGAAATGACCGCCGCGCGTGACGGCGACAGCTATCACCTATCCGGCGAAAAGACCTGGATCTCCAACGGCGGTATCGCTGACTTTTATGTTGTCTTTGCCCGTACCGGCGAGGCGCCCGGCGCCAAGGGGCTTTCCGCCTTCGTCGTGCCTTCCGAAACCGAGGGGCTGACCATCGCCGAGCGGCTGGAGGTGATCGCGCCGCACCCGCTCGCCCGGCTATCTTTCGACAATGCACGCGTCCCAGCCTCGGCGCTGATCGGCAAACCCGGTGATGGTTTTCGCATCGCCATGTCGGTGCTCGACGTATTCCGTTCGACTGTCGGCGCAGCGGCGCTCGGCCTTGCCCGGCGCGCGCTGGACGAAGGCATCACAAGAGTGGCCGAGCGCAAGCTGTTCGGTGCACCGATGGCCGAGCTGCAGATGGTGCAGGGCCATATCGCCGACATGGCGCTGGATGTCGATGCCGCCGCCTTGCTGGTCTACCGCGCCGCCTGGACCAAGGACATGGGCGCGGCCCGGGTTACCCGCGAAGCCGCCATGGCCAAGCTGTTCGCTACCGACAAAGCGCAAGAGGTGATCGACAAGGCTGTGCAGCTGCATGGCGGCGACGGCGTCCGCAAGGGCCATATCGTCGAAAGACTGTATCGCGAGATCCGGGCACTGCGCATCTACGAGGGAGCGTCCGACGTGCAGAAGGTGGTGATTGCACGGCAAGTGATGGGAGCGGCCTGAGACAGGAGTTTGCGTAAAAAATTGATTGTCCTCGAGTTTTGAGCGACCGGATTTGAGCATTGGGAGGTTTTGACATGCACACCATCCTGCAGCCGGAAGGCTGGGCGAAACCCGTCGGCTACGCCAACGGCGTCGCCGCGCGCGGGCAGCTTGTCTTCGTCGGCGGGCAGGTCGGCTGGAACGGACAGGGCTGCTTCGAGACCGATGATCTTGTCGGTCAGGTGCGGCAGACGCTGGCCAACATTGTCGCCGTGCTCGCCGAGGCCGGCGCCAAGCCGCAGCATATCACCTCGATGACCTGGTACTTTACCGACAAGGCGGAATATCTGGCCAATCTCAAGGGGATCGGCGAGGTCTATCGCGAGGTGATCGGCCGGCATTTTCCGGCGATGGCCGCCATGCAGGTGATGGCGCTGGTCGAGGATCGCGCCAAGGTTGAGATCCAGGCCACGGCGGTTATTCCGGAGTGACGGCAACACGCGGCAATTTTTTAAGCTTAAACTTTCGCCTTGAAAAGCGCGGTACTTTGGATAGCATCCGATGTCTTACGACTGCCGTGCCGGGAGGGCTTTCCGGCAGTCCCGTCACTTGGCGCATCAAAACCGTGCGGGGCCAAACCCGCCCGATCACAACCAGAGGGAACGAAAATGAACTTCACCCGTCGCAACCTGCTTCTTGTTGCTGCCGCCATCGGCATCGCCGGCGGCCCGGCCTACGCCGAAGGCACGCTGAATGTCGGCGCCTATCCGACCAATCCGCCTTTTGAATACAAGAACGAGAGCGGCACGTTCGAGGGTTTCGAAGTCGACATCATCAATGAGGCGGCAAAGCGTATCGGCATGACCACCGACATCGCCGATCTCGGTTTCCAGGCGCTGTTCGCCGCCACCACCTCGAAGCGCATCGACGTCGCCATCTCGTCGATCACCATCACGCCGGAGCGGCTGAAGTCTCAGTCGTTCACGCAGCCCTACTATGATTCCGACATGGGCATCGCCGCGAAGGCCGACAGCCCAATCAAAGCCGAGGCCGACCTCAAGGGCAAGATCGTCGGCGTGCTGTCCGGCTCGACCGGCGAAGCCTGGGTGAAGGCCCACCAGGAGGCGGACGGGTTCAGTGACGTCAAAGGCTACGACACGCAGCAGAATTTGCTGCTCGATCTCAGCTCCGGCCGCGTCGATGCGGCGGTCAGCGATATTCCGGGCCTGGAATATTCTTTCACCAGGATGAAGGATCTCGCCGTAAAAGAGCGCATCAAGACCGGCGAGCAGTACGGTCTGATGATGACCAAGGACCACCCGCTGCTCGGCAAGCTGAACGACGCGCTGACCACGATGAAGAAGGACGGCACGTTGGCCGCGATCCACAAGAAGTGGTTCGGCAGCGACGCACCGGCCGATTCCTCGACCGTCAAGGAAATGCCTGTGCCGAAGGCCTGAGCGGCAGTTCGCGCTTAAATTTCGTGCCGGCTTTCGTACCGGCACGATTTCGGGATTTCGGGCTGGGGCTCGAGCGTCGCGGGACGCCAAACGTTTCGGAAATGCTGCGATGTCGCTGCTGGACACCTTCTTCAACGCCGACGTCATGGTCTCCAGCCTGCCGGCGCTGCTGCGCGGTTTCCTGAACACGCTGCTGCTCGGAATCATGAGCATCGGCATCGGTATTCCCGTCGGCCTCGCGATCAGCCTGGTGCGGCTCTATGCGCCAAAGCCGCTTCGGCTGCTGGCTGTCGGCTACATCGACATTTTCCGGGCGATGCCGGTGCTGGTGGTGCTGATCCTGATCTACTATGCGCTGCCGTTCCTCGGCATTCGCTTGTCATCGTGGACGTCCGCGGTGATGGCGTTCGCCATCATCATGGCGGCCTATTCGGCCGAGGTGTTCCGCTCGGGCATAGAAAGCATTCCGCACGGCCAGTTCGAGGCGGCGCAGGCGCTCGGCCTGCCGTTCTTGCTGACCTTGCGCAAGGTGGTATTGCCGCAGGCGATCCGCGTGGTCATTCCGCCAATGACCAGCAATTGCGTTTCGATGTTCAAGGATACTTCGCTCGCTTCCACCGTGGCGCTGCCCGAACTGCTGAAGGAAGCGACCAACGCACAATCGCTCTATGCCAATCCCTCACCGCTGATCGGCGCGGCGCTGGTCTATCTGATCTTTCTCTGGCCGATGGTCCGACTCGTCAGCCTCCTGGAACGCCGGTTCCAGACCGAAAAGACCCGCTGAGGCCGCCAACGATTTCCGTCCGCCAATTCCCCGAATATCAACTTCCGTTAGGCACTTCGCAGGAGACGAGCTTGAACCAGCATCAGATTTCGAAAACCGGCGATGCCGCAGCTTTCCCGGTCGAGACGATCCGCGCCATGTTTCCCGCCTTGCAGCAAGCCGGAGACTTCGTCTTCATGGACAATGCCGCCGGCGCGCAGATCCCGCAAAGCGTGCTCGATGCGGTCACCAACCATTTGGTCGCGCATAATGTGCAGCGCGGCGGCCGCTATGGCCGCAGCGTCACCGTCGATCAAGCCGTGGCCGGCGCGCGCGAAAGCGTGGCCTTGCTGATCAACGCTACCAACCCGGCGGAGATCTGCTTCGGCATGAACGCCACTTCGTTCATCCGCCTGGTCAGCCTCGGCATCGGCCAGATGCTTTCCGAGCGCCCAAACGGGGAGCGTGACGAGATCGTCATCACCGACATGGATCACGACGCTAATATCGCGACGTGGCTGGCGCTGGCGCCCGCCGGCGCCAAGTTCAAATGGTGGCGGATGCGCGAGGACGGCAATCTGCATGTCGACGATTTGCGCCCGCTGGTCTCAGAGCGGACCCGGCTCGTCGCCTGCACGGTGACGGCGCATTCGATCGGCTCGATTGTCGACGTTGCTTCCGTGGCTGGGATTGCGCATGCGGCAGGCGCCGAAGTGTTCCTCGACTGCGTGCATTACGGCCCGCACGGGTTGATCGATGTGCAGGCCTGGGATTGCGATTATCTGGTCTGCTCCGGCTACAAGAATTTCTCGCCTCATATGGGCTTCCTGTGGGGCCGCTTCGAAACACTGAAGCGCTTGCCGACCTTCCGCGAGGATTTCATCCCCGACGAGCCGCCTTACAAAATCGAGGCCGGTACCTTCATCTACGAGAACGTCTCCGGCATGGATGCCGCGGTGCGCTATCTCGAGTCGATCGGCCGCAATTTTGCTCCAGCCAATAACCGGTCGCGACGCGACAACATCGTCGCCGGCATGAATGCCATCCGCGATTACGAGCAGGTGCTGGCGCGCGAAATGCTGGCGGTGCTCAAGGGTTGCGGCGCGACGATCTATGGTGTCGCCGACGAAGCACGCCTCAGCGAGCGCGTGCCGACTTTCTGTTTCAACATCGGCACGCTGTCGCCGCAGAGGATCGTCGAGGAAATGGCCGAGATGCAGATCGGCATTCGCGACGGCCATATGTATGCGCCGCGCCTGATGAAGCGGCTCAACCTCAGCATGGACAGCGGCGCCGTCCGCGCCTCCCTGGTGCATTACAATACGATTGAGGAAGTTCGGCGTTTCGGCGAGGCGCTGCGTACCATCATCGCCCGGCTGTCCTGATCGGGCTGTCCGGCTGCGCTTGCGCCGTTCTGGTGGAGCGCAAAAGCGGTAGCACCCGGGCTCTCCAGGCCGGGGCGCAACTGCATGCTTGGGATCAGGTAATCGCCGCCATTCTGCTGCCGATAAGGAATGGGCCGGATTGTCTCGAGCGTCCGCATCCTTTCGCGCAGCCGCTCCGCGACAGGTTCGAAATCGGCCTCCCCAAAACGGTCCACTCTATAGACCACGAACGGCGGAAGCACGTCATAGCCCGGATAATAGAGAATCCCGTGATTGATCGGGAACAGCAGGTCGTCGATCGGGCCGTTGACGCCGCGGGCAGAATAATGCTCCTCCCAGCCGCCGGTGGTCACGATCAGCATTGCGCGCTTGCCGGCGAGCGTTCCCTCACCAAAGCGGTCACCCCACCGCTTGTCGCTGTGCTCGCCAACGCCATAGGCGAAGCCGTAGGCGTACACGCGATCGACCCAGCCCTTGAGGATCGCCGGCATGGCGTACCACCACAGCGGGAACTGGAGGATCAGGGTGTCGGCCCATAGCAGCTTGTCGATCTCGGCTTTGACGTCATCGGTCAGAGTGTTGGTCGCAAAAGCCTTTTTGGAGGCGCCGGCCGGCAGGAAGCGTGCTTCGGGCGGCCACGCCGGAAAGTCGGCACGGTCCACCTCGGCTTTCCAGCCGTCGGCATAGAGGTCCGACACCCGCACCTCGTGGCCTTGGGCCTCGAGTTCCCTGATGGCGACGTCACGCAGCGCGCCGTTGAGCGAACGCGGTTCAGGATGAGCAAAAACAAGCAGGACTTTCATGGGTCTACTCCGAAGAAGGACGATAGACACCAAAGGTAGCCAGCCGCGGGCTGATCCACTATATGTAGTAAATGTATAAGATTATGCCGAATAATGGATAGATCGGACGTCACTCTCGAGCGCATGCGCACCTTCGTTCGCGTCGCCGAGCGCGGCAGCCTCTCGGCGGTGGCGCGCGAACTCGGAGTTGGGCAGTCGACGGTCACACGGCATTTGCGAGAACTCGAGGAGGCCGTCGGAGTGCCCTTGCTCAGCAGGACCACCCGGCGTGTGACGATGACCGATGAAGGCAGCCGTTACTATGCCGACAGCGTCCAGATCCTGCGCCTCGTTGAGCAGGCCGGCGATGAGGCGCGGGGCACGCGCGGCGCGTCGGCCGGCACGATCCGGATATCCTGCACGGCGGCGCTCGGGGTCTTGCACGTCAGCCGGTTGATCTTCGCCTTTCAGGACCGCTATCCCGATATCGGCATCGATCTTAGCCTCACCGACGAGCGCATCGACCTTGTGCGGGAGGGCGTCGATATCGCGCTTCGCCTCGGTCCGCTCACCAACAGCTCGATGAAACTGCGGGCGCTCGGCCAGTCCCGGCGTCTGCTGGTGGCGGCGCCGGCCTATCTGGCGGCGCGCGGCAGACCGGCTGTCCCGCACGATCTGCCTGGCCATGAAGGCATCCGGATGTCGAACATCGCGGGAAGCGACATGCTCGTCCTGCAGGGGCCGGGCGGCGAGACCTTTGCGGTGCCCTTTGGCGGGCGATTTCGTGTGGACCATGGGCTTGCCGCGCGCGAAGCCCTTGTCGCCGGACGCGGTATCGCACCCGCGCACCACTGGCTTGTCGACGATCTTCTGGCGGCCGGCCGGCTGGAGGTGGTCATGCCGGGCTATTTTCCGCCTCCCGTCCCATTTAGCATGCTGATCGTCCCGGAACGCGCCGGCATCGCCCGGGTGCAGCTGCTGGTCGACTTTCTCGTCGAGCAGATCTCCGGCATTCCGGGGATCGAGAAGCGGTAGCCGGCCGGCAAACCTCGCCGGATCAGGCGGCCTTCTTTTTCGCCAACCTTGCCTTGATGCTGGCAACGTCGGCACGCGGCGTCGCCGCGAACAGCGTCCTGGTGTAGCTGTGCTTGGGGTCGGCGAAGACCTCGTCGCGCGAGCCGTATTCGACCGCTTCGCCGAAATACATCACCATCACGTCGTCGGCGATATAGCGCACCACCGACAGGTCGTGGCTGATGAAAACATAGGTCAGCTGAAACTCGTCCTGCAGGTCGGCGAGCAGGTTCAGCACCTGCGCCTGCACCGACAGGTCAAGCGCCGAGACCGGCTCGTCCAGCACCAGGAGGCTGGGGTTGAGCATCAGCGCGCGGGCGATGGCGATCCGCTGGCGCTGGCCGCCCGAAAACATATGCGGGTAGCGATTATAGTGCTCGGGGCCGAGACCGACCTTCTTCAGCATCTTCATGGCAAGATCGCGCCGCTCGTCGGCCGTGCTGTCGGTGTTGATGAGCAGCGGCTCGCCAAGCACGTCGCCGACCTTCTGGCGTGGATTGAGCGAACCATAGGGGTTCTGGAAGACGATCTGCACCTTGCGGCGCATTTCCTTCGACAGACCATCCCTCGCGATGTCGACCTTCTTGCCATCGATGAAAAGCTCGCCGGAGGTCGCCGGGTCGATCAGGGTGATGATGCGGGCGAGTGTTGACTTGCCGCAGCCGCTCTCGCCGACGATGGCCAGCGTCTTGCCCTTGTCGACGCTGAACGAAACACCCTTGACCGCATGAACCGTACGGGAGGGGCGGAAAAGCCCGCCGCCGACATGATAGTCGCGCACGATGTTCTTGCCTTCGACTACCGTCACGCTCATGAGGCGGTTCCTCCTGCGGATCGGGCTGCGACTACAGATGGGGCCGGCTCGAACAGCATGTCGGAAACAGTAGGCAACCGGTCGCCGACGGCGTTCTCCGGCAGCGCCGACAGAAGCGCGCGCGTGTAATTGCTCCTGGGGGATTCGAACAGCGACAGCACATCGGCCTCTTCCATCTTGCGGCCCTTGTACTGGACGATGACACGGTCGGCGGTCTCGGCAACGACCCCCATATTGTGGGTGATCATGATCAGGCCCATGCCGTATTTGGCCTGCAGGCCGACCAGCAGGTCGAGGATCTGCTTCTGAATGGTGACGTCGAGTGCCGTGGTTGGCTCGTCGGCTATCAAAAGCTTCGGATTGCAGGCGATGGCGATGGCGATCATGACGCGCTGGCACTGGCCGCCCGACATCTGATGCGGGAACGAGCCCAGCCGTTCCTCGGGGTCGGCGATGCCGACGAGCTTCATCAGTTCAATGGCGCGCGCCCGGCGCTGAGCGCGGTCCATGCCCATATGAAAACGCAGCACCTCCTCGATCTGGAAGCCGACGGTGAAGCATGGGTTGAGGCTGGCGACCGGTTCCTGGAAGATCATCGAAATGTCCTTGCCGACGATCTTGCGCCGCTCGGATGGGCCGAGCTTTAGCAGGTCGATGCCGTCGAAGGCCATGCGGTCGGCCCTCACCGTCGCCGTGTTGGGCAAGAGCCCCATCACCGCCAGCATCGCCACCGATTTTCCGGAACCGGATTCGCCGACGATCGCCAGCACCTCGCGCGGTTCGACCGACAGGTCGATGCCTTGTACCGCCATGAATGGTCCGGCGGCGGTGTCGAAGGAAACGGTCAGGTTCTTGATCTCGAGAAGAGGCATTGGATCATGATCTCTTCAGCTTGGGGTCGAAGGCATCGCGCAGGCCGTCGCCGATCAGATTGATTGCAAGCACAGTGATCAGGATGGCAAGGCCGGGGAAGGTCACCACCCAAGGCGCGCGCAGGATGAATTCGCGCGCCGAAGCGAGCATCGTGCCCCATTCTGGTGTCGGCGGCTGCGCACCGACACCGAGGAAGCCGAGCGCCGCAGCCTCGAGAATAGCGTTGGAGAAGGACAGCGTGGCCTGCACGATCAGCGGTGCCAGGCAGTTCGGCAAGATCGTCCTCACCATCAAGCGAAGATGACCGGCGCCGGCCACCTTGGCGGAGATCACATATTCGCGGTTCTTTTCGGCCATCACGGCGGCGCGGGTGAGACGTGCGAAATGCGGCTGCAGCACCAGTGCGATCGCCAACATGGCATTGAACAGGCCCGGGCCGAGGATCGCCACCAGCACCAGCGCCAGAAGCAGCGACGGGAAGGCCAGGATGATATCCATGATGCGCATGATCAGCGTGTCGACCCAGCCGCGGAAATAGCCGGCGAGCACGCCAAGCACGATGCCGCTGGTGAGTGAGAAGACGACGACCACCAGGCCGATGAACAGCGAAAAACGTGCCCCGAAGATCAACCGCGAAAGCATGTCGCGGCCGACCGCATCGGTGCCGAGCAGGAACATCGATTTGCCGCCTTCCTGCCAGGCAGGAGGCGCCAGCAGTGCATCGCGAAACTGCTCGTCGGGCGAATGCGGGGCGACGAACGGCGCAAAGATCGCCACCAGCACGAGCGCCGAAAACACGACAAGACCGATGACGGCCCCGGTGTTCATCGAGAAGTAATGCCAGAACTCGGCAAACGCCCTTTGCCTGCCGCCTGTCGGGATGGAGGCAGCGGTGGCTTCGGCGGCGGATTCGTCGGTCATCTCACTGCACCCGGATGCGCGGATTGATGACGGCGTAGAGCACGTCGACGATCAGGTTCACCGCCATGACGATCAGCGCGATGATCAGCAATCCGCTCTGCACGACGACATAGTCGCGCTTGCCGATGGCGTCGATCATCCATTTGCCGATGCCTGGCCAGGAAAAAATGGTTTCGGTCAGAATGGCGCCTGCCATCAACGTGCCGACCTGCAGTCCAATGGTGGTGACCACTGGGATCAGCGCGTTGCGAAAAGCATGCAGCCCGATGACACGGCGCGGCGCCAGGCCCTTGGCACGCGCGGTGCGGACATAGTCCTCGCCCAGCACCTCGAGCATCGCCGAGCGCGTCTGGCGCGCTATGACGGCGAGCGGGATCGTCGCCAGCACGATCGATGGCAGGATCAGATGGCTGACGGCGGATTTGAAAGCGCCGCTCCTGCCGGAGATCAGGCTGTCGATGAGCATGAACCCGGTCGTCGGCCTGAAGAAATACTGCAGGCCGATGCGGCCGGAAACCGGCGTCCAGCCGAGATAGCCGGAGAAGAAGATAATGAGCAGCAGCCCCCACCAGAAGATCGGCATCGAATAGCCGGTCAGCGCGACACCCATCGTCGCCTGGTCGAACCAGGAGCCCCGCTTGACCGCAGCGAAAATGCCGGCAGGGATGCCAAGCAGGATGGCGATGATCAACGCCACCGTCGCCAGTTCCAGCGTGGCCGGAAACAGCGCCTGGAATTCGCCGAGCACTGGCCGCTTGGTGGCAATGGATATGCCGAAATCGCCGGTGAGGACCCTGCCGATATATTCCAGGTACTGGATGACATAGGGCCGGTTGTAGCCAAACTGCTCGATGAGCTGGGCGTAGCGTTCGGGGCTGACGCCGCGCTCGCCGGCCAGGGCCAGGATGGGATCGCCGGGCAGAAGCCGGACGAAAGCGAACGCCGCCAGCGATATGCCGAACACGGTCGGGATGATCAAAGCGAGCTTGTGGAGGAGATAACGGAGCATCTTGCTTCATAGAACGGCGGCGCGGGAAGTCCAGCGCCGCCGTTCAATTTCTCAGGACTTATTCGGTGACGTCGACGCCGTCAAACCGATGAATGCCGAGCGGGTCCATAACGAAGCCCGACACCTTCTTGTTCATCGGCATGAAGACCTTGGAATGGGCGATGGTCAGCCACGGAGCCTCACGCTTGAACACCACCTGAGCTTCCTCGTAGATCTTGGTGCGCTCGGCGACGTCCGTCGTTGCCTTGCCTTTTTTCAGCAGGGCTTCGAATTCCTGATTGCACCAGATCGCATAATTGGACTGGCCGATGGCATCGCAACCGAGCAGGAAAAAGAAGTTGTCCGGATCGCCATTGTCCCCGGTCCAGCCCAGTTGGAAGGCGCCGTCGCGATCCTTGGCTTTGCCGCGCTGGCGATACTCGGTCCATTCGTAGCTGACGATCTCCGCCTTGACGCCGACGGCGGCATAGTCGGCCTGGATCAACTCGGCGACGCGCTGGGCGTTCGGGTTGTAGGGGCGGCTGACCGGCATAGCCCAGATCTTCATCGACAGATCCTTGACGCCGGCGTCGGCCAGCATCTTCTTGGCCGCCTCCGGATCGTAGGGATCGTCCTTGATGTCCTTGTTATAGGACCACATGGTCGGCGGGATCGGGTTGATGGCCGGCGTGCCGGCACCCTGATAGACCGCGTCGATGATTGCCTTCTTGTTCACCGCCATGTTGAGGGCCTTGCGGACCTCGACCTTATCGAAGGGCGGCTGCGTTGTGTTATAGGCCATGTAGCCGATATTCAGGCCTTCCTGCTCATCGACCTTGAGGTTCGTGTCGGCCTGCAGTCCGGCAATGTCGGCTGGCGCCGGGTACGACATGATATCGCATTCGCCCGCCTTCAGCTTCTGCGCGCGCACGGCGGGATCGGGCGTGATGGCGAAGATCAGATCGTCGATCTTCTGGCGGCCGCCATAGTAGCCGTCCCATGCCGCGTAGCGGATGACCGCGTCGACCTGGTAGTCGACGAACTGGAACGGACCGGTGCCGACCGGCTTCTGGGTGAACTGCTGCCTGGTGCCGGCCTTGTCGAGCTGGTCGGCATACTCTTTGGAAACGATCGAGGCGAAATCCATGCCGAGGTCCGGCAGGAACGCGACTTCAGGCTTGTTCAGCACGAATTTCACCGTCAGGTCGTCGACCTTGACGATTTCCTTCAGGAGATCGGGGAAGCCCATGCCGGTGAAATATTCCCAGCCGGTGCCTTCCAGATAGCTGTACCACGGGCTTTCTTTCTTCCACTGGCGTTCGAAGGAAAAGATCACGTCGTCGGCGTTGAGGTCGCGCGTCGGCGTGAAATAATCGGTCGTCTGGAATTTCACACCAGGGCGAAGCTTGAAGGTGTATTCGAGACCGTCGTCGGAAACCGTCCAGCTCTCTGCCAGGCCGGGGGAGATGGTGGTCTTGCCATGCTCGAACTCGACCAGGCGCGAATAGATGGTGCGCGACGAGGCGTCGAAGTCGTTGCCGCCGCTCCATGGCGACGGGTCGAAGCCGGCCGGCGAAGCCTCCGAGCAATAGACCAGTTGTTTTGCGTTGGCCATGCCGCCGAGGACGCTTGCAGCCAGCAACGCGGCTGCAAAAGTCAGTTTCTTTTTCATTGAGCACTCCCTGATGTTCTTCCAAGCCCCTCTATCAGGCTCGCGAAGGCCGCATATAAGCACCGTTTTTCTAGCTTTGGAACTGCTTGTTTGCCTAACCCACGGGAAGCAGAAAAAAATCCCGGCACGCGGCAAATTGTGGAAAAAAACGAGCCGAATCCGCAGATCACGACATTATTAGCGACTTCAATTTTTTGTTGATCGGCGATGCCGCCAATTGTGGGAATCGAGCCTTTCGGTTCAAGAGACCCGCGTCCGAAAACCGGTCGCGGCCGAGAGGTTTGACGGCAAGTCTTACCGCACTCCCGGTGCCGAAGGCTTGCATGGCCGCCGCTTGTGGCAATACATAGATAGATGGGCAGCGTGCCGGATTTTCCCGGGTTTCGGGCATTGCGGCAAGCGTTGGGATATCTTTGTTGATCAGGGCGGTGGTGGCGCGCAAGCATGCCGAAACAATAAGAACGATTGAGGGAGCGACAGGTGGCAAAACCGGCAAAGACAACCAGCGCGGCGAAAGCAAAGGCCGAGGCAACATCGAAAGCAGTCAAGTCAAAAGCGGCCGACGCCAAGCCGGCGGCTACCGCGAAGGCAAGCGCGAAGCCGGCGGCGAAGACCACGGTTGGAACGGCTGCTAAACCGGCAACCCGCAAGACGGCGCCTGCTGCAAAGTCTGCCGCCAAGCCGGCGGCGAAGGCAGTGCCGACAGCGCCCCGACCGTCGGCAGGTCCGGCCAAGAGATTACCAAAGGCGATCACGTCGCTGGCCGCCGGCCTGCCGGAAAAACCGTGGCTCAAGAGTTATCCAAAGATCGTGCCGGCCGAGATCGGCGCCCTGCCCGCCAGCTCGATCGGCGACTTTCTCGTCACCGTGTGCAAGCAGTTTGCGAATCGGCCGGCCTTCGTCTGCATGGGCAAATCGATCACCTATGCCGACCTCGAGCGACAGTCGGCCGCCTTCGGCGCCTATCTGCAATCAACGGGGCTGCAGAAGGGCGCGCGCGTCGCACTGATGATGCCGAATGTGCTGCAATATCCGGTGGCGATCATGGCAGTGCTTCGCGCCGGCTATGTCGTGGTCAACATCAATCCGCTCTACACGCCGCGCGAGCTGGAGCACCAGCTCAAGGATTCCGGCGCTCAAGCCATTGTCATCCTCGAAAATTTCGCTTGCACCCTGCAGGCGGTGATCGCCAGGACCGCGGTCAAGCATATCGTGGTCGCCTCGATGGGCGACATGCTCGGTGGGATCAAGGGACCAATCGTCAACTTCGTTGTACGCCGCGTCAAAAAGATGGTGCCGGCATGGTCGCTGCCCGGCCATGTCAAATTCAGCGCCGCGCTGAAGGCAGGCGCCGGCATGGCCTTCAGGCCCGCAGAGGTCGCGGCCGACGACATCGCCTTCCTGCAATACACAGGCGGCACGACCGGCATCTCCAAGGGCGCGATGCTTTTGCACAGCAACATTTTGGCGAACGTCGCGCAGAACGCGCTGTGGGCTGAAGACGCCTTTACCGTCAAGCCTAAGCCGGCGCATCTGAATTTCCTCTGCGCGCTGCCGCTCTATCACATTTTTGCGCTGACGGCGAACGTGCTGGTAGGCATGCAGCAAGGCGCACAGAATGTCCTCATCCCCAATCCGCGCGACATTCCCCGCTTCGTCAAGGAGCTGCAGAAATACCCGATCCACATCTTTCCGGGCCTCAACACGCTGTTCAATGCGCTGCTCAACAATGAGGATTTTCGCAAGCTCGATTTCAAGCCGCTGATCCTGACGCTGGGTGGCGGCATGCCGGTGCAGAGGGCCATCGCCGAACGCTGGAAGGCGCTGACCGGCTGCCCGATCAGCGAGGCCTACGGGCTTACCGAAACCTCACCGGGGACAACCATCAACAAATTCAGCGACGGCGTTTACACCGGCACGATCGGCCTGCCGCTGCCCTCGACCGAGATCGCCATCCGCGACGACGACGGCAACAATTTGCCGCTCGGCGAAGTCGGCGAAATCTGCATCCGCGGACCGCAAGTGATGGCCGGCTACTGGAACCGGCCGGACGAGACCGCCAAGGTGATGACCGAGGACGGCTTCTTCAAGTCGGGCGACATGGGCTTCATGGACGAGCTTGGCTATACCAAGATCGTCGACCGCAAGAAGGACATGATCCTGGTTTCCGGCTTCAACGTCTATCCGAACGAACTCGAGGAAGTGGTGGCACAGCATCCGGGGGTACTCGAAGTGGCGGCGATCGGCGTGCCGGACGAGCATTCGGGTGAAGTGCCGAAGCTGTTCGTCGTCAAGAAGGACCCGGGGCTGACCGCCGAAGCGCTGGCGGCTTATTGCAAAGAGAACCTGACCGGCTACAAACGCCCCAGGCATATCGAGTTCCGCACCGAGCTGCCCAAGACACCGGTCGGCAAGATCCTGCGACGGGCGTTGCGGGGCTAGGCGCAGCTTGAGCGATTGCATCGCCGGCGCCAATGCGGTGGGTATAGGCTCGCGCCCAGATCCGGCAGAGTTCATCCGGGCGAACATGCGGATCGCGGCAGTACCTCCGATTCCCGAAATTCGGCTTTACACCGCCCATCCGGGAAGCGGGCTCAGGCGACTTGTCGAGTGGAACCAACACGCGACCGAAGAGGACGGACCTGAACCGGAGCCACCGTATTGGGCCTATATCTGGGCCGGCGGCGCGGTGCTCGCCCGCTATATTTTCGACCGGCCGGAGACCGTGACCGGCCGTCGCGTGCTCGACCTCGGCGCCGGCTCGGGCCTCGTCGGCATCGCAGCGGCAAAAGCCGGCGCAAGCGCGGTGATCGCGGCCGAGATCGACCGCAACGGCGTTGCCGCGATCGGCCTCAATGCGACGGCGAACGGCGTTGTGATTGCGACAATCGGCGGGGACATAACCAGCGGTCCGCCGCCACCGGTGGATGTCGTGGTGGTCGGCGACCTGTTTTACGCCCATGATCTTGCCGGCCGGGTCGTCCCCTTCCTCGACCGCTGCCTCGCTGCCGGCATCGAGGTGCTGGTCGGCGATCCAGGCCGCGCCTATCTGCCCCGCTCGCGGCTTCGCCTGCTGGCCGAATACGAGGTGCCGGATGTCGGCGAAGGCAGGAATGCGGCGATGAAACCGAGCGGCGTGTTCTCGTTCGGACCAGCTTAGCTGCGAGTCTAGACCGTCTCGCTGACTCGGGCCGCAAGAAAATCGGGCAGATCGGCAACTGAATCGAGGATGACGTCGGCGATCTGCGACAGCGATTCCCGTGTGCCGGTGCCGGACAGCACGCCGATCGCCAGGCCGCAGCCGCCGGCGCGCGCCATCTCCAGATCGTGGCGATTATCGCCGACCATTGCGATCGCCGCCGGCCTAAGCCCTGTCAGATCCGAGAAGGCAAGGATCGTATCCGGCGCCGGTTTTGGATTGGCCACCGCATCGTAACCATAGGCGGCGTCGAAAAGCTGCGCGACGCCCAGCGTGACCAAGGTCTTTTCCGCGCCGCTGGTCGAGTCGTTGGTGGCGACGCCAAGCCGGTACGATTTTCTGTGAAGCAGGCCAAGCGTCTCGACCACACCCGGCAGCGCCACCGCCATTGCCGATCCCTGCGCCGAAGTGATGGCGTTGAAGCGGGCGACGGCAAGCATCTGGTCCTCGTCGGACAGCCGTGGAAACCACAGCTCGACGACGTCCATGTTGGTACCGGAGGCAAAAATCGAATCCGGCTTGAAGCGCTTGGCGGCAAAGTCGAAGCCCGCCGCCGCAAGCAGCCTGTCTGCTTTCCAGCGATCGCCTTCGGCCGCATCCATCGCCATGAAGTCGGCGATGCCCAGCCATGTCGCGTTGAAATCTACGAGCGTGCCGTCCTTGTCGAACAATATTCCCTTGATGTCCGCCAAGCTTTTCACTCCAGGCCGCGCAAGCGGTGGATGTATTCCACCAGTCCGGCAGTCGAGGCGTCCCGCTTTGCGGCGTTCTCCTTGCCTTCAACGACGGGCAGCAGCCCGGTCGCCAGTTCCTTGCCGAGTTCGACGCCCCATTGGTCGAAGGAGTTGATGTTGAACAGCGTGCCTTCGACGAAGACGCGGTGCTCGTAGAGCGCAATCAGCCGTCCGAACGTGTGGGGGTCGAGCTTTCTGTAGAGGATCGTCACCGAGGGGCGGTCGCCGGAGAAGACGCGGTGCGGAGCAATCCTGTCGACATCAGCCGGCTTCATGCCTTTCGCCAGCATCTGTGCGCGGGCTTCCTCAAGCGTGCGGCCCTTCATGAAAGCTTCCGACTGCGCCAGGCAATTGGCAAGCAGAAGGTCGTGGTGATGCTTCAGTTCCGGCTCGTGGCCGACGGCAGCGGCGAGGAATTCGACGGGAATGAAATCGGTGCCCTGATGCAGAAGCTGGAAGAAGGCGTGCTGGCCATTGGTGCCGGGCTCACCCCAGACCAGCGGGCCGGTCGGCGTCGTCACAGCGCCGCCGTCCAGGGTCACGCTCTTGCCGTTCGATTCCATGTCGAGCTGCTGCAGATAGGCCGGGAGCCTGGACAGACGCTGATCGTAAGGGATGACGGCGCGAGCGGGGTATTTGCAGATCACGCGGTGCCACCAGCCGATCAGCCCCATCAGCGCCGGCAGGTTCCTCCCCAGCGGCGCGGTGCGGAAATGCTCGTCCATCTCATGGGCGCCGTCGAGAAAGGCGCGAAAATTCCGCGGGCCGACGGCGATCATCACCGGCAGGCCGATCGCACCCCAGACGGAATAGCGGCCGCCGACCCAGTCCCAGAAGCCGAAGACGCGATCGGGCGCGATGCCGAATTTGGCGACCAGGTCGAGCGCCGTCGAGACGGCGGCGAAGTGCTTGCCGACCGCTCCCTTGCCGAGCGCCTTCTCGACCCATCCGCGCGCGGTCTCGGCATTGGTCATAGTCTCGACCGTGGTGAAGGTCTTGGAGGCGATGATGAACAGGGTGGTTTCGGCGGAAAGTCCCCTCAGCGTGTCGTGGATATGCGCACCGTCGATATTGGATACGTAATGCGCGCGCGGCCCGTCATGATAGGGCGCCAGCGCCAGCGTCGCCATGGCAGGGCCGAGATCGGAGCCGCCGATGCCGATGTTGACGATGTCGGTGATCTTCTTGCCGGTCGCGCCGGCTGCCTTGCCGGAACGCACCGCGTCGGCGAAGGCACCCATCGCGTCGAGTACGGCAAGGACTTCCGCCTTCACGTCATGGCCGTCGAGCACGATGCCCTTGCCGGTCAGGTTGCGCAGCGCCGTGTGCAGCACGGCGCGGCCTTCGGTGACATTGATCTTCTTGCCGGCAAACATCGCGTCGCGCCGGCCTTCGAGGTCGGCGGCCTCGGCCAGCTTCTCCAGCAACTCCATCGTCCGCGCATCGACCGCACATTTCGACCAGTCGAGCAGCAGGTCACCGTCGCTGGCGGAGAATTTCTCGAAGCGCTGCGGATCGGCGGCGAAAGCCTCGCGCATCGAGCTCGATTTGGCCGCACGATGATCGCGCAACGCGCCGAGCTGCTTTTGAAAGGACGGTTGATCCACTGCCTCGCTCCGGTTCTTGAGGTGCATCTTATCAGGCCGGATGTTTCCGGCGCGTGTCGTCGCGGCAAACTATCGGGTCGAATTCCATCTGTTTCAATGCGCAGCGATGCCGCAGCGCAGCGCGGGCCGGCGCAAAGGATCACTGGCATAAATCCCAGCGATCAGAAAAATTGATTGGCGCAACACCTTGTGCCACCGGTACATTCGACTGGTCCAGCCAAGTGAAAAAAGCTGGCCATCGAGGAACATCTCCCATGCCACAGCGAAACGACACGGCCATATGGTCCGGCCTGTTCCGGATTTCGGCGGACTCCGGTCAGACCCTGCAGGCGCAGATCCGCCAGGCGATCGTCGCCGCCATCCTCGACCGGCAGATCGCGGCTTCGATGCCGCTTCCGTCCTGCCGGATTCTTGCCGAAAAACTCGGCGTAGCGCGCGGCACCGTGGTGCTGGCGTTCCAGCAGCTGGTCGACCAGGGCTTCCTGGTGGCGCGCGAGCGCCGCGGCCACTTTGTCAATCCCGAGGTGCTGGCGACGCCGGCCAAGCCGCACCAGAAGGCGCCCGACCAGGCCAACGAGATCGACTGGAAGGCGCGCCGGCAGATCGCAGCGAGCGACATGCCACCGCCGGCCAAGCACGACAACTGGATCAAGTCGTCCTACCCCTTCGTCTACGGCCAGTTCGACCCGGCGCTGTTCCCGACCGCCGAATGGCGCGAGTGCAACCGCATGGCGCTGGCGGTGCTCGAAATCCGCAACTGGGCATCCGACATGGTCGACCGCGACGATCCGCTCCTGATCGAGCAGATCCAGGCCCGGCTGCTGCCGCGGCGCGGCATCTTCGCCAATCCGGACGAGATCATCGTGACGCTGGGCGCGCAGAACGCGCTTTACATGCTGGCCACGCTGTTGATGACCAAGGGCTCCAAGGTGGCGATGGAAGACCCCGGCTATCCCGATGCACGCTCGATCTTCCGGCTGGCCGGCGCCGATATCCAGCCGGTTCCAGTCGACCACTCCGGCATCGTAACCTCTGCCGTTCCCAGTGATTCCGGCTTCGTCTTCGTCACGCCCAGCCACCATTGCCCGACCATGGTGCCGCTGTCGGCGGAGCGGCGGCAGGATCTTCTGGCGCGCGCCAACCGGCACAACCAGATCATCATCGAGGACGGCTATGACAGCCAGCTCCTGGACGAGGCGCCGCAGCAGGCGCTGAAGAGCCTCGATCGGTCCGGCCGCGTCGTCTACGTCGGCTCGATGTCGAAGACGCTGGCTCCCGGCCTCAGGCTCGGCTACATCGTCGCCTCGGCCGGGCTGATCTCCGAGCTTCGGGCGCTACGCCGCTTCATGCTGCGCCATCCGCCGGCCAACAACCAGCGTGCCGTAGCGCTCTTCCTGTCGCTCGGCCATCACGAGGCGCTGGTGCGACGGCTGTCGAGCGCCTTCGACGAGCGGCGCAAGCGTCTGGTCCATGCGATTTCCGCCTTCCTGCCTGAGTGGCGCTCGACCGATTCGGCCGGCGGTACGTCGCTCTGGCTCGAGGGGCCGCGCGGCACCGATTCGCGCGGACTGGCGGAGGCCGCAGCCTCGCGCAGCGTCATCATCGAGCCCGGCGACCGCTTCTTCGATCGTACCGAAAAGCCATCGCGTTTCATGCGCTTGGGCATTTCCTCGATCGCGTTGCAGCACATCGAACCCGGCATCCGCGAACTGGCCACGGCAGCTGGACGCAGGCCGGCAGCGGCCTGATCTCCCTTCCCCGACCGGAGCCTGGCGCGTGTAGTGCGGCTCCGGTTCTTTAGCACCTTGGCATATGCGACGGGATCGGCTGGCACATAGGCTGTGCCAATGCCGGCGGCATAGTCGGAGTATAGGGGACGAAGCGGGCAGATGGTGGACCAACCGCCGCGCCCGCTCCGCAGCTAAAGTTGGAGTGCCTTCATGCCAATGGCCCATGAGAAGCAGGACGTGTCCGCAGACCAGCGTTCGCGGCGGTCCGGCGGGCGCGAGGCGCGCCGCGCCATGCGGGCGGCACCGCTTGCCGACGACGTCAAGCCGGTGCGCGCCGGCCTCGAAGGCGGGAGCTACAGCCCGCTCAGCGGCAATGATTGCGAACGTATCCATGAGGCCGTGCTTACCCTTCTGGAGACAGTCGGCTTCGCCAATGCCATCCCCTCCTGCATCGAGGCACTGGCCAAGGCGGGCGCGACCCTCGGTGAGGACGGCCGCCTGCGCTTTCCTCGCGGCCTTGTGCTCGACACCATCAAGAACGCGGCGCGGCATTTCACCCTGCACGGCCAGGATCCGAAGCACGACATGGTGATCCAGGGCAAGCGTGTGCATTACGGCACGGCTGGTGCTGCGGTGCATCTTGTCGATGTCGAAAAGCGTGAGTATCGCGAGTCGCTGCTGCAGGATATCTACGATGCCGCGCGCCTGGTCGAAGGGCTCGACAACATCCATTTCTTCCAGCGGCCGATGGTGCCGCGCGACATTCCCGACCCGCTCGATATGGATTTCAACACGCTCTACGCCTGCGTCTTGGGTACGTCGAAGCATGTCGGCACCTCGTTTACCGTGCGCGAGAACGTCAAGCCGGCGCTCGATATGCTCTATGCGATCGCGGGCGGCGAAGCGAATTTTCGCGCCCGACCTTTCGTCTCCAATTCGAACTGCTTCGTCGTGCCCCCAATGAAGTTTGCCGAGGACGCCTGCGGCGTTCTCGAAGCCTGCGTCGAGGGCGGCATTCCGATCCTGCTGCTGTCGGCAGGACAGGCGGGTGCGACGGCACCGGCGGCGATTGCGGGCGCCGTGGTGCAGGCAGTCGCCGAAGTGCTCGTCGGCCTTATCTATGTCAACGCGATCAAGCCCGGCCATCCGGCGATCTTCGGCACCTGGCCGTTTGTCTCGGATCTCAGGACCGGCGCCATGTCGGGCGGTTCGGCCGAGCAGGCGGTGCTGACCGCGGCCTGCGCGCAGATGGCGCAATTCTACGACCTGCCGGGCGGTTCGGCCGCCGGCATGACAGATTCGAAACTGCCTGACATTCAGTCCGGCTACGAAAAGGGCATAACCGACGTGATGGCCGGTCTCGCCGGCCTCAACCTGGTCTATGAGTCGGCCGGCATGCACGCCTCGCTGCTCGGCTTTTGCCTTGAGAGCCTGATCATCGACAACGACATGCTCGGCCACTGCCTGCGCTGCGTGCGCGGCATCGAAGTGACGGACGAGTCGCTGTCGATCGACACCATTGCCGATGTCTGCCTGAAAGGGCCGGGCCATTATCTGGGCAACGAGCAGACGCTGCGGCTGATGCAGACCGAATATTTCTATCCGGCCGTCGGCGACCGCTTTTCGCCGAAGGAATGGAATGAGAAAGGCAGGCCCGATATCCTGCAACGGGCGATCATCGAGAAGAAACGCGTGCTTGCCGAACGCTTCCCGCGCCATGTGCCAAAACCGGTCGACGACAAATTGCGCGCCCGCTTCGGCGATATGATCAAGCTGCCGCGCGACAGAATGGGCGGCTGAGCGTTACCCGCTCGCCGCGAGCAACAACACACCGGCCAGCGCCGATCCGGCAAGCGTCGGCAGCATGCCGATCTTCAGCTTCAGGATGGCGATCATCGAGGCACAGGAAAGCAGCGCCGCGCGCCAGTCTATCGATGAAAGCACCGGCACGTCCATTCCAAGCCCGACATTGCGCACTTCGCCGAAGATGACGTGCAAGCCGAACCATAGAGCGAGGTTCATGATGACGCCGACGACGGCGGCGGTGATCGCACCGAGCGCCGCCGACAGCGCCTTGTTGCCGCGCAGCGCTTCGATGTAAGGCGCGCCAAGGAATATCCACAGGAAACATGGGGTAAACGTCGCCCACAGCGTAAGCAGCGCTCCAAACAATCCGGCAAGAAGCGGCGCGAGCGCGCCGGAGTGGCGGAAGGCGGCGACGAAGCCGACAAACTGCAACACCAGGATGAGCGGACCCGGCGTCGTTTCGGCAAGTCCGAGGCCGTCGACCATTTCACCCGGGGCGAGCCAGCCGAAGGACTCGACCGCTGCCTGCGCGACATAGGCAAGGACGGCGTAGGCGCCGCCGAAGGTGACGACCGCCATGACACTGAAAAAGCCACCGATTTGCGTCCAAACGCTGGCAGAGCCGGTAAAAGTCCAGACCAGCAGAACAGGCCCGAGCCAGATCGGCAGCCAGATCGCCAAAATGCGCGGCGCATGCCATCGCGTCGGTCTGACGTGAGTCAGTTCGCCGCGCTCGAACATCAGATCGACCGCGCCTTTGACGTCGGGAACATCGCCCTTGCCCTGTGGTGCGCCGGAAAAAAATGCCGGCGCACTACGGTTGCCGATCCAGCCTGCCAGGCCGGCAAGCAGCACGATCAGCGGAAACGGCACGTTCAACGCGTAGATGGCGATGAAGGCGGCGAGTGCGATCGACACCATGACCGGGTTTTTCAGCGCGCGTCTGCCGATCCGGATCACCGCCTCGATGACAATGGCGAGCACGGTTGCCTTGACCCCGAAAAACAGCGCCGCGACGAGTGGTACATCGCCATAGAGCGCATAGAGGCTGCTCAGGACGAGCATTACAAGCGCGCCCGGCACGACGAAGAGAATGCCGGCAACAAGGCCGCCGACCGTTTTGTGCAGCAACCAGCCGATATAGATGGCAAGCTGCTGGGCCTCGGGGCCAGGCAGCAGCATGCAGTAGTTCAACGCATGCAGGAAGCGCTGTTCGCCGATCCAGCGCCGTTCCTCGACCAGTTCCTTGTGCATGAGCGCGATCTGCCCGGCCGGGCCGCCAAAGCTGAGCACCCCGATTTTCGCCCAGACCTTCACGGCCTGCCGGAAGCTCGGCACAACCGGCTCCCGGATCTCCGCCGGCTTTTTCGAAAGGACGGCGCTCACGATGGTTTGCCCGTGCCGAGACTGACTGCGCCGGCGGCCGGCCAGTTATGCGTCTCCTCGGTGGCATCGCGGCACCAGCGGAAGAACGCATCGTAGAGCAGCATGCCGGCCTCGAGCTGCTCCAGATCGTCGCGAAACATCCGTGACAGGCCAAGCGAGGCGGCCAGGAAGCCGGCCGCCTGTGGAACAAGATCGAGGCTCGCAGTATCGGCAGCGCGTATGATCGTGGCCAGGCGATCGAGCGCTTCCGATTTGAGCCCGAACTCCTCGATCATGGTGTCGAATGTGCAGCGTTCGCCGCGGTGGCTCCAGAACACGTTCTCGATGTCGAACGGCACGGCCTGAAAGCGATCGGCGACGGCCGACACTTCAGCCGGCTCGACGAAGAGAAAGACCGCGTGAGGATCGATGAAGCGCCGGATCAGCCAGGGGCAGGCGATGCGATCGACCTTCGGGCGCGTACGCGTCACCCAAACGGTGCGGCCCTTGGCGTCGGCGGGCGGTATCTTGTCGGCGTGAACGAGAAGGCCCTTGGCATCGCGCCATGCTTCAAACCCGCCGTCGACCGATTCGGCGGCTATGCCCTCGTGCCGCAGCCATGCGGCCACGCCTTGCGAGAGCTTTTTCCCCTGCTGGCAGACGACTGTCACTTGCCTGCCGGCGAAGTCGGCAGCCCAGTTCGAGACAGTCCTGAAATCACGCCGATCCGACCCCGGCAGCAGGCGCGGATCGGCGTTGTAGTCATCATCGATGCGGACGTCGATGATTGCGGGCGCACCCGGCAGCCCAATCAGACGGGACAGTTGCGATACGGTGATAGCGGTTGTTGACGGCATGGCGTCCACCTCCTTGAAAGAGAAGCTTGGACGCGAACGTTGGGCTGACGCCTCACGGGGTCGTCGCGATGCACCCCTTGCGATGATCGTGGATTTGTCACGCTCGCTTGTCAAGCATTTGTCCCTGCTGTCGCGGGACAATCGTTTTTGACAAACGATCGCGTCCAACTCTGTGCCGGGCATTTCTCCCCGTTAGCGGGCTGTTAACGGGGAGAAATGAGGAGACCGCAACACCGGCGACCTGACGGCTGGCCCGTGCGATGGACCCTGGTCAGTGATTGTCCCTCGGCACGCCGCTGGTATGCGCCACATCCTGGTATTTCACCGCCGGCTTCAGCACCATGCCTTCGGAAAACTGGTCGACCATGCCGCGCTGGATTTCCTGCCAGGGCGTCTGGTGCTTCGGATAGTGATAGCCGCCATTGTTCTGCAGCTCGGCGCGGCGCCGCGCGATCTCGTCGTCGCTGACGAGCATGTCGGCGGTGCCCTTGCGCAGGTCGATGCGGACGCGGTCCCCGGTCTTCAGCAGCGCCAGGCCGCCGCCGATGGCGGCTTCCGGCGAGGCGTTGAGGATCGATGGCGAGCCCGACGTGCCCGACTGGCGACCGTCGCCGATACAGGCCAGCGCGTGGATGCCCTTTTTGATCAGATAGGCAGGCGGCTGCATGTTGACGACTTCGGCGCCGCCGGGATAGCCGATCGGACCGGCGCCGCGCATGAACAGGATGGTGTGCTCGTCGATGCCCTGTGCCGGGTCGTCGATGCGGGCGTGATAGTCCTCGGGGCCGTCGAAGACCATGGCGTTGCCCTCGAAGGCTTCGGGGTCCTTCGGGTTCGACAGATAGCGCTCGCGGAACTCGGGCGAGATGCCGCTGGTCTTCATGATCGCCGAATCGAACAGATTGCCCTTGAGATTGATGAAGCCGGCATTGGCTTTCAGCGGCTCGGCAACCGGGCGGATGACGTCGAGGTTCTCGTTAACGGCGCCGCGGCAATTGTCGCCGATGGTCTTGCCGTTAGCGGTCGTGGCTTCCGGATAGGGCAGCAGGCCGCCCTTCATCAGTTCGGCGATCACGGCCGGCACGCCGCCGGCATGGTGATAGTCCTCGCCGAGATATTCGCCCGTCGGCTGCAGATTGACGATGAGCGGTATGTTGAGGCCGACCTTCTGCCAATCGTCATTGTCGAGCGGCACGCCGAGATGGCGGGCGATGGCGTTGAGGTGGATCGGCGCATTGGTCGAGCCGCCGATCGCCGAGTTGACGACGATGGCGTTCTCGAAGGCCTTACGGGTCATGATGTCGGAGGGCTTCAGATCCTCATGCACCATGTCGACGATGCGCTTTCCGGTCTCGTAGGCGATCTGGCCGCGTTCGCGATAGGGGGCGGGGATAGCGGCCGAGCCCGGCAATTGCATGCCGAGCGCCTCGGCCAGCGAATTCATCGTGGTGGCGGTGCCCATCGTGTTGCAATAGCCGGTCGACGGCGCCGAGGAGGCAACGATATCCATGAACTCGTCATAGCCAATCTCGCCGGCCGACAGGCGCTGGCGCGATTCCCAGACGATAGTGCCGGAGCCGGTGCGCTTGCCCTTGTGCCAGCCGTTGAGCATCGGCCCGACCGAAAGCGCGATAGCCGGGATGTTGACGGTGGCCGCGGCCATCAGCATGGCCGGCGTCGTCTTGTCGCAGCCGATGGTGAGCACCACACCGTCGAGCGGATAGCCGTAGAGCACCTCCACCAGGCTGAGATAGGCAAGGTTGCGATCAAGTGCAGCAGTCGGCCGTTTGCCGGTCTCCTGGATCGGGTGGCAAGGGAACTCGAAAGGGATGCCACCCATCGAGACAATGCCTTCGCGCACGCGCTTGGCCAGTTCAATGTGGTGGCGGTTGCAGGGCGACAGGTCCGAGCCGGTCTGCGCGATGCCGATCAGCGGCTTGCCGGACATCAGTTCGGCCCGCGTCAGCCCGTAATTCAGGTAACGTTCCAAATAGAGTGCCGTCATGCCCGGATTGTCGGGATTGTCGAACCACTCCTGCGAGCGAAATTTTTTCTTGCTGGTGGGGGCGCCTGCCATCGTGGTCTCCGTATTTGTATGACAAATCGATATGACAACGCGCGGGAGCAGGCAAGGGGCACGCGCCATCCGAATCCGCACTTTGGTGCGATAGACACACATCTGCCTCCGCGCTAGACGAGATCGTGGTTTGTCAGCCGCGCTATCCCGGAAAAGCTGGAACGTGTCGCCGCGGACCTACCCGGCCGTTCCGGCCGCCCTCCCCTCAAGGTCCCACTTGGGGGAGGACATCCGCATCACTCGAACACGATGCTCGGCACTGCAGCCTCGGCCGCGCCGCGCTCTTCATTGACGCGGTCCCAAACCTTGGCGGCGATGTCGCGGTAGATTTTCGCCTCGGCGCCATCGGGTTTCGAGACCACCACCGGCGTGCCAGCATCCGAGCTTTCGCGGATGCCCATCTCGAGCGGCACTTCGCCAAGGAAGGTGACCCCGAGACGCTCGGCCTCGCGGCGCGCGCCGCCATGGCCGAAGATGTCGTAGCGTTTTCCCGTATCGGGGGCGAGAAAATAGCTCATATTTTCGACGATACCCAATAGCGGCACGTCGACCTTTCTGAACATGTTGAGGCCTTTGCGCGCATCGATCAGGGCCAGGTCCTGTGGCGTCGAGACGATGACGGCGCCGGCCAGCGGCACCTGTTGGGCCATGGTCAGCTGGGCGTCGCCGGTGCCGGGCGGCATGTCGACGACGAGCACATCGAGCGGTCCCCATTCGACCTCGCGCAGCATCTGCGTCAATGCCGACATCACCATCGGCCCGCGCCAGATCATCGGCGTCTCCTCATCGACGAGGAAGCCCATCGACATGACCTTGAGGCCATAATTCTGCATCGGTTTCAGGATCTTGCCGTCGACGGTCTGCGGCCTGCCACGAATGTTGAGCAGACGCGGCATGGAAGGGCCATAAATATCGGCATCGAGCACGCCGACCCGCAGCCCGTTGGCGGCAAGCCCAAGGGCGATATTGACGGCGGTGGTCGACTTGCCAACCCCGCCCTTGCCGGAAGCGACGGCGATGATGGCCTCGATGCCGGGTACGCCGCGCTTGCCCTGGCTGTGCGAGGCGGGCGCCTGTGGGGCGGGACGGGCAGGTGCGGCCGGTGGAGCGGGCCTCTGAGCCGGTCTTTGCGGAACCGGCGCCTCCATGCCGCCGCCCTTCTTTTCCGCCGTCAGCGCGACCACGGCGCCGGCGACACCGGGGATCGCCTTGACAACACGTTCGGCCGCCGCACGCAGCGGCTCCATCTCCTGGGCACGGGCAGCGGGAACGGTGATCGAGAAGAACACCTTGGCGTCGGCAATGAAAATCTCGGAAACCATGCCGAGATCGACGATATTGCCGGTGAAATCCGGCCCATTGACCGTCTTCAGGCGCTCGATAACCATTTCCTTGGTCACGTTTTCATGGGCGGCGGGCATGAGTTTTTCCTCTACTTTTCCGCTCCAGATAATGCAGTTCCGGAACAGAACCAAGCGATGGACCAACAGTTGCAGCGGCGTATCGGGGAGGAAGCGACCATACGGCAGCATTTCCAGCGGGAGTGGCCGTCGCCAAATCGTCAACGCAACCTATTTCAGTGGACATGGAATGAACGCCAGGGAAGGAGACGAATCATGCTCGCAAACAGCAACGCAACGGCCAATCTCGCTGTGAAGGACCTGGCCAAGGCCAGGGCTTTTTACGAAGGAACGCTCGGCCTGAAAGAAGTGCACAATGAGGGTGGTGAACTGATCGTCTATGAAAGCGGCGATACCGCCATCAACGTGTACCGTTCGAACTTCGCCGGGACCAACAAGGCGACCGCTGTGACCTGGACGGTCGGCGATGAACTCGGCAAAATCGTCAAGGCATTGAAATCGAAGGGCGTGACCTTCGAGCATTACGACATGCCAGGCCTGACGCTTGAGGGCGATGTCCATGTCGGCCAGGGCATGAAGGTCGCATGGTTCAAGGATCCGGACGGCAACATCCTGAACCTTGTGGATAGGTAGATACGGCGCATCGCCTGCCGCGCAGTGCTACGGTGCTGTCACCATGCCAGGCCGACCGCGAGGTAGGTGAGAGCCGCGATGGCCGCGGTTGCCGGCAAGGTGACGATCCATGCCACCACGATGTTGCCGGCAATGCCCCAGCGAACGGCGGAGACGCGGCGGGCGGCGCCGACGCCGATGATGGCGCCGGTGATCGTGTGCGTGGTCGATACAGGAATACCCAGCCAGGTGGCGGCGAACAGGGTAATCGCACCGCCGGTCTCGGCGCAGAAACCCTGCATCGGGTTCAGCCGGGTGATCTTGGAGCCCATGGTGTGGACGATGCGCCAGCCGCCGAACAATGTGCCCAGCGCCAGCGCCGACTGACAGGTGATGACGACCCACAGCGGCACGTAAAAATTCGCGCCGAGCATGCCTTGCGAATAGAGCAGCACGGCGATGATGCCCATGGTCTTCTGCGCGTCGTTGCCGCCATGTCCAAGCGAATAGAGCGAGGCGGAAAAGAACTGCATGACGCGGAAGGTGCTGTCGACGGCAAACGGTGTCTGCCGCAGGAACAGCCAAGAGACCGCGAGGATCAGGACGAGCGCCAGCAGAAAGCCTGCCGCCGGCGATAGCACGATTGCCGCCGTGGTCTTGCCCAACCCGGCCCAGACAATGGCGCCGGTGCCTGCCTTGGCGACGCCGGCGCCGACCAGACCGCCGATCAGCGCGTGCGAACTGCTGGACGGGATGCCGACGAGCCAGGTGACGATGTTCCAGACGATGGCGCCGACAAGTGCTGCGAAGATCACTGCCGGCGTGACGATGCTGGCGTCGATGATGCCGGTTCCCAGCGTCTCCGCCACGTGGAGACCGAAGAACATGAAGGCGATGAAATTGAAGAAGGCCGCCCAGAACACCGCATAATGCGGCCGCAGCACCCTGGTGGAGACGATGGTGGCGATGGAGTTGGCGGCATCGTGCAGGCCGTTGAGGAAATCGAAGAACAGCGCGACGACGACAAGGCCGACCAGCACGGGAAAGGCTATCGCGGCTTCCACTATACGTTCTCGATGACGATGCCGCTGATTTCGTTGGCAACGTCCTCGAAGCGGTCGACCACCTTCTCCAGCTGGCCGTAGATCTCGCTGCCGATCAGATAGGCCATCGGGTCGCTGCGGCCATGCCGCTTGAACAGGTCCTTCAAGCCTTGCTCGTGCAGGTCGTCGGCCCGGCCTTCGGCGCGCATGACTTCCTCGGCGATGGCATTGAGGCGCACCGTGTGCGCCCCGACCTTGCCGAGCAGCGGGATCGCCTCGGCCACCAACTTGGCGGCCTCGACGATGACGCCTCCCATTTCCTGCATCAGCGGGTCGAATTCCTTCTTCTCGAACAGCCTTACCGTCTTGACGGTCTTGTGCATCATGTCGATGGCATCATCCATCGACTGGATCAGGTCCTTGATGTCGCCGCGATCGAAGGGCGTGATGAAGGAGCGCCGCACCGCAAGCAGCACCTCCGCGGTGATCTGATCGGCTTCGTCCTCGAGATCGATGATCGTCTGACACCAGCGGTCGATGTCGTTGCCCTGCAGAAGCTGCTGCAGTGCCTCGGCGCCACCGACCACGGTGCGGGAATGCCGCTCGAACAGGTCGAAGAAGCGATCTTCGCGCGGCAAAAGCTTGCGGAACCAGCCCAGCATGTTCGGTCTCCCGTCGTGTCCAGTCCACGACCCCGTCTGATCCACATAGCGCCGCATTCCATTGCGGGAAACAGTAAGCCGGCTGAAAGATGTGGATGCGGACGATTTACACAGGCGGCTTGCGGCCGAAGGCGATTTCCACGACCTTGCGCGCTACGACAGGACATATCGTCCGTGACAGGCTCCCGACGGCATGATCGACAAGCTGGAATTCTTCATAGCACTTGCCAAGGAAGAGCATTTCGGCCGGGCGGCCGAAGTATGCGGCGTCACCCAGCCGACACTTTCGGCCGGCATCAAGCAGCTGGAGGGCCAGCTCGGCGTGATGCTGGTGCTGCGCGGCTCGCGCTTCCAGGGGCTGACGCCGGAAGGCAAACAGGTGCTGGTGTGGGCGCGCCGCATCGTCGGCGACAGCAGGACCATGCGCGAGGAGATGCGGGCGGCGCGTCACGGCCTGTCAGGGCGTATCCGCATCGCGGCGATCCCGACGGCGCTGGCCATGGTGGCGCGATTGACGACGCCGTTTCGGGCAAAACACCCCGGCGTCACCTTCTCGGTGCTGTCGCGGACCTCGATCGAGGTGCTGTCGCTGCTCGGCAATTTCGATATCGACGCCGGCATCACCTATCTCGACAACGAGCCGCTCGGACGCGTCACCAGCGTGCCGCTCTATGACGAGCGCTATCAGCTGATCACCGCCGTCGGGAACCCGTATTTCGACCGCGACAAAGTGACATGGGCCGAGCTCAGTCAGCTGCCGCTCTGCCTGCTGACGCCGGACATGCAGAACCGCCGCATCATCGACCAGCATCTGGCCGAAGCCGGCGTGCAGGTGCGGCCGACATTGGAATCCAACTCGATGATCGTGCTGTTCTCGCATATCCGCACCGGCAAATGGTCGTCCATCATGCCGCTTAACCTTGCGGAAACGTTCGGCTTTTCCGAGCCGATCCGGGCTATCCCGATCGTCGAGCCGGATGCCAGCCACACCGTCGGGCTGGTGGCGGCGCCGCGCGAACCGCACACGCCGCTGGTCTCGGCGCTGTTGGACGAGGCAATGGCGCTGGCGGACGATTTCCGCACCCGTCGCTAGGCTAGACAATGCTGGTGATCGCGAACGATAGAAAATTTCTATCGAGCAACGGATCGGCTTTATTGATTTAGCGGGTTTCCTCTGATTTCCTAAGCACTTAGTGGAAGACCGCCACGACCAGGGAGGGCGCTGCATGACGATGCAGCCTGCAAGTACCGAGATCGCATCGCGCACCGCGGCGATCATCCACGAGCTGAAAGGCCTCGAAGGCCCGCTGTTGCCAATCCTGCACGGCATACAGGAAGAGTTCGGCTATGTGCCGCAGGACGCGCTGCCGGTCATCGCCGAGGCGCTGAACATTTCCAGGGCCGAGGTGCATGGCGTCGTCACCTTCTATCACGATTATCGCAGCCAGCCGGCCGGCCGGCATGTGCTGAAGCTCTGCCAGGCGGAAGCCTGCCAGTCGATGGGTTCGGATGCGATTGCCGCCAGGCTCAAATCATTGCTGGGCATAGGCTTCCACGAGACAACCCGCGACGGTTCGGTGACGCTGGAGCCGGTCTATTGCCTCGGCCTTTGCGCCTGCTCGCCGTCGGCGATGCTGGACGGCGAGGTGATCGGGCGGCTCGACGACGAAAAGCTCAATGAAATCGTTGCCGAGGTGCGCTCATGATCCCGCGTATCTATATTCCCGGCGATTCCGGCGCGCTGGCGCTGGGTGCGGAAAAAGTCGCCAAGGCGGTTCGGGCGGAATTGGCCGAGCGCGGCATCGAGGCCAAGATCGTGCGCAACGGCTCGCGCGGCGCCTATTTCCTCGAGCCGATGGTCGAGGTGGCAACGGCCAATGGCCGTGTCGCCTATGGGCCGGTGAAGCCATCCGACGTCAAAAGCCTGTTCGACTGCGGCTTCCTCACCGGCGGCCACCACAAGCGCTGGCTCGGCGCTCCCGACAAGATCCCATTCCTGGCCAGGCAGACGCGGCTGACCTTTGCGCGCTGCGGCGTCACCGATCCGCTGTCGCTCGATCACTACAAGGCGCATGGCGGGCTGAACGGCCTGCAGAATGCAGTGGCGATGACGCCGGCCGACATCGTCAAGCAGGTGACCGAGTCCGGGCTGCGCGGTCGTGGCGGCGCCGGCTTCCCGACCGGCATCAAATGGAAGACGGTGCTCGATACGTCGGCCGAGCGCAAATACATCGTCTGCAATGCCGATGAAGGCGATTCCGGCACGTTCGCCGACCGCATGATCATGGAAGGCGACCCTTTCGTGCTGATCGAAGGCATGGCGATCGCCGGCATCGCCACCGGCGCGACGAAGGGGTTCATCTATATCCGCTCCGAATATCCGCATGCGGTGGCGGTGATGCAGAAGGCCGTCGAGATCGCCCGCAAGGCCGGCGTGCTCGGCGTCAATGTGCTCGGCTCGGCCAATTCATTCGACATGGAAGTCCGCGTCGGCGCCGGCGCCTATGTTTGCGGCGAGGAGACGGCGCTGCTCGACAGCCTCGAAGGCAAGCGCGGACAGGTGCGGGCCAAACCGCCACTGCCGGCGCACAAGGGCCTGTTCGGCAAGCCGACGGTGATCAACAACGTCATCTCGCTGGCCTCGGTGCCGGTGATCATGGACAAGGGCGCCGCCTTCTACAAGGATTTCGGCATGGGCCGTTCGCGCGGCACCATCCCGATCCAGATTGCCGGCAACGTCAAATATCCCGGTCTCTACGAGGCGGCGTTCGGCATGACGCTGGGTGAGATCGTCGACGATATCGGCGGCGGCACGGCGACCGGGCGTCCGGTCAAGGCTGTGCAAGTGGGTGGCCCGCTCGGCGCCTATTTCCCGCGCGCGCTGTTCGACACCCCGTTCGACTACGAAGCGTTTGCCGCCAAGGACGGGCTGATCGGCCATGCCGGCATCGTAGTTTTCGACGACAGCGCCGACATGCTGAAGCAGGCACGCTTTGCCATGGAATTCTGCGCTATCGAAAGCTGCGGCAAGTGCACGCCGTGCCGCATCGGCTCGACGCGCGGCGTCGAGGTGCTGGACCGGCTCGCCCAGAACATCGAACCGGAAAAGCAGATCGCACTGGTCACCGACCTTTGCAACACGATGAAGTTCGGCTCGCTTTGCGCTCTCGGCGGCTTCACCCCATATCCAGTGATGAGTGCACTCAACCATTTCCCGGACGACTTTCGGCCGACGCCGGTCGCCGAAGCAGCGGAATAGGAGCGGACAGGCATGAACGCGGCATTCGACATCAAATCGCTGGTCCAGGAAATCGACTACGGCACCCCCGCCTCCGAAGCCGAACAGCAGGTAACGCTTACAGTCGACGGCAAGTCGGTGACGGTGCCGGCGGGCACCTCGATCATGCGCGCTTCGATGGAAGCGGGCGTTGAAATCCCGAAACTCTGCGCAACCGACATGCTGGATTCGTTTGGCTCCTGCCGGGTCTGCCTCGTCGAGATCGACGGGCGCGGCGGCACGCCGGCCTCGTGCACGACGCCGGTCGGCGAGGGCATGGTCGTGCACACACAGAGCGACCGGCTGAACGCCATTCGCCGCGGCGTGATGGAACTCTACGTCTCTGACCACCCGGTGGCGTGGGGCGAAAAGGCCGGCACCGGCGGCAGCGAGTTCGACAAGGTCGTCAGGACGGTCGGCCTGACCGAGAACCGCTATGGCGTGGACGGGCGCAACCACGTCAAGCGGGAAAACGGCGTGGCGCCCGGCCATGGCTCGCTGACCATCGACTATATCGCCCGCGATGAATCCAACCCCTATTTCACCTACGATCCGGCGCAATGCATCGTCTGCTCGCGCTGCGTGCGCGCCTGCGAGGAGGTGCAGGGCACGTTCGCGCTGACCATCGAGGGCCGCGGCTTCGAATCCAGGGTCTCGGCCGGCATGCACGAGGCGTTCGTCGATTCCGAGTGCGTGTCGTGCGGGGCCTGCGTGCAGGCCTGCCCGACCGATGCGCTGAGGGAGAAGACCGTGCTGGCGAAAGGCCTGCCCGAGCGCTCGACCGTCACCACCTGCGCCTATTGCGGCGTCGGCTGCTCGTTCAAGGCCGAGGTCAAGGGCGACGAGGTCATCCGCATGATGCCCTACAAGGCAGGCAAGGCCAACCACGGCCACTCCTGCGTCAAGGGCCGCTTCGCCTATGGCTATGCGACGCACAAGGACCGTATCCTGAAGCCGATGATCCGCGAGCGGGTCAGCGATCCGTGGCGCGAAGTGTCGTGGGAAGAGGCGCTCACCCACACGGCGAATGAATTCCGCCGCATCCAATACCAGTACGGCCGCACCTCGATCGGCGGCATCACCTCCTCGCGCTGCACCAACGAGGAGACCTACCTCGTCCAGAAGCTTGTCCGGCAGGGCTTCCGCAACAACAATGTCGACACCTGCGCCCGGGTCTGCCATTCGCCGACCGGCTATGGTCTCGGCCAGACCTTCGGCACCTCAGCCGGCACGCAGGACTTCGATTCGATCGAGCAGACGGACGTCATCCTGCTGATCGGCGCCAATCCGACCGATGCGCATCCGGTGTTCGCTTCGCGCATGAAAAAGCGCATGCGACAGGGCGCCAAGCTGATCGTGCTCGATCCGCGCCGCACCGACATCGTGCGCTCGGCCCATGTCGAGGCTCAGTACCATCTGCCGCTGAAGCCGGGCACTAACGTCGCCATGCTGACGGCACTTGCCCATGTCATCGTCACCGAAGGCCTGTTCGACGAGGCCTTCATCCGCGAGCGCTGCGACTGGGACGAGTTCCAGGACTGGGCGTCGTTCGTGGCACTGCCGGAAAACAGCCCGGAGGTCGTCGGCCAGCTTGCCAATGTCGATCCCGACGACATACGCGGTGCGGCCCGGCTCTACGCTCGCGGCGGCAACGGCGCGATCTATTACGGCCTCGGCGTGACCGAGCACAGCCAGGGCTCGACCACCGTCATCGCCATTGCCAACCTCGCCATGGCGACCGGCAATATCGGCCGGCCGGGCGTCGGCGTGAACCCGCTGCGCGGCCAGAACAATGTGCAGGGCTCCTGCGACATGGGCTCGTTCCCGCACGAGCTTCCCGGCTATCGCCACATTTCCGGCGACGCCGTGCGCGCCATCTATGAGAGCCTGTGGGGCGTCAAGCTCGACGACGAGCCCGGCCTGCGCATCCCCAACATGCTGGACGCCGCCGTCGACGGCTCGTTCAAGGGGCTCTATGTGCAGGGCGAGGACATCCTGCAGTCGGACCCCGACACCAAGCATGTCGCCGCCGGCCTTGCCGCGATGGAATGCGTGGTCGTGCACGACCTCTTCCTCAACGAGACGGCCAACTACGCGCATGTCTTCCTGCCCGGCTCGACCTTCCTCGAGAAGGATGGCACCTTCACCAATGCCGAGCGCCGTATCAACATGGTGCGCAAGGTGATGGAGCCGAAATGCGGCTATGCCGACTGGGAAACGACGCAGGAGCTCGCCAAGGCGCTCGGCCTCGGCTGGACCTACACGCATCCGTCGCAGATCATGGACGAGATCGCCAAGACGACGCCGAGCTTCGCCGGCGTTTCCTTCGACCTCCTCGACAGAGTGGGCTCGGTGCAGTGGCCCTGCAACGAGAAGTCGCCGGAGGGCACGCCGATCATGCATATTGGCGGCTTCGTGCGCGGCAAGGGCAAGTTCATCCGCACCGAATACGTCGCGACCGACGAAAGGACCGGGCCGCGCTTCCCGCTGCTGCTGACCACTGGCCGCATTCTGTCGCAATACAATGTCGGCGCGCAGACCCGGCGTACTGAGAACGTGGTCTGGCACAGCGAGGACCGGCTGGAGATCCATCCGCACGACGCCGAAAATCGCGGCCTGCGCGACGGCGACTGGGTGCGGCTGACCAGCCGCTCCGGCGAGACGACGCTGCGCGCGCTGATCACCGAGCGGGTGTCGCCAGGCGTCGTCTATACGACCTTCCACCATCCCGACACCCAGGCCAACGTCATCACCACCGACTTCTCCGACTGGGCGACCAACTGCCCGGAATACAAGGTGACCGCAGTGCAGGTGGGCGCGTCCAACGGCCCGTCGGAATGGCAGCGCGACTATGACGAGCAGGCAAAGCAAAGCCGCCGCATCGCGAAGTTGGAAGCGGCGGAGTAGTCCTTGACCGCGCGCCGCAAAGCCATTGCGCAGATCTCGCGGCTGGCGCGCCGCGCGGGCGGCACCGCGGCCGCCAACCGGATGGTGCCGGAAGAGACGCCGGTGGCGTTCTCCTTTGCCGGCACCACGCATGCGGTGATGATGGCAAGCCCGGCCGATTTCGAGGATTTCGCGCTCGGCTTCTCGCTGACCGAAGGCATCATTGCCTCGCCGGACGAGATCGAAGCCATTGAGGTCGAGGATCACGGCGCCGGCATCGACATCCAGATCCGGCTGAAGGACCAGGCCAACACCCGCTTCGAAGCGCGGCGCAGACGGCTGGCCGGCCCGGTCGGCTGCGGGTTGTGCGGCATCGAATCGATCGAAGAGGCGATGCGCTCGGTAAACCCTGTTGGTGCGTCAACACTTACGCTTCAGCCCGATGACATCGTCCGCTCGGTCAAGCTTTTGTCGAAGCTGCAGCCGCTGCACACCGAGACTGGCGCGGTCCACGCCGCCGGTTTTTACCTTCCCGACAAGGGCATCGTCATGGCGCGCGAGGATGTCGGCCGCCACAATGCGCTGGACAAGCTGGCCGGCGCGCTGGCCAGGGCCGGTATCGACGGCGCCGGCGGTGCCGTCGTCGTCACGTCGCGCGTTTCGGTCGAGATGGTGCAGAAGACGGCGGCAATCGGTGCTGCCGTCATCATCGCCGTCTCGGCGCCGACCGCACTTGCCATCCGCACCGCGGACGACGCCGGCATGACGCTGGTGGCGCTGGTGCGCGGCGATGATTTCGATATTTTCACGCATCCTGACCGCGTGGTTTCCGGAGTTGCCAGGCATGTCGCATGACGAAGGCCATCTCATGAGCACCAGCGAAAAGCTGGTTCGCATGGCCAACCAGATCGCCGCCTTTTTCCACTCCAAGCCGCGCGAGCAAGGCATTGCCGGCGTCGCCGAGCACATCAACAAGTTCTGGGAGCCGAGAATGCGCCGGCAATTGTTCGAGATGCTTGACAGCGGCGGCGAAGGTTTCAACGAGCTTGTCGTCGCGGCCGCGCCACACATCAAGCGGCCGGGCGCGCCGGAGGGCGCAGGTTTTAGCGTCGGCGGAGCGAACATCGAGACCGCCGCGTCACAGAAGTAGGCGTCGCCGGCCCACATTCACTCGCGCTAAAGTTTCATCTGCCGCAAGCTGCGCGGCTCTGCTATAATCCGGCGATAAGAAATCGTCGGGTCGGGCGGACAATTCGTGAGGCCGATCGAAACTCGATACGCGCTCAGTGGCGACGTGCGGATCGCCTATCAGGTGGTCGGCCAGGGATCGCTCGATCTCGTCTTCGTGCCGGGTTTCATTTCCAATCTCGACCTGCACTGGGAAGACGAGGGCTACAGCCGGCTGCTGAAGCGGCTTTCCGCGTTCTCACGGCTGATCCTGTTCGACAAGCGCGGCACCGGCCTGTCCGACCGCGTCGATGTCCACCACCTGCCCAGCCTCGAAACCCGCATGGACGATGTGCGCGCCGTGATGGATGCGACCGGCAGCGGCCGCGCCGCCTTGCTCGGCGCTTCGGAAGGCGCGCCGATGGCAATGCTGTTCGCCGCCACCTACCCGGAGCGGACGCCGGCGCTGGCGCTTTATGGCGGCTATGCGCATTTCCACAAATGGGTGATGCCGCCGGAACGCCTCGAGGCCTTCATCGCGACGGCGGAGACCGCATGGGGCACCGGCGCCACCCTACCGCATTTCGCGCCCGGTCGCGTCGACGATCCGCGTTTCGCCACATGGTGGGCGCGCTTCGAGCGGCTGTCGGCGAGCCCGACGGCGGCTATCGCCCTGGCCCGCATGAATGCAGCAATCGACGTGCGCGGCGTGCTGGCGACGATCAGCGCGCCGACGCTGCTGGTCCACCGCCGAAACGATGCACGCGTCGACCCGGAGGCCAGCCGCTTCCTGGCAAGGAATATCCCGAATTCGCGATTGGTCGAGGTACCCGGGCGCGACCACCCGATCTGGACCGGCGATGTCGACCGGGTGGCTGATGTGATCGAGGAATTCCTGACCGGAGCGCGCGCCGTCGCCGAGGCCGAGCGCGTGCTGGCGGCACTGCTGGTCACCCGGATCTACGACACGGCGCGGCTTGGCGACCGCATGTGGAGCGAGCGCAGCCAGCGTTTTCAGGAAACATGGCGCCTGCTGGTTGGGCGCCATGGCGGCCGCCCGGCCGGCACGCATGGTGAGCTGATGATGGCGCGCTTCGACGGCCCGGCGCGGGCCGTACGCTGCGCGGCGGCGCTGCGCGATGCGGCGCAGGAGATCGGCGTCGCCAGCGCGCAGGGCGTGCATGTCGGCGAGGTCGAGTTGCGTGGGCCGCCGACGGGATTGACGACGCGCGTGACGATGCAGCTTGCCGCGCATGCCGGGCGCGGCGACATCCTCGCATCGCGGCTGGTCGCCGACCTCGCCGCCGGTTCAGGCCTTCATTTCAATGACGCCGGGCGCATCGCACTTGACGAGCTGGATGAGCCGCTGGCGTTGGTGCAGGCGACCTCGGAACAGCATCTGGAGCCGGCCTTCCGGCTGAAGGCCAAGGCTGCCGAGCCGGCCGCACTGACAGCGCGCGAAAGCGAGGTGGTGAACCTCATTGCCGACGGCAAGAGCAATGCCGCGATCGCCGCCGAACTGGGGCTGAGCGAACACACGGTCAAGCGCCACGTCGCCAATATTCTGCTCAAGCTGGACCTGCCGTCGCGGGCGGCGGCGGCGGCGTTCTCGGCCCGGCACGCTGGCCCGCACGGGCCATAGCAGCCATGGCGCTTTCGGGCGAAGCGGCTGGGCATGCCTGAGCGCTATCACTTCGTCCCATGCAGGCCAGGCGGATATCGCCGGGAAAGGCGCTGCGAAGGGAGAAATAAAATGCTGAAGTCGACACTCAAATCGCTGGTGCTGGCGGCAGGCGTCGGCGCGCTGCTGGCGATAGTTCCTGCCAAGGCCGAGGACGCCTCGGCGACGGCCGCCTACAAGGATATCCAGGCCACGCTCGGCTCGGTGCCGGACATGTTCAAGACGCTGCCGGACGTCGCTGTCGCCGGCGCCTGGGCCGAGATCAAGGGCGTGCAGCTCAACCCGAACACCGCTCTCGACGGCAAGACCAAGGAATTGATGGGCCTCGCCGTCGCCTCGCAGATCCCCTGCCAATACTGCATCTATTTCCACACGCAGGCGGCCAAGCTCAATGGCGCCAGCGACGAGGAAATCAAGGAGGCGGTGGCGATGGCCGCGATCGTGCGCCACTGGTCGACGATGCTCAACGGCAGCCAGGTCGATCTCGCCACCTTCAAGGAGCAGTCCGACGAGGTGTTCGCGGCCGTCAAGGCGAAGTCGCAGTGAAAAACCGCCCGGCGGCGAACGCCGGGCAGCGCTGATCAAGCAACCGCCCGATCGTCAAGACGGGCCCATGGAGGACAAAATGCCGACCAAGACACAGGCGGTAGACGGCGCGGCGATCAAGAAGGCAATCGAGGGCCGTGATGGAAAATTGCTGGCGAGCTTCTATGCCGACGACGCATTGGTGCGGGTGATCGACCGCAACAACCCGCCGAGCAAGCCGCGCGAGATCCGCGGGCGCGCGGCGATCACCACGTTCTGGGATGACATCTGCAGCCGGGCGATGACCCACAAGGTCGACACCACCATCGCCGACGGCAACAATCTCGCCTTCACCCAGGCGTGCGCTTATCCGGACGGGACCAAGGTGTTCTGCGCGGCGATGCTGGAGCTGAAGAACGGCCAGATCGCGCGGCAGACCGTCGTGCAGGCGTGGGACGAGTGAGGCGGCCATGTTCGGTACCAGATGGGCATTTGCCAGGCCGCGTACCCCACCCCTAACCCCTCCCCACAAGGGGGAGGGAGACGATGCCGCTGCTGTTTCGGCTAGAATTGTCGAAGTTAATGCTAAGTGGCGCTGCCGCTGCGAAGTTCCCCTCCCCCTTGTGGGGAGGGGCTAGGGGTGGGGGTCTTCGTCGCAAGAATCCGCTGCGGTGCACGGGAGCAGGTGGCGGCAGCCGGGTAGCGCAACCCTCCATTACGCCGAACGAAATCCTACTCGCTTTCACCCTCCAGCGCCGGCACCGACACCCCGGCAAGTTCCGCCGCCAGCAGCCGCGCGGCACCAGCCCGCGCGATCCTCAGCATCAGCGCCTTGCGTGTCGCGGCCGCCATGCGGTGCTCGGGCGCATCGCGCAAAATCTCGGCACCATAGCCGTCGGAGAGAATGAAGCCGCATTCTTCCGGAAAGATTTCCTGGGGTACGCCGGGATGGGTGGCGAAGAACAAGCGGTCGGAATGCAGCCGGTAGTCCGGCCATTTGCGGTCGACCCTGAAATCCTCGATCGAGGATTTGATCTCGATGATCCAGATGTCGCCCTGGCGGGTCAGCGCCACGAGATCGGCGCGCCGCCCGGTGGCCAGCGACAGTTCGGGCAAGACATGCGCGCCCATGTCCTTGAGCAGCCGCTGCACACCACGCCTCACCAGCATGGCGCGCTCCGACTGGCGGCCGTCGATGAGCGGGTTGAGGGGAATCGGCGAGATGATCGGCATGGAAGCACCATGCCAGATTTTGTTCACGGTTTGAACCCGGTTTTTCAGCGCGATTATCTGGTTTACAAACCCAACCTAATTACGTAGGGTCAGGACATAGGAGATTTCCATGTCCATCCTGTCCCGCCCCGAATTCCACGACGAAGCCAAGGCTTTCGAACACGTCGAGGCGATCTTGTGGCCGAATGGTCCGGTTTGCCCGAAGTGCGGTTCCGTGGACAAGCATTACAAACTGAAGGGCGTCCGCACCAAGCCCTCTAAGAAGAACCCGAACGGGGTCGAGCGCCATGGCCTGTACAAGTGCGGCGCTTGCCGTTCGCAGTTCACCGTCCGCATGGGTTCGATCTTCGAAGAAAGCCATTTGCCGCTCACCAAGTGGCTACAGGCAATCCACCTCATGTGCGCCTCTAAGAAGGGCATCAGTGCTCATCAGATGTACCGCATACTCGAATGCACCTATGAGACCGCTTGGTTCCTGTGCCACCGCATTCGCCTTGCAATGGCGTCTGGGGAACTCTCCCCGCTTGGCGGCAACGGCAAGACCGTTGAGGTGGACGAAACTTACATTGGCCGCCTGACCAATACCCCGATAACTCGCGGCACCGGTCACAAGAACACTGTCGTCACGCTGGTTGAGCGCGGAGGTCGCGCCCGTTCCTTTCACGTCGATACAGCTCGCATCGGCACGATCATGCCAATCGTGCGCGCCAACATCGCCAAGGAAACCGCATTGATGACGGACGAGGCTGGCCTGTATCGCCGCGTCGGCCAGGAATTCGCCTCGCACGATTTCGTCACGCATTCTAAGGACGAATACGTTCGCGGCACCGTCCACACCAATACCGTGGAAGGCTTCTATTCGATCTTCAAGCGCGGCATGAAGGGCGTCTATCAGCATTGCGCCGAACACCACCTGCACCGCTATTTGGCTGAATTCGATTTCCGCTATTCGAACCGGATTGCGATGGGCGTTGATGACGGCACCCGCGCATTCATCGCCCTGAAGGGCGCTGCCGGTAAGCGCCTGACTTATCATAGACCTACTTGACGAGAAGCGGACGCACTTCCGAAAGCCTGTGCAGCTAGAGTTGCCGCTCTGGCCGAAGCGCGGTCACCGCCGGTAACGCGCTTAAACGAGCGTAACAACTTTTTTCGTGTTACGGCGTTGCGAATCTACGAGGCGCCTGTTATATGACTCCTCCAGTAGCCCAATTGTGGGCTGGAGGTGCCTAAAAATGGGCGAACCTGTCGAAGACGAAACTGACGATTCTGCGGTAAGCGAGACCGCCGCTGGGCGGAAGCGTGACCGGTCACAGATCGAATTTCCCTATTCCGACTTGGAGCGATCTATCGAATTGGCTACTGTTCTTTTGCGAGAGGGTGGCCAAGCGAAGATTGATCAGACGCAACTGGCCGTAGCCATGGATCAGTCCGCCACAGGTGGAACGTTTCGAGGGCGGCTGGGCGCGGCTCGTATGTTTGGATTGATCGAAACAGACGCGGGCAGGGTCGGTCTCACCCAGCTTGGCCTTCAAGTGACCGACCAACAGTCATCTGCCGCCGCCAAGGCCGAAGCCTTCCTTAAAATCCCCCTATATAAGGCGATGTTTGATCGCTACCAAGGTTATGCGTTGCCGCCGCCGGCGGCAATTGAGCGCCAAATGGAATCGCTGGGCGTACCGCCCAAACAGAAAGAGCGAGCCCGCCAAGCCTTTTCCGCTTCGGCCCAACATGCGGGGTATATTGCGGCGAATGGACGGTTCAGCAAGCCGACCCTTACCGGGGTGCGAGCAAAAGAGGAATTGCCCGCCGATCAAGTAGATAACGGTAGCGGTGGAGCTGGCGGATCTGGCGGCAACGGTGGAGGTATTGGCTCGGAAAATGCGGGGCAGCAGCGCGTCGAGCCGGGCAAGGCGCTTGAATACCAACTCATCGACCTGATGACTGAACCGGATATTGACGACAACGTGAAGCAGTCGATTTGGGCGTTGGTCCAATATCTGACGGCGAGGAAGATGAAAAAAGCGACGGCATCCAAGGACACCGCCGCTTCCTGATTTTCGAGTGTGTCGCGCTTTTGCTGGCCAGCGGACCGCGACACAGAACCCAAGCGAGAGAAAGGAGGATGCGTCATGTGGTTCATGACCCGGAGAATACCGGTAGCCGCCTGATGGCGGTTCACCCTGCCCCCTTCCACAAGGGGTAAGAGCGAAAGCGGCGGTGCGTCCATAGCATCGGCGCTTTCGCGCCGTTACATAGCAATTTTACTCGATTCCGTCTAGGGTTACGAACCATGCCCGACAAAAAACCGCAGATCGACAAGTTCCGAGACGCGGCGCGCGAACTGAAAACCGATCAATCCGACGCCGCCTTCGAAGCCATTGTGCAGAAGATCGCCAAGGCCAAGAAACTCACGCCCGAACAGATAAAAGAGTTTGTGCGGCGGGAGCGCGAGGCGAAGGACTAGTCGTAGCGCGCAAGCAACTGAAGCGTGAATGGCAGCCAGCGATCTCTGATTATCTCGTCAACGACCTCGGCTGAAAGCCAGTGCCGGCCATCATTATCCACTGTAGGCTTGGGCAAGACGAAGATGTGCCCGTCCGACGTGTACCACCCCTCGGAGGAGTCAGTCTCGTCGCCGTCAAATTCGCAGCCTAAACCTGCCAATGCCACGTAGACATCAGTCGCTAGGTAGCGCAATCAGGCGTATCGCCGCTCGGCTTGCATTTCCTTGTGCGCATTGCGAGCAGCCTGCCGCTCTTTCATGCGTTCAATCATGTCCAGGGTAGCCTGAATCGAGTCGTATGCGGCTTGCTTATCCACGTTGGCGACGTGTAGCTCAGGCACGGCAGGCGAAGTCAGCACGTACATACCGCCAACTTCCTTGCATAGGATTTGGATATCTTTAACCTGGATGCCCATTTCGGCCTCCCCGGCCTGCGTGGCTACTCATACAAACTAACGCTTCGCCAGTTAATGTGTTCCTAACTTGGCGAACACCCTCATGTATGTCTGCATAACAACAGGGAAAAGGGTCTGCGTCAACATAGGTTCAAGATCCGGCCCGCTTTGTGGAAGGGCGGGCCGATTATAGATTCTGTAGCGCTGGCCATTCCCCTACGGCTGGGTAGCGCGGCCCTTGGTGATATCGGCTATCCCCATCGCGGAAGATCGTAGAAGACATATTCCCCATTGCGCCCCGTCTTAACACGCCAATCCTCTTCCAATTTTGCAAGCTCTGCGTTGACCCAATCAACTGGAGGCTGTTCAAGCCCCATTTGCATCCGCCGTGGAGCATCCTTGTGTTCGTGGAGATACTGGCCAATCAATCGACCGATAAGGAAGTTTTTGCCAGCGGTTCCGTCGCCTTCCTCTTTGTCCGATGATTGTTTCTTCAGTTCCGCGATTTCGTCGTCTCGGCGTTCAATGCGGCTTTTAAGATTGAAAATTCGCTCGCCATACATGAACCTGCCCGCCGCCCATCCAAGGATAAGCAGCGCTAGGCTAGCAGACAGGAAACCCCACGGCGCTTGCATTACAAGCGGCCATACGGATTGAATCTGTGTGATGAGTTCATCCACGCGCCGTTCATATCAGCACGGCCTTGATTCGCCAACGGGTTTGTCAACCAGATAATCACCTTTTTCAGGGTGATTTATCCTGCTGGCAAGCCCGGCCTTAACTAACCGGCATCATCCCCTCCAGAGCAATGATTCTCGTCTTTGCGCAGCGTTCGCGGATGGCTTTGAGGCGGCCGTATTCTGGAGAGTCGTACCATGCCAGGAGGGAAGCCATGTCCGGGAATTCGACGATGACGAGGCGATGAGGTTCCCAATCGCCTTCCAGAACTTTGGTGGCCCCGCCGCGAGCGATATACCTTCCCCCGTAGCGGGCTTCGGTTGCCGGCACATCCTGGCGGTATTCCTCGAAAACGGCGGCGTCGGTTATATCTACATCAGCAATGAGATATGCGGCCATTGACCTTACTCCCTTGGGAAAGGCAATTGAAACAGGTCTATTAGCGGCCCCGCAACTAAGCCAGCGGTACTACGCCTCGGAAACGACTCGCGTTCTCCCGAATTGGGGCGCTTAACTGTCTTGGTGGGGGCAGCTCTGGGAGGAGACGAACCATGCCGATGTATCTCACACGATTCAGCTACAGGCCCGAAACCTGGGCGCGCTTGATGGATAATCCCGAGGATAGACGCGAGGCTGCCCGCTCCTACATCGAGTCGGTCGGCGGAAAGCTGCACGGGTTCTGGTATGCCTTCGGAGAGTACGATGGCTGGAACCTGTGGGAGGCGCCGGACAACGTGTCCATGGCATCGGTCATGCTTGCCATCGGCGCCGGCGGCGCACTCAGCTCGTACGAGACCACCGTCCTGTTAAGTGTCGAAGAGACGATGGAGGCGCTTGGGAAAGCGAAGTCGATCCGGTATCGCCCACCGGGATCGTGACCGCCGCCCGCGCTTTGCGTAGTGTGGAAGGCTAAGTAACGCTTGCTCGCGAACGGCGCCCGTCGCTAAACTTTTGCGCAAAATCCGCTGCGGCTCTTGGCAGCGCCGGCAGCTTGCGCTTTCAATGTCGACCACGGATTCTACGAGGAGCATTAGATGACGGAAGATGACGTCCGGAAATCAGCGACGCCGGAGGAAATCCGCTCAGCCATCAGAGGATGGGCGGTGCTTGGGGCAATCATCGTTGCCGTGTTTGGTGCCGCTTACGTCATGATCGATAGTTGAATGGCCGACGATCCTGGTCGCCCCGATGGACTGCCTGAAACGATCGGCACGGTCCTTGGCGCATTGGTGGTGATTGGCACGTTCGGGCTTCTGGCTTGGACCGTGCTTCGCGGCGTCCTTTATTGAACCCGGCCCGTCAGGATTATCTCCTGCAGCGGCCGCGTCTCAGGCCGATCGCCTCGTAGCAACGTATGGTCTTGGCCGCAGGCCGGAGCGCCAGGCAGCGTCACCGACATTCACGGTGATGTCCTCGTCTCCTGGTTCTTGTTCTTGGCCCATTGATTTTGCAACATAATCCTGTGGGGGCTGTTGCCGAAATACCATAGTCGCAGGTTTACCAGCACGCAAGCCCAAGGATATAGGCATCGCCCGCTTGGCAAGCAAAGCAAATGCCAGCATGAATGAAGATGAAAAAGCGGCCGACTCGAGCCGCTGTAGTTTGGGCAGGGCATCGGACCTTTTCATGCGCATGAAGTCACTTGCAATCGTCGCGGCCCTGGCGCTGTCGACGGCTGTCGCCGGTTGCAGCACCATCGGCTCGCAGATCTTCACTAACAATTACGGCGCGGTGACCGATGCCGGCTATCACCTGCCGCGCGTTCCGATCGAAAAGGTGCCGTTCAAATACCGCCGGCAGATCGTCGACTACGACACCAAGGAAAAGCCGGGCACCATTATCGTCGATACGCAGAACAAGTTTCTCTACTTCGTCATGGGCGACGGCCAGGCGATGCGCTACGGCATCGGCGTCGGCCGTGAGGGTTTCGAATGGCACGGCACCGCCCGTATCGCGCTGAAGCGCGAATGGCCGACCTGGACACCGCCTTCGCAGATGATCAAGCGGCAGCCGGAGTTGGCCAAGTTCGCCGGCGGCATGGAGCCGGGGTTGAAGAACCCGCTCGGCGCGCGCGCCATGTACCTGTTCAACAAAGGCGGCGACATGGGCTACCGCCTGCATGGCAGCCCGGAATGGAATTCGATCGGCAAGGCGATGTCGTCGGGCTGCATCCGGCTAATGAACCAGGACATTATCGACCTCTACGACCGCACCTCGGTCGGCGCCAAGGTCATCGTTCTGTAAGACCATGATCCCGAAAAGTGGGATTTCGGACAAAACCATGGTCAAACAAGAAGAGCTTTATACGCGGACCGTCTAGGCAACACACAGACGTCGCAAACAGAAAACCGGGCATTTTTGCCCGGTTTTTTGTTGTCTATCGATGTTGACGATGGAACGGCGCGTCAGGAGACCTGTTCGACGTGCTGCACTTCCGGCACAAAGTGCCGGAGCAGGTTCTGGATGCCGTGCTTCAGCGTCGCCGTGGACGACGGGCAGCCGGCGCAGGCGCCCTTCATGTGCAGGAACACTGTGCCGTTCTCGAAGCCACGGAAGGTGATGTCGCCGCCATCCTGGGCCACGGCCGGGCGCACCCGCGTGTCGAGCAGCTCCTTGATGGTGACGACCAGCTCCTCGTCGGCCTTGTCGTAGAATTCGCCGGTCTGGCTGGTCTCGGCGGCGGGCCCGGCCTTGGCCATCACCGGGGCGCCGGACATGAAATGCTCCATAATGGCGCCGAGGATAGCCGGCTTCAGATGCTGCCAGTCGGGGCCGTCCTTGGTCACGGTGATGAAATCATAGCCGAAGAAGACGCCGGTGACGCCGGGAATCTCGAACAGCCGGCCGGCCAGCGGCGAAGCCGTCGCGGCACTGTCGGCATCGCGGAAATCGGCGGTGCCTTCTTGCAGCACTTCCTTGCCGGGCAGGAATTTCAGCGTCGCCGGGTTTGGCGTCGACTCGGTCTGGATGAACATGGCCGTCTCCGTGCCCATTTCGGGCAGCTAGTTTGGAATAGTTCTAATTAGGCTTTATCCGCCCGACATTCAAGCGAAAGCCATCGCCGGGAACGGCTGGCTGGCGGAATGTTTTGCTAGCGCCCTGAAACGCTTGGAGATGTGTTGAGATTCAGGTCAGGCCGAGCCGAAAATGGTGGGTTCCGAGAACCGGAGCGGAGCGTACTTTTGGTACGTGAGCACCGGAAGCGCAGGAAGCCGCCAATTGCAGGCCGGCCTCACCTGAATATCAGCGCATCTCAGGCGAGGCTGTCGATCTCTTCGTCCGACAGGTTCTGCGGCACAACCGTGACGGGAATCGGAAAGGCGGCGCCCTTGCCGGCAACCGCGCCGACCAGCGGCCCCGGCCCCTCCTTGCCGGCGCCTGCCGCCAGCACCAGGATGGCGATGTCCTGGTCTTCCTCGATCAACTTGTGAATCTCTTCGGTCGGCTTGCCTTCGCGCACCACCAGTTCCGGCTCGATGCCGAGCTTCTGGCGCACCTTGTTGGCATAGCTGTCGAGTGCGGCACGCGCCGTGGCGGTCGCCTCCTCGCGCATGATCTTCTCGACGCCCAGCCAGTGCTGAAAATCATCCGGCTCGATGACATAGAGCAGCACAAGCACGCCGCCCGTGCTTTGCGCCCGCTTCGAGGCGTAGGCGACGGCGCGCTCGCATTCCGGCGTGTCGTCGATGATCGCCAGGAATTTGCGGCGATGACCGGCTTCCCGGCTGAGGCGTTTGGAGACCATATTCACCCTGTTCGATGGTTTCGGTCGCAATCTGCCACCGCCACAGCCCGTCCGCAAGCGACAGGCGGCTGTGGCGATATCGGTGCGGCTTGAAGCCCGTCGCGTTCGACCAGCGACGCGCTTCAGGTTCTTGTTTTATGCATGTCGTTATCGCAAACCGCTGCACACCCTCGGGTCAAGCCCGAGGGCATGCTTTTGCGCGACATGCATTAGCCTTGCAGCAGGCCGATAATGTCGCGCACGGTCTTCATGGTCGCTTCGGCCAATGTGCCGGCACGCTCGCCGCCATCCCGCAGCACCGCGTCGACATAGGCGCGGTCGCCGGAGATGCGGCGCATCTCACCGGCGATCGGCGCCAGCTTTTCCACGGCGAGATCGGCAAGCGCCGGCTTGAACACCGAAAACTGCTGGCCGCCGAACTCTTGCAGCACCGCCTCTTTCGATATTTCGGCGAGGCCGGCATAGATGCCGACGAGGTTCTCCGCTTCCGGCCGGCCGGCAAGGCCGTCCAGTTCGCCGGGCAAAGCCTCCGGATCGGTCTTGGCCTTGCGGATCTTCTTCGAGATGGCATCGGCATCGTCGGTCAGATTGATGCGCGACAGGTCCGACGGGTCGGACTTCGACATCTTCTTCGAACCGTCGCGCAGAGACATGATGCGTGCCGCCGGGCCGCCGATGACCGGCTCGGTCAGCGGGAAATAGCCGTTCACCGTCTCCTCGCCGACCTGCATCTCGACGCCGACGCCAAGCGCTGCGATGCGGTCCGAAAAGTCGTTGTTGAATTTCTGCGCGATGTCGCGGGTCAGCTCCAGATGCTGCTTCTGGTCGTCGCCGACCGGCACGTGGGTGGCGCGGTAGACGAGGATGTCGGCGGCCATCAGGGAGGGATAGGCGAGCAGGCCGAGCGAGGCGTTCTCGCGGTCCTTGCCGGCCTTGTCCTTGAACTGCGTCATCCTGTTCATCCAGCCGATGCGCGCCACGCAGTTGAAGATCCAGGCAAGCTCGGCGTGCTGCATCACCCGCGACTGGTTGAAGACGATGTGCTTGGTCGGGTCGATGCCGGAGGCGAGAAACACCGCGGTGATCGACCGCGTCTGGTCCTGCAGATCCTCATGGACGAGCTGTGCGGTCAGCGAATGCAGGTCGACGACGCAGTAGATGCAGTCGGAGGTGTCCTGCAGGGCGACGAATTTCTTGATGGCGCCGAGATAATTGCCGAGATGCAGATTGCCGGTTGGCTGGACGCCGGAAAAGACGAGCGGTTTGAAGGCGGGCTGATCGGTCATGGTGTTTCCATGGCTTGTGGAGGGCCGTTTCGCGCGCGGCGAAAGTCTTGCGACGGCGCGCTTATGGACGAGAGCGAGGAGACGATCAAGAGGGCGTCAGCTGCGTTACGCAGGGCTTTGACTTCGGCCGAGCAGAAGGCTGTTTGAAGGGGGTGGCGCCGACCAGAAACAAAAAACCGCCTTGCGGCGGGTTCTCGGCGCCAATCAGCACCATACCGAAATTAGTAGCATAGCTGCCGGCACAAAGCAAGAACAAAATAGCTCGCCTTGGCAATCGCTTCGATTTGGCTCAGCACGCCACGTTGACGGATTGATGTAGATAGCTACATAATAGTTGCTACATGGGAACCAAAACAATGACGATCAACATCAATAACAAGGAAGCGGACAGCCTGACGCGGGCTTTTGCCAGGCTTGAGGGGGTCGGGATCACCGAGGCGATCATGATCGCCATGCGCGAAGCTCTGGAGCGCCGGCGCAATCGCGAGACGCCGCTGGAGACGGCGGCACGGCTCCGAGCTGAATTCGGTATTGAGCTGAGCGAGCAGGCGCGCAAGCCGCTCCCGCGCTCGGTCTACGACGAATTGTCCGGTGAAGACTGATGTTCATCGATGCAGCCGCTATCGTTGCAATACTGAGCAACGAGACCGAAGCCCAGCGCTGCGCGAGGGCGGTCATGAAAGCGTCGGCTCCGTTCACGTCGGCTATCGCGGTTTGGGAAGCCGCGATGGCGCTTTCGCGATCGGAAAAGCTAGCCATCCCGGTCGCCACAAGCCTCAAAATAGTCAGCCGTTTTCTCGAAGAGCGTGGAATCACCTTGCGGGAGCTTCCGCCTGCCTCTGACGCAGCATCTCTGGCTGTTGAGGCTGCATCGCGGTTTCGCAACAACGCTGGCCGCCTGAACCTGGCCGACTGTTTCCACTACGCTTGCGCGCGCTACTACGCCGTTCCGATGCTTTCGACGGCGGACGAATTCCGCTTCACGGATCTGGAGACTGTTGCTTGACCGGCTGGGACGCCTTCCGCCCGATATTGCGGCGGATCATGCCGAAATCGGCGCCGCCAGTGGCGAAGGCGATGACGAAGTAAAGCAGCGCCCCGCCGGCGACGAGCGCAAGCAGGGTTACCGCCTTGATCACCAGCGGCGAGCCGGAGCCGAGACTTGCGGCGAACCAGTGTTCGGCAAAATAGAGCGCCGCGGCCATCACCGCCGCCGACAGCACCAGTCGCGGGATGCGCTTCATGAGCGGCACGTCGCGGCCCCAATGGCCGCGCCGGATCAGCACGGCGAGCAGCATCGCCGCATTGACCCAGCCGGCGACAGCGGAGGCAACGGCAATGCCGGGCGCGCCCATCGTCGGAAACAGCGTCAGTGCCGTCGTAATGTTAACCGCCACCGAGATGGCGGCAAAAATCATTGGTGTGCGCGTGTCCTCGCGGGCGAAATAGCCCGGGGTGAACGCCTTGATCAGCACGAAGGCCGGCAAGCCGAGGCCAAAGATCGCCAGGATTGCCGCGACCGTCGCCGTCGAATTGTTGGCGGCGAAGGCGCCGCGCTCATAGACCAGCCGCACGATCGGCTCGGACATGACCAGCAGCGCGGCCGCCGCCGGCAAGGTCATGAAAAGGGTAAACTCGACCGAGCGGTTCTGCAGATTGGCGGCCTCGACCAGATTGCCTGATTTCAGCGCCCGCGACAGTTCCGGCAGAAGCACGATGGCGACGGCGACGCCGACGACGCCCAACGGCAGCTGGTAAACGCGGTCGGCATAGGCCAGCGACGACACCGCGCTGTCCTGCGCCGACGCGATCGCGGTGCCGATCAGCTGGTTGATCTGGGTGATGCCGCCGGTGATAGCCGCCGGCAGCGCCAGGATCAGCAGCCGCTTGACGTTCGGCGTCATCTTCGGCCGCCGGAAGCCGATCGAGATGCCGGCATGGCGCACCGCCGCCCAGACGATCGCCAGCTGCACCAGGCCGGCCGCCAGCACACCCCAGGCCAGGCCGAAACCAACGGTGCGGGCGTCCGAACCGTTGTACCAGGCATAGGCGAGCACGGCGATAAGGATGACGTTGAGGAACACCGGTGCAACCGCGGCGGCGAAGTAGCGGCGCAGCGAGTTCAGCATGCCGGCCATCATGGCGCCGAGCGACATGCAGATCAGGTAGGGGAACATGACGGTCGCCAGCGCCACCGTCGTTTCGAATTTTCCCGGCGTATCGGCAAAGCCCGGCGCCACCAAGTAGCGCACGATCAGCGGCATCGCCAGTTCCATGGCAATGGTCAGCACCAGAAGCGCCGTGAACAAGACGCCGAACACCTCTTCGGAAAAGCGCTTGGCGCCGTCGGTGCCGTGCGTCTCGATCTCCTTGGCGAACAGCGGCACGAAGGCGGCATTGAAAGCGCCTTCGGCAAACAGCCGGCGAAAGGTGTTGGGGAACTGGAAGGCGGCGTTGAACGCGTCGGCGATAGGCCCGGTGCCGAGTGCGGCGGCCATCAGCATCTCGCGGCCGAAGCCGAGAGCCCGGCTCATCAGCGTGCCGGAAGCGACCGTGGCGAATTTCTTGACAAGGCTCATGCGCTTGAAGACTGCCTGTGGGATTGGGGCAAATGGAAGGTAACAGTCACTCGGCGGCCGTTTTGGTCTTGCCGCGCTCGGACGCCGTGCCCTCGAGCACCGCGATCAGCCTGTTGCGGATGGTCGCCGTACGCGACGGGCTGTCGATTTTCTGGCCGGTGAGATCGGTGACGTAGAACGTGTCGATGACCTTTTCGCCGAAGGTGGTGATGTGGGCCGAGGCGATGTCGAGCGACAGGTCCGACAACATGCCGGTGATCTCCGACAGAAGGCCCGGCCTATCCAGCCCCTCGACTTCGATCACCGAGAACCGGTTCGACAGGGTGTTGCGGATCTCGGCACGTGGCGGGATACGGAAAACCTTGGCGCCGCGCCGCGGCTTGGTGCGCTTCTCGATCATTTCAGGCAGCCAGCTCTTGCCCGACAGCACGTCTTCGATGAGCCGGCCGACGCGCTCGGCGCGGCGGCGCTCGTCCTCGTCGCGGTCGAACTCCCTCGAGATCAGGATGGTGTCGAGCGCGCGGCCATCCGAGGTGGTGAAGATCTGCGCGTCGACGATGTTGCCGCCGGCCGCAGCACAGGCGCCGGCAATCACCGAGAGCAGGCGCGGATGGTCCTGCGCCAGCACGGTGATTTCGGTCACCGCCTCGAACTGGTGAGTCTTGACCATGGTGGCGAGCTTCTTGCCGGCATGGTCGGCCTCGCGGATGAATTCGGCATGGCGGAGCTGGTCGGGAAGATCGACCGCCAGCAAATAGTTCTCGTAGTGCTGGCCGACATAACGCTTGCGGGCCTTTTCCGGCCAGTCGGCAAGCGCCTCGGCCAGTTGTTCGCGCGCCGCCGCCGTCCGTTTGGCGCGCGACACCTCCGAAAACCCGCCGGTCAACAAAAGCTCGGTCTCGTAGTAGAGCGTGCGCAGCAACTGGCCCTTCCAGCCGTTCCAGACACCAGGCCCGACGCCACGGATATCGCAGACGGTAAGCACTAAAAGCATCTTCAGCCGTTCGACCGACTGCACGATGGCGGCAAAGTCCTCGATCGTCTTGCGGTCGTTGAGATCGCGGGTCTGCGCCGTCATCGACATGACGAGGTGGTTCTCGACCAGCCAGGCAACCGTTTCGGTGTCGGCCGGCGAGAGCCCCATATGCGGGCAGATGCGCCGGGCGATCCTGGCGCCGGCTTGCGAATGGTCCTCCGGCCTGCCTTTGGCGATGTCGTGCAGCAGCACGGCGACATAGAGCGCCTCGCGGCTCTTCTTCAGCCCCGGCATCAGCGAGTGGGAGAGCGGATGGACCTTTTCGCCGTCGCCGCGTTCGATCTCGGCCAGTACGCCGATGCAGCGGATCAAATGCTCGTCCACCGTGTAGTGGTGGTACATCGAGAATTGCATCATGGCGACGATCTTGCCGAAGTCCGGGATCAGCTTGGCAAGCAGTCCGGCCTCGTTCATGCGCCGCAAATTGAGCTCGGCGTTGCGGTCCGAGGTCAAGATATCGAGGAACAGCCGGTTGGCCTCCTCGTCGCGCCTGAGCGCCTTGCCGACGAGGCCGAGCGAACGGGTGAGAAGCTTCAGCGCATCGGGGTGGAATTCCAGGCCGTGCCTGTCGGCAAACCAGAACAGCCTGAGCAGGTTGACCGGATCGCGCTCGAACACCTCGTCGTCGGCAATGTTGATGCGGTGGTTGTCGACGATGAAATCGGCCGTGCCGGCGAGCTTGCGTTTGCGCCGCGAGAAGGTGAGGAAAATGCGGTTGAAGCCCGGCACATGCTTGGCCTGCTCCTCCTCGAGCGCGGCGCAGAAAATGCGGGTCAGGTCACCGACGTCCTTGGCGACGAGGAAGTAGTGCTTCATGAAGCGCTCGACCGCCGACAGGCCGGGATGGGTGGTGTAGCCGAGCCGCTCGGCAATGTCGCGCTGGATGTCGAAATGCAGCCGCTCCTCGGCCTTGCCGGTGAGGAAATGCATGTGGCAGCGCACCGCCCACAGGAAGTCCTCGGCCTTCTGGAATTCCCTGTATTCGGCGTCGGTGAAGACACCCTTTTCGACCAGTTCCTCGCCGGTGCGCACCCGGTAGAAATATTTGCCGATCCAAAACAGCGTCTGCAGGTCGCGCAGGCCGCCCTTGCCGTCCTTGACGTTGGGTTCGACCAGATAGCGGCTCTCGCCGGCCTTGGCGTGGCGCTCGTCGCGTTCGGCGAGCTTGGCCTGGACATATTCGGGGCCGGTGGTGCGCACCACTTCGTGGTCGAAGCGCTGCAGAAGCTCGTCATAGAGTTTTTGCTCGCCCCATAGGAAGCGCGCTTCCAGGATCGAGGTGCGGATGGTGACGTCGGTGCGCGACAGTCTGAGGCATTCGTCGATGTTGCGCGTGGCGTGGCCGACCTTCAGCCCCAGATCCCACAGCATGTAGAGCATGTATTCGACAATCTGCTCGCCCCACGGCGTCTGCTTGTAGGGCAGCAGGAACAGGAGATCGATGTCGGAGCCCGGCGCCAGCGTGCCGCGGCCGTAGCCGCCGACGGCGACGACCGCCATGCGCTCGGCGGATGACGGGTTTTTCACGCGATAGACGTGGGTGGCGGCGAAATCGTAGAGCGCGCGGATAATCTCGTCCATCAGATGCGACAGCCGGGCGGCGCAGGCGGTGCCGCTGCCGTCGTCCATCAGCATGCGTTCGGCGACCGTGCGGCCGTCGGCGAGTTGGCTTTTGAGGAGCTTGAGAACACCGCTGCGCGCGGCCTTGCCCGAACCGTCGCCTGCCGTGGCCGCGGTCAGTTCGGTCATCTCGCGACGCAAGGCTTCGCCGTCGACCAATTCCTCGAGCTTCAGTGATATTCTTGCCATAGATGCCGTTCGGCCTCGCCGTTTCGGCGGCGTCTATAGCGCGTTTTCGCGGCGCTGGGTATGGGGCTGACGGATGCGTTCTCCGCAGCGGTGGAACAGGACGATCGTCTCGTGCCCGCAGCCGGTTCGGCTTGGGATTGGCCGCGAAAAATCGAAAATCGGCCCTTGACCTTCCAGTTACTGGAAGCACTACCTCCGCCGCAACATCGAAATACAGGGGCTTTCGGCATGACGCATTCCGACCACCATCATCACGCCCATGGCAGCTGTTGCTCGGCAAAAGGCGCCTCCTCTGCTGCGGACGCCGTCGCCCGCGATCCGGTCTGCGGCATGACCGCCGATCCGGCCGCCGGCAAGCCGACGGCCGAGCACGACGGCCATCGCTATCATTTCTGCAGCGAAAGCTGCCGCTCGAAATTCATCGCCGAGCCGGAAAAATACCTGACGGCCAGCGATCCCGTCTGCGGCATGAGCGTCGACCGCGCCACGGCCAGGCACTTTTTGCGGCACGCGGGCCAGGGTTTCTATTTCTGCTCCGCCGCTTGCCAGGCGAAATTCGAGGCCGAGCCGGCAAAGTATCTCGGCGACAGGCCGGCGCCGCAGGCGATGCCCAAGGGCACGCAATACACCTGCCCGATGCACCCGGAAATCATCCGCGACAAGCCCGGCTCCTGCCCGATCTGCGGCATGGCGCTGGAGCCGATGGGGGTGCCTACCGGGGACGAGGGACCGAACCCCGAACTGGTCGACTTCACCAGGCGCTTCTGGGTGAGCGCGGTGCTGTCCGTGCCGTTGCTGGTCATCGCCATGGCACCGATGCTCGGCCTGACGTTCCAGGCCTTCATCGACGACCGTGCGAAGGTCTGGTTGGAACTGGCGCTGGCCAGCCCCGTGGTGCTGTGGGCGGCATTCCCGTTCTTCCACCGCGGCTGGGATTCGATCCTCAACCGCAGCCCCAATATGTGGACGCTGATTTCACTCGGCGTCGGTGCCGCCTATCTCTACAGCATCGTCGCCACCCTGTTTCCGGGCCTCTTTCCGCACCAGTTCCGCGGCCATGACGGCACCGTGCCGGTCTATTTCGAGGCGGCGGCGGTGATCGTCGCGCTGGTATTCCTCGGCCAGGTGCTGGAATTGCGCGCCCGCGAGAAAACCGGGTCGGCGATCCGTGCGCTGCTCGACCTGGCGCCGACGACGGCGCGGCTGATCGGCGCGGACGGTTCCGAAAACGACGTGCCGCTCGATACGATCAAGGCCGGCGACCGCTTGCGCATCCGCCCCGGCGATGCCGTGCCGGTCGACGGCATTGTGCTCGAAGGACGCTCCTCCATCGATGAATCGATGATCACGGGCGAGCCGCTGCCGGTCGAAAAGACCGAAGGCGACAACCTCACCGGCGGCACGCTCAACAAGAACGGTTCGCTGGTCATGCGCGCCGAAAAGATCGGCGCCGAGACGACGCTGGCACGCATCGTCGAGCTGGTCGCCAAGGCGCAGCGTTCACGCGCACCGATCCAGGGGCTGGCCGACCGCGTCTCGTTCTACTTCGTCCCGGCTGTCGTGCTGGTCGCGATCATTGCGTTCGTCGCCTGGGCGATCATCGGACCGCAACCCAGCCTGGTCTTTGCCATCGTCGCGGCAGTCTCGGTGCTGATCATTGCCTGTCCGTGTGCGCTCGGCCTTGCCACGCCCATGTCGATCATGACCGCCACCGGACGCGGCGCGCATGCCGGCGTGCTGATCAAGGAAGCGGCGGCGCTAGAACGTTTTGCCTCGGTCGACACGCTGATCGTCGACAAGACGGGAACGCTGACGGAAGGCCGGCCGCGACTGACCGACGTCGTCGCCGTCGAGGGTATGGCACAGGACGAGCTGCTGGCGCTCGCCGCCGGGCTGGAAAAAGGCTCGGAGCATCCGCTGGCCGAGGCTATCGTCGACGGTGCCCACGAACGCGACGTGAAGGTCCCCGACGCGAGCGGCTTCGAGGCCGTCACCGGCAAGGGCGTTTCCGGCACGGTCTCGGGACAGAAAGTGGCGCTCGGCAATGCCGCGATGATGGCCGATCTCGGCATCGACACGGCATCGGTCCTGGCCAGTGCCGAGGCGCTGCAGGCCGACGGCAAGACCGCGATGTTCGTCGCTGTCGCAGGCAAGCTCGCCGGCCTCGTTGCCGTCGCCGACCCGATCAAGGCGACGACCGCCGAGGCGATCAGGGCGCTGCATGACAGTGGGCTGAAGATCGTCATGGCGACCGGCGACAATGAGCGCACCGCCAAGGCCATCGCAGCCAAGCTCGGCATCGACGCGGTGCGTGCCGGGCTTTTGCCCGAACAGAAGAACGCGCTGGTCGAGGAATTGCGTGCCGGCGGTGCGGGCGTCGCCATGGCCGGCGATGGCGTCAACGATGCGCCCGCACTTGCCGCCGCCGATGTCGGCATCGCGATGGGCACAGGCGCCGATGTTGCGGTCGAAAGTGCAGGAATAACGCTGGTCAAGGGCGATCTCAACGGCATCGTCAGGGCCAGGACGCTGGCCCGCGCGACGATCCGCAACATCCGCCAGAACCTGTTTTTCGCTTTCCTCTACAATGTGCTTGGCGTGCCGGTCGCTGCCGGCGTGCTCTATCCGCTCACCGGCACGCTGTTGTCGCCGATGCTCGCGGCGGCGGCGATGAGCCTGTCTTCGGTTTCGGTCATCGCCAACGCATTGCGGCTCAGGACGTTGAAACTCTGAGTAAAACTTCCAGATAGACCCTGTTCAAAAAGGAGACGATGAATGACCTTGGCCAAGAAGATCGTGCTGCTGATGATGGCGGCGGGAATGCTGCTTGCTGTTTTCCTCGAAAGCGTTCCGGCACAAGCCGAGGAGATGAAGCACGACATGGGCGCAATGGGCGCGCAGAGCCCCTCGACCGAGGGCTACAAGGCGGCGATGGACAAGATGCATACCGACATGATGGCAATCGAATATTCCGGCAATGCCGATGTCGATTTCGCCCGCGGCATGATCCCGCATCACCAGGCGGCCATCGATATGGCCAAGATCGAGCTCGCCAATGGCAAGGATCCGGAAATCCGCAAGCTGGCGCAAGCGGTGATCGCCGCGCAGCAAGCCGAGATCAAGCAGATGCAAGACTGGCTCGCCGCCCATCCGGTGAAGTAGGCGTCACGCTGTCGGCGAGAGGCTTCACCTGGATTTCTGCTTCACCTGGATTTCCCTTGGCGGCTATGGTGCTACCCGGGCCTCGGACTGGAGCACGCCATGCCATCGACGATAAGAACGACCACCCTGCCCTGCGGCGAAGCCGTGCCGGTGCTCGGCCAGGGCACCTGGAAGATGGGCGAGGACGGCCGCCGCCGCGCCGACGAGGCCAATGCCCTGAAGCTAGGGCTGGATCTCGGCATGACGCTGATCGACACCGCCGAAATGTATGCCAGCGGCGGTGCCGAGCAGGTGGTGGCGGAGGCCATCGCCGGGCACCGCGACGAGGTTTTCCTGGTCTCCAAAGTGCTGCCGTCCAATGCCTCGCGCGCAGGCGTGAAACGGGCCTGCGAGAACAGCCTGAGGCATCTCGCCACCGACCGCATCGATCTCTATCTCTTGCATTGGCCGGGCAGCGTTCCTTTGATGGAAACGGTCGAGGCGTTCGAAGCGTTGAAGGCGGCCGGCAAGATCCGCCATTGGGGCGTCAGCAATTTCGATACCGATGAGATGGAAGAGCTGGTTCGGTTGCCGGCCGGCGGCAACGTCCAGACGAACCAGGTGCTCTACAATCTGTCGCAGCGCGGCGTCGAGTTCGACCTCGCCCCGTGGAGCCGGCAACGCGGCATGCCGCTGATGGCCTATTCGCCGGTCGATCAGGGGGTATTGGCGCGCAACGCCAGGTTAGATGCCATCGCCGCCCGCCACGGTGCGACGCCGGCGCAGATCGCACTTGCATGGGTGATGGCGCAGGAGGGCGTGATCGCCATTCCGAAGGCCAGCCGCCCGGAGCATATCCGGCAGAATGCCGCGACGTTGGACATCGAGCTCACGAGCGAAGATTTCGCCGAAATTGACCGCGCCTTCCCACCGCCGAGGCGGAAGTCGGGCTTGGCGATGATTTGAGGGTGAAGCTGCCAATCTCCCCCTCGTGGGTCCCTCGTGGGGGAGATTGGCGGTTTCGGCGACGCCGCTCCGATTGCAGAAGCCCTACTTCGCCAGCATCCCCTTCAATCTGTACAGCGCCTCCAGCGCCTCCCTTGGCGTCATCTCGTCGGGATTGATCTCCGCTAGCGCCAAACCCAGCCCATCACTCTTCGCCGGCTTCGACGCTTCCCGCTGCGCCGCCACAGAAAACAGCGGCAGGTCGTCGACCAGACGGTTGGCCTTGCCCGAGACCTCGCCGGCTTCGAGCTGGTGCAGCACTTCCTTAGCCCGGCCGACGACGGCTTCCGGCAGGCCGGCCAGCCGCGCCACCTGGACGCCGTAGGAACGGTCGGCCGCACCCTTGCCAACCTCGTGCAGGAAGACCACGTCGCCTTCCCATTCCTTGACCCGCATGGTGACGTTGTGGAGCCGTGTAAGTTTCCCGGCCAGCGCCGTCATTTCGTGGAAATGCGTGGCGAAGATCGCCCGGCAGCGGTTCTTCTCGTGCAGATATTCGACCGCCGCCCAGGCAATCGACAGGCCGTCGAAAGTGGCGGTGCCGCGGCCGATCTCGTCGAGGATGACCAGTGCGCGCTCGCCTGCCTGGTTGAGGATCGCCGCCGTCTCGACCATCTCGACCATGAAAGTCGAGCGGCCGCGCGCCAGGTCGTCGGAGGCGCCGACCCGCGAAAACAACCGATCGACGACGCCAATATGGGCTGATGCCGCGGGCACGAAGGAGCCGGTCTGGGCAAGGATGGCAATCAGCGCGTTTTGCCTGAGGAAGGTCGACTTGCCGCCCATATTGGGGCCGGTCAGCAGCCAGATCGCGCCGGTCTTGGCATCGCCTTGCGGCGACAGATCGCAATCATTGGCGACGAACGGGCCTTCGCCGGAACGCCGCAGCGCCTGTTCGACCACCGGGTGGCGTCCGCCCGAAATCTCGAAGGCAAGGCTCGCATCGACCAGCGGCCGGCACCAGGCCTCGCTCTCAGAAAGCAAGGCAAGTGCGGCCGAAACGTCGAGCACGGCGAGCGCTTCGGCGCCGGCACGGATCCTGTCGGCGTGGCCGACCACTTGCGCCGTCAGCGCCTCGAAAGCGGCAAGCTCGATCGCCAGCGCCCGGTCGGCCGCGTTGGCGATCTTGGTTTCCAGCTCGGCGAGTTCGGTGGTGGTGAAGCGCATGGCGTTGGCCATGGTCTGGCGATGGATGAAGCGCGCCCTGGCGCCGTCGCTGCCGGTCATCAGCGCATGATGATTGGCGGTGACTTCGATATAATAGCCCAGCACATTGTTGTGCCTGATCTTCAGCGAGCGGATGCCGGTCTCGTCGATCAGCGAGCGCTCCAGCCCGGCGATCACTTTTCGCGACTCGTCGCGCAACGCCCGCATCTCGTCGAGTTCGGCGTGGTAGCCGCCGCGGACGAAGCCGCCGTCACGCTTGAGCAACGGCAGCTCGTCGCTCAGCGCCTGCGCCAGATGCGCCGCCAGTTCATTGGGCAGCGCCTTGATAGCTCCCAATGCCGCGGCCAGTTCGCCCGGCAAGGCGATCTGGCCGAACAGTTCGGCGATGGCGCCGGCCGCTTCGAAACCGGCGCGCAGCGCGCCGAGGTCGCGCGGGCCGCCGCGGTTGAGCGCCAGCCTGGACAGCGCGCGCGGCATGTCGGCAACGCTCTTCAGGCTTGCCCGCACCGCCTGGCAAAGGCGCGTCTCGGAGCGGAAGAACGACACCGAGTCCAGCCTTGCAGCGATTGCCGCCGGATCGGTCAGCGGCGCCATCAGCCGGTCGGCGAGCAGCCTTGCACCGCCGCCGGTCACCGTGCGGTCGATCGCCTTGAACAGCGATCCGTCGCGGCTGCCGGACAGCGTGCGCAGCAGTTCCAGGTTGGCGCGCGTCGCCGGGTCGATGAACAGCGTCGAGCCCTGCTCCTCGCGCTCCGGCCGCGACAGCGGCGGCCGCTCGGCTTTCTGCGTCTTTTCGACATAGGCGATGACGCCTGAGATCGCCGACAGCTCGGCGCGCGAAAACGAGCCGAAACTGTCAGGGGTCGCCACCTCGAAGAAGCGGGCGATGCGGCCGGCGGCCGAAGCCGAATCGAACAGCGACGGCGGCTGCGGGCTGGCGACGCGGCCGAGCACGTCGAAGACCGGTTTCAGCTCCGGGTCGTAAAACACCGGCTCGGCGACGATCAGCTCGCGCGGGTCGACGCGGAAGACATCGGCGAGCAGCCGGTCGGCGGTGGTCTCGGCGACGCGGAAGACACCGGTCGAGATCTCGATCCAGGCCAAGGCAAAGGAATGCTCGGCCCCGCCCTTGACCCGTCCCAGCGCCATCAGAAAACTCGATTCCGACGGCGCCAGCAATTTGTCTTCGGTGATGGTGCCGGGCGTTACCAGCCGCACCACGTCGCGGCGCACCACCGATTTGCCGCCGCGCTTCCTGGCCTCCGCCGGATCCTCGATCTGCTCGCAGACGGCGACGCGGAACCCCTGTCCGATCAGCTTCTGCAGATAATCGTCGGCGGCATGCACCGGCACGCCGCACATCGGGATGTCGAGCCCCTGGTGCTTGCCGCGCTTGGTCAGCACGATGCCGAGCGCCCGGCTTGCTTTCTCGGCGTCGTCGAAGAACAGCTCGTAGAAATCGCCCATGCGGTAGAACAGCAGCGAATCCGTGTTCGCCGCCTTGATCTCGATATACTGCTCCATCATCGGCGTCGCAGGCGCGAAGGCCGGCGTGGCGTTGTCGCTTCGAATGGGCGTCTCGTCGTTCAAGAAGCTGCTTCCAAAATTTTCCAGGCCATGCTTGGCGGTTTACAGCGGCGAAGTGTAGCCTTAATCCCGAACCTTCCACAAAAGAAAGCATGCGCACCCATCCCAAGCGGTGCCGTACGGGCGAGGAACCGAAAGCATCATGGCCAAGAAATCCGAAAGCAACGGGCCCTCCGTCAGCGCCCAGGAGGCATTGGAATTCCATGCCATGGGGCGGCCGGGCAAGCTGGAGATCGTCGCCACAAAACCGATGGCGACGCAGCGCGATCTCAGCCTCGCCTATTCGCCGGGCGTCGCCGTGCCGGTTCTCGCCATTGCCGAGGATCCGAGCCGCGCCTTCGACTATACGGTTCGCGGCAACATGGTCGCCGTCATCTCCAACGGTACCGCCATCCTTGGCCTCGGCAATCTCGGCGCGCTTGCTTCGAAGCCAGTGATGGAAGGCAAGGCGGTGCTGTTCAAGCGCTTCGCCGACGTCGATTCCATCGATCTCGAGGTCGACACCGAGGATGCCGACGAATTCATCAACTGCGTGCGTTTTCTCGGCCCCTCCTTCGGCGGCATCAACCTCGAGGACATCAAAGCGCCGGAGTGTTTCATCATCGAGCAGCGGCTGCGCGAGCTGATGGACATACCGGTCTTCCATGACGACCAGCACGGCACCGCCATCATTTCGGCCGCCGGCCTGATCAATGCGCTGGAAATCACCGGCCGCGACATGAAGACCACGAAAATGGTCTGCAACGGCGCCGGCGCTGCCGGCATCGCCTGCATCGAACTGATGAAGGCGATGGGCTTTGCGCCAGAAAATATCATCCTGTGCGACACCAAGGGCGTGGTCTTCCAGGGCCGCACCGAAGGCATGAACCAGTGGAAATCGGCGCACGCCGTGAAAACCGGTGCGCGCTCGCTGGCCGAAGCGCTGGACGGCGCCGACGTGTTCCTCGGCCTCTCGGCCAAGGGCACGCTGACCACCAGGATGGTGCAGTCGATGGCCAAGAACCCGATCATCTTCGCCATGGCCAATCCCGACCCCGAGATCACGCCGGAGGAGGTCGCCGAGATCCGCACCGACGCCATCATGGCGACGGGGCGGTCCGACTATCCCAACCAGGTCAACAACGTGCTTGGCTTCCCCTACATTTTCCGCGGCGCGCTCGATGTGCGGGCGACCACCATCAACGACGACATGAAGATCGCCGCGGCCAAAGCGCTCGCCGAACTGGCGCGCCAGGACGTGCCCGACGACGTCGCCGCCGCCTATCAGGGCATGCGGCCGAAATTCGGTCCAAACTACATCATCCCGGTGCCGTTCGATCCGCGCCTGATCTCGGCGATCCCGATCGCGGTCGCCAAGGCGGCGATGGACTCCGGCGTCGCCCGCAAGCCGATCCTCGATCTGGACCGCTACGCGCAGGAGCTTTCCGCCCGCCGCGACCCGATCGCATCGACGCTGCAGCGCATCTACGACCGGGTGCGCCGCCAGCCCAAGCGCATCGTCTTTGCCGAGGGCGAGGAGGAGCAGGTGATGCGCGCCGCCGTCTCCTATGTGAACCAGCGGCTCGGCACCGCCATCCTGCTCGGCCGCGACGACATCATCAAGGAAAACGCCAGGAACGCCGGCATCGACCTCGGCAAGCAAGGCATCGAGATCATCAATGCGCGGCTGTCGCGGCGCAACTCGGTCTACGCCGACTATCTCTACGAGCGCATGCAGCGCAAAGGCTTCCTGTTCCGCGACTGCCAGCGGCTGATCAACAACGACCGCAACCATTTCGCCGCCTGCATGGTGGCGCTGGGCGATGCCGACGGCATCGTCACCGGTGTCACCCGCAACTATTCGACGGCGCTCGATGACATCCGCCGCGTCATCGACGCAAGGCCCGGCCACTGCGTTATCGGCGTGTCGATCGTGCTGGCGCGGGGCCGCACCGTCCTCGTTGCCGACACCGCCGTGCACGACATGCCGAATGCTGAACAGATCGCCGACATCGCCGAGGAGGCCGCCGGCTTTGCCCGCCGCATGGGCTACGAGCCGAGGCTCGCCATGCTCGCTTATTCGACCTTCGGCCATCCGCAGGGCGAGCGCTCCGAGCGCGTCCAGGAAGCGGTGCGCATCCTCGACAAGCGCCGCGTCGATTTCGAGTATGACGGCGAAATGGCCGCCGACGTGGCGCTCAACGCCCGTGCCATGGCGCAATATCCGTTCATCAGGCTGACCGGCCCGGCCAACGTGCTGGTGATGCCGGCCTTCCACTCGGCCTCGATCTCGACCAAGATGCTGCAAGAGCTCGGCGGCTCGACCGTCATCGGCCCGCTGCTGGTCGGCCTGAACAAGCCGGTTCAGATCGTCTCGCTCAATGCCAAGGACAGCGATATCGTGAATATGGCGGCGATCGCGGCGTATAGCGCGGGAGCTTGAGGAGCACGTAGCGGCACCTCTTCCTTCTCCCCTTGTTGTGGGAGAAGGTGTCGCCGAAGGCGACGGATGAGGGGTGCTCCAGCTTGGCTCGGACGGCATTCCTTCCAACACCCCTCATCTGTCTCGGCGCTGCGCGCCGATCCACCTTCTCCCACAAGAAGGCACAAGAAGGGGAGAAGGGAAGAGGCGCCGCGCTACAGCAACCCCGCCTGTTCGGCCTCGCGGCGCAGATTCTGCCGTGGCCTTGGGCCGATCTGCTGGATGACCAGCCCGGCCGCCAGCGAGCCGAGGTCGCCGCACTGCTTCAGGCCGCGGCCTTGCGTGTAGCCGTAGAGGAAGCCGGCGGCGTAGAGGTCGCCGGCGCCTGTCGTGTCGACCAGCTCGCGGATCCTGGTCGCTTCGATGGTGACGGTCTCGTCGCCGCGCACGATGATCGAGCCCATTTCCGAGCGGGTGACGGCGGCGATCTTGCAGTCCTTGCGGATCTGGGCCAGCGCCTCGTCGAAGGAGGCGGTCTGGTAGAGCGCCTTGATCTCGTGGCTGTTGGCAAAGACGATGTCGACGGTGCCCGAGCGCATCAGGTCCAGAAATTCGTCGCGGTAGCGGTCGACGCAGAACGAATCCGACAGCGTCATCGACACTTCGCGGCCGGCGGCGTGGGCGAGTTTCGCCGTCTGCCGGATCGCTTCCTTGGCGCGCGGCGGGTCCCACAGATAGCCTTCGAAATAGGTGACGGCGGCGCCCGACGCCTTGTCGGCCTCGACGTCCTCCGGGCCGAGTTCGACGCAAGCGCCGAGATAGGTGTTCATCGAGCGCTCGCCGTCCGGCGTGACAAAGATCATCGAGCGCGCCGTCGGCGGTTCGCCGTTGAGCGGCTTGGTGTCGAAGGCGACGCCCTGGGCATGGATGTCATGCGCGTAGATTTCGCCGAGCGCGTCGTTGGAGACCTTGCCGAAGAAGGCGGCGCGACCGCCGAAGGAGGCAACGCCCGCCGCCGTGTTGCCGGCGCTGCCGCCCGAGGCTTCGATGGCCGGGCCCATGCGGCTGTAGAGCAGTTCGGCGCGCCTTGTGTCGATCAAATTCATCGCGCCCTTGATGATGCCGTTGGTCTCCAGGAACGCCTCGTCGCACTGGGCGATGATGTCGACGATGGCATTTCCGATACAAAGCACGTCATAGTCCGGCATCAATTCATGTCTCCGCCAAAAGCCACCGGCTTTCTGCCACGCCGGGCGCGGGCGGGTCTAGCGATTTGATGCGGCTTTGCCTAGCGGCGATCCGACGAATGTCAGCATAGCGACCATCGTTGGATGGCGGCCGAAGCATTTCCCGCGTGCCTGGCTTACAAGCATCGCTGAGATGAGCGATGCCCAGAGGTTCCAGCCGGCCATGTCCATGAAAACCGACACGAGGATCGAGCTGGTGCTGCTCGTCGTATTGGCGCTGCTGTGGGGCGCATCCTACAGCTTCATCAAGATCGGCGTCGCGACGATCCCGCCAGTGACATTGATCGCCGCGCGAACCCTGGTCGCGGGTGGCATCCTGTTCGCCCTGATCCGCTGGCGCGGGCTGGCCTTGCCGCGTGATGCCGCAAGCTGGCGCCGGTTTGCATTCCAGGCATGCCTCAACAGCGTCGTGCCGTTCACGCTGATCGCTTGGGCCGAGCGCTCGCTGGATGCCGGGCTGGCCACGATCCTGAATGCGACCTCGCCGATCTTCACCTTCTTGCTGACCGCCCTGATCACCCGCCATGAACCGGCGACCATGCGCAAGCTGTTCGGTGTCGCGGCGGGAATCGCCGGAATATGCCTCGTTGTCGGCGCCCCAGCGCTTGGCGGCCTCGGACAGCAATTTTTGCCGCAACTTGCCGTGGTCGCGGCGACGATCTGCTACGCCGGCGCTGCCGTTTTCGGCCGCGGCTTCAGGGGGCTCGACCCGATGGTGCCGGCCGCCGGTTCGATGCTCTGCGGCGCCGCGATGCTGATCCCGTTGAGCCTTGCGTTCGACCGGCCATGGACCCTGGCGCCGTCGACAACTTCGGTCCTTGCGCTGCTCGGGCTTTCGGTGTTTTCGACCGCGCTGGCCTTCTCGATCTATTTCCGCCTCCTCCATACGCTGGGCTCCGTCGGCACCACCTCGCAAGCCTATCTGCGGGTGCCGATCGGCGTTGATATCGGAGCCGTGTTCCTTGGCGAAAGCCTTGGTCCGAGCGCGTGGTGGGGAATGGCCCTGGTCGTCGTCGGCGTGGCGGCGATGACCATTCCCCAGGCGAAGGTCGCGCGCTAGGAAGCCGCGCTTGCGACTTGGGCGGTCTCCGCCTATTCGGAGATATCAGCCACGGGCATGTTTGACATGGAATTGGAAACGCCGTGATCCTCGACGCCGCCCGCGCCGCCTTGAGCCGGCTGTTCTCGCCCGAATTCCGTTCCGTGTTCGTGAAGACACTGGGGCTGACCTTGCTGGCACTGGCGGCGCTGTGGTTCGGGATAAAGAGCCTGTTCGAATGGCTGGCCTGGCCGTGGATCGATGCATGGCTGCCCGCCCTTCCCTCCTGGGCCGGATGGCTGGGCGCCGTCGTCGCCGGCGTCGGCCTTGCGCTGGGGCTGGCGCTTTTTATCGCGCCGGTGACGGCAATCATCGCCGGCCTGTTCCTTGACGACGTCGCCGAAGTGGTCGAGCGCACCGACTATCCCAACGATCCGCCCGGCCGCGCCGTGCCGGCGCTGCGCTCGCTGGTGCTGGCGATCAGGTTCTTCGGCGTCGTCATCCTCGGCAACATCATCGCTCTGCTGCTTCTGCTGGTGCCGGGCATCAACATCGCCGCCTTTTTCATCGTTAACGGTTATCTGCTCGGGCGCGAGTTCTTCGAGTTCGCCACCATGCGCTTTCGCCCGGAGGCCGAGGCCAGGGCGCTGCGCAGAAAGCACGCGGTCACCGTATTCCTGGCCGGGCTGGTCGTCGCCGCTTTCCTGGCCGTGCCTCTGCTCAACCTTTTGACGCCGCTGTTCGCCGCCGCCATGATGGTGCATCTGCACAAGGCGATCTCGGCGCGGGAAGGGAGCTAGCGCAGCAGGAAACCCCTGCCCAGGTCATCATCGTCCTCGACGATGAATTCGGCCCGTCCTGAGTAATAGGCGCGGCCGCCGACGCGGGCGATGATGGCATCATGCGGCCCGGCTGTGGCCGTGCGTGCGACCGCGCCGGAAAAGCGCGAGCCGGCGATGCTCTCGAACAGCCGCGTCCGGCCAATCTCGATCTGGCCTTTGGCGTGCATTGCCGCCAGCCGCGCGGTGACGCCCGAGCCGGTCGGCGAACGGTCGACCTCGGCTTCGGCGAAAACGCAGATGTTTTTGGTCGGCGTATCGGAGAACCCATCCTGTCCGTCGGTCAGGATGGTGCCGTAGAGAAAGGCGAGATCGGCGTGATCGGGATGCGACAGCGGCAATTCGGCCTTGAGCTTATCGGTCAGCGCGGTCGCTGCATCGACGAAATCGCGCACCCGATTCCTGCCGAATTCCAGCCCGAACTGGCGGCAGTCGGCGAGCGCATAGAAGGCGCCGCCATAGGCGATGTCAAAGCCGACCGGACCATAGCCCGGCAGCTCGATCCGCCGGTCGCGGGCGAACAGAAACGCCGGCACGCTTTCGAAGGACACCGCACCGGCCTTGCCATCCCTCACCTCGACCGCAGCCGAGATCAGCCCGCATGGCGCCTCGATGTTGACGGTCGTCAGCGGCTCGCGTGGCGCCACCAGCCGCTCGTCGACGGCGTAGCGGCCGAGCGCGACGATGGCGTGGCCGCACATCGTCGAATAGCCCTCATTGTGCATGAACAGCACCGCGAGGTCGGCGCCCGGCAGGTCGGGCTCCACCAGCAGCGCGCCATACATGTCGTAATGGCCGCGCGGCTCGAACATCAGGACCTTTCTGAGATGATCGAGATGGTCGCGCACATAGGCACGCTTTTCGAGGATCGTGCCCTTGGGAATATCAGGGTAGCCGCCGGTGACGATCCGCAGCGGCTCGCCGCCGGTGTGCATGTCGACGACGGTGAGGGTCATTCGTCGGCCCGAGCTAGGCTGAAGATTTGGCAAACAGCGCCTGCAGCTTGCCGAACGGCATGGCCGCGCGGGTGAAGCCGAAGGTGCCATCCTGCTGGATCTCGCGCGCCGCGGTCTCCAGCATGCCGAAGGCGAAATTGGTGAGCCATGGACCGAGCGAGACGCGCTTTACCCCCGCCGTGGCCAGGTCGGCGATGGTGAAGCCGGGCCTGGCCATGACGTTGACCGGCTTGGTCAGCGCCGAGCAGACGGTTCGCACCATCTCGATGTCGCCCAGCCCCGGTGCATAGAGCACGTCGGCGCCGGCCTTCTCGAAGGCCTGCAGCCGCTTGATCGTATCGTCAAGATCGGGCTTGCCCCACAGGAAATTCTCGGCCCGCGCGGTGAAGACGAAATCGCGTTTCAGTGCCCGTGCCGCTTCTGCAGCCGCCGCGACGCGCTCGACGGCATGCGCAAAATCATAGATCGGCTTGTCGGGCTCGCCAGTATGGTCCTCGATCGAGCAGCCGGCGAGGCCAGCCGCCTCGGCGGCGAAGATGGTCTCGCCGGCACTTGTTGCGCTGTCGCCCTTGCCCTTTTCGAGATCGGCCGAAACCGGCAGCCCGGTCGCCGCCGACACTTCACGGCAATGATGGATCATCGCCTCGAACGTCACCGCACCATCGGGCAGGCCGCGCGAAAAGGCAAAGCCGGCGCTGGTCGTGGCCAGCGCCTTGAAGCCGAACGAAGCCAAGAGCTTGGTCGTCCCGACGTCCCAGGAATTGGCCATGACGAAGATCGAGGCATGCAGGTCGCGAAAAATCTTACCCTTGTCCATGGATGCTCCCCTCCAGTGCAGAATGTGAGGCAAATTCTAGCCCGGCGGAAGGCGCCGGGCAAACAAATGCGGTTGGCTCAGAAGCGTTTGGCGTTGTCATCTGCCAATCGGTCCAGCGCATCGGAATCCTTGACGTAGCGCGAAGCATTTTTGTCCCAATGATAGGTGACGGAAATGTCGCGCGAAGACGCCTTTGGCGGCTGCTGGCCGTCGCAGCTTTCTTCTCCCGGTAGCGTCGCGTCGGTCACTGTGACCTTGATGGCCGCATAAGGCTGGCCGTCGGCCATCACCTGGAACGCCGCATTCTGTGTCCGCCTTTGAGTGCAGAGGTTTTCGTCGAACGTATAAATCATGTCGATCAGCTCGAACCTGTCGTTGCGAACCATGATCAGCGGCGTGATCCCATAGCCCTGGCTCGAATTGAAATGCATGCTCATGCTGATGATAGCGTCGTCACCAGGCCCGATCGCCAGCTTGCCCGGATCGCGAAGATAGGTGATGCGGTCGACGGCGACATTGACCGCGTCGAGCAGCGCCGGCTTGCCGGTGATGTCGTAGAGTGCCAGCACGGCATAGCCCTCGGCGCTGTCAGGCGAGTCGCCAAGGTCGAACAGCATGGTCAGCCGCTCCTTGCCGCCGGCCTTGATGCCGAGCACGCCGGCGTTGGAAAGACCTGATGTCGCCGGCGGGGAGCCGTCGTAGTCCGGACCAGCGATGTGGCGCATCTCGATCGGCGTCGAACCCCGGAAAAAGCCGTCCTTGTCCGCGGCCAGATCGGGAATGACCATCCTGGCGAGGTCGAGATAGGTGACATCGCCGTGGCCGGGGACAGCGCTGCCGAGCTCCGGGAAACTGACGGCCTCGGCGCTGGCCGTCGTCCAAAGACAGGGCAGCAGCAGGCAGGCAAGGATGAAACGAAGCAGGGAGAAGGCCATGCGCGCGCTCGTTATGTCGGGCGCGCGCAAGCTAGAGCATTTTGTGGCCAAGAGGAAACACCTGGCGTTGCCTCGCTATGTTGGTTTGGCTTGGCTCGCCAGGGTCTGCTGGAAAACAGGCACCAGCTGATCCATGGCGGCTGCGAGCCACGCGCCGAGTTCGTCCGGCAGAGTGTCATGGATCCAGACCAGGCGGCTCCGGCCCTCGCCCTCGGCAAAGACCTGCATGGAGGTGTTATCGTGAGTGACCTCATCGCCGAGCCACCCCCACACGATGCGCCGGCTCTGCTCGTCGCGGGCGATGAGCCGCTCTCGCACAATCTTGCCGTCGGCGAAAGTAAGGGCCCGTACGTCGTCCTCATCCACCCTGCAGTCGACGAAAACGCCTGGGGCTATCCGTTGGGCGCCGCCGGCGAAGTCGCCGACCGTCGCCCATACGCTTTCCGGTGAAGCATCTACGATGATTTCCCTGACTATCGAAGCCATGTTCGCCTTTCCTTCATTAGTAGGTAGACCTGTCTGTCTACATATGGATGTATACAGACCTGTCTGCTATATAGTCAAGGCATGTCCGCAGCCCGAATCAACGATCGTCCCGAAAGTCTTGCGCGCCGTCGCATCCTCGATACGGCGACCGCGCTGTTTTCTCTGGAGGGGGTGCGCGCAGTCGGCATCGACCGCATCATCGCCGAGGCCGGCGTTGCCAAGGCGACGTTCTATCATCATTTCGCAGCCAAGGACGATCTGGTCCGCGCCTACATCGAGGAGCTCAGCAAGGGAGGACGGGCGGCAATCGCGAAGCTTGGGCGGCGGCCACCTCGGCAGACGATTCTTGCGATATTCGATCTCATCGCCGATGCGGCAGATCAGCCGGGCTACCGCGGCTGCCCGTTTCAGAATGCCGCCGCTGAATATCCGGATCCCAGCAGCCCGGTTCGCCAGGCGATCGATAAGCATCGTCACTGGAAGTGGGGTATCCTCAGGGATCTGCTGATCGCGGACGCAAATCCCGATCCGGACCGCACAGCGGACGCGCTAACGGTGGCGGCCGACGGCCTCCTTGTCGTCAGTCATCTCGACAGGCCGGCCAAGCTGCGCACTCTCATACGCGACACGGTCGACCGAGTACTTGGAGCCCCGCGCCCGGTCTGAGACCGGATGCGCATGCAGCCTGCCGGTCAGTGGATCGGCACCAGCCCGGCCAGTTCACGCATGTCGTCGAACAGGATGCCGCCAGCTTCGATCAGTCCATCGCGGTCGGAAAGCGGGTCGCCGTGGTAGGAATAGACGCGCATGCCGGCGGCGATGCCGGCTGTCGTCCCGGCGACGCTGTCCTCAATGACGATGCAGTCGGCGGGCGCGAAGCCCATCGTCGCTGCTGCATGCAGGAAGAGGTCGGGGAACGGCTTGCCGCGCGAGACCATGGTCGAGCTGAACAGCGCATGCTCGAACAGCGGCAGCAGCCCGGTCTGGCCGAGTGTGATGTGCATTTTCGACACCCGTGCCGACGAGGCGACGCAGGTGGCGATGCCGGCGGCGTGCACGGTTTCGATGAACTCGCGAACGTAGGGGATGGCCTCGACGCCATGCGCGAACAGGTCCGGCAGGCCGGCGTTCCAGCGCTCGACAAACTCGGCGCCAAGGCTGACGCCGGTCGCCTCGACTTCCTTCTGCACCGAGACCATGCTGCGGCCGGAGAAATTCTTGCGGCAATATTCGAAGCTGGCCGGAAAGCCTGCCGCGGTCAGCCATTCGGCGAGGCGCCGATTGGCCAGGTTCTCGGTATCGACCAGAACCCCGTCGCAATCGAAGATGACGAGTTTGGGTATTTTCATCAAGCAGTGCCGGTCGATCCGAAGCCGCCCGAGCCGCGCGCCGTGCCGCCGGTCAATGTGCGCTCCTCGACGGTCGCCTGCGTTACCGGGGCGAAGACGATCTGGGCGATCCGCATGCCGCGCGTCACGGCGAAATCCTCGTCGCCGAGATTGATCAGCAGCACCTTGACCTCGCCGCGATAGTCGCTGTCGATGGTGCCCGGCGTGTTGAGGCAGGTGAGCCCGTGCTTGAAGGCGAGGCCCGAACGCGGCCGGACCTGGCCTTCGACGCCCTCCGGAATTTCCAGGACCAGCCCGGTCGGCACCAGCGCGCGCTTTCCGGGCAGGATCAAAAGCGGCCTGTCGTCGGGGACGGCGGCGCGCAGGTCCATGCCGGCGGCGCCCGAGCTCTCATAGGCGGGAAGCGGCAAGCCCTCGCCATGCGGCAGCCTGACGAAACCGACAGCCGGACCGATGACGGAGGTAGGATAAGGTGCTGCGCGCATAAGGCTGATCCTATCGTCGCGAACGCCGGTTCAGTCAACTCGGCGGCAATGCTATCAACGGCTTTCTTTCAGCGCAGTTCCGCCTCAGCGCAGTTCCATCGGAACGACCGTGGTCTCCTTGATCTCCTCCATGACGAAAGAGGCCGAAACGTCCGACAGCGCCACCTTGGCGATCAGCCGCTGGTAGAGCCGGTCATAGGCCTTCACATCGGCGACGCGGGCGCGCAGCACATAGTCGAGATCGCCGGACATGCGGTAGGCGCCGGTGATCTCGGCAAAGCCGGTCACCGCCGCCCGGAATCTTTGCAGCCAGTCGGGATCGTGGTTCGAGGTGCGGATCAGGATGAACACCGAAAGCCCGAGTCCGAGCTTGTCGGCGTCGACCAGTGCCACCCGACCGGTAATGACGCCGTCTTCCTCCAGCCGCTTGACCCGGCGCCAGCAGGCATTGCGCGACAGCGATATTCTTGCCGAGAGCTGGTCGACGGACAGCGTGCCGTCGCGTTGCAGCTCGGCCAGCAATCTCCGGTCTATTTCGTCGATTTCCGCCATCATGCGGGATGTTTGTCCCAAAATTTGGCTTTAGACAAGGACAATTTGAGACCGATGACCCTGATAGCCGTGGCAGGATATTCATCGCTGGCTCTTCATGCCGGCAGGAGGGATCGACATGACAGCACGGCTCGCAAGACTTTTCACCTCTCACCCGGCCGCGGTCGGCGAGAGCTATTTCGGCCATATGGCTTTCGCCGCATGGTTCTCGTCGCGATTGTTCATGGCGGCCTTTGCCGCGCTCATTCATGCTTTCTTGCCGTTTCTGTTCGAGACCACGGCAAGCGGCATCATCCGTGAGCTCTACGAACGGACGCATAACAGGGGACGGTAAGCCGTAGAGGTGCCGATCGCGGGAGGCCGCGGTACAGCGCCCCCTCAACAAATCCCGGCAGCGCAATCCGATCAAGCGCCGCCGTCGTCAAAATGCCGAGCCAGGCTTGAAGCCGCGCCGCAATCCACCATTTTGAGGAGCGCGACGCGATAGCCCGGAGCGGTCATGATGGATATCGTCTTTTCCTCGACCACCAAACTGGCCGCGGCCATCCGCGACCGTACGGTTTCCGCAATAGAAGTGCTGGACGAGCATCTGGCGCAGATCGACAGGCACAATGAGGCGGCCAATGCCGTCGTCACGCTCGACAGGGAGGAGGCTCGCGCTCGAGCGAAGAAAGCCGACGAAGCGCAGGCGCGCGGCGAGGCACTTGGGCCGCTGCATGGCCTGCCGTTCACACTGAAGGACACGCACGAAACCGCTGGCATGAGAACCACCGTCGGCTTCCCGGCCTTCGCCGACTATGCCCCGAGGGCAGACAGTTCGGTCGTTGCCCGGCTAAAGGCGGCAGGCGGCATACTGGTGGGCAAGACGAACGTGGCGACAATGCTCGGTGACTGGCAGTCGAGCAATCCGCTATTCGGCCGCACCGGCAATCCCTGGGATCTCCAGCGCACCGCCGGCGGCTCAAGTGGCGGTGCGGCGGCGGCGCTCAGCACCGGAATGACGCCGTTCGAGGTCGGCACCGACATGCAGGATTCGATCCGGCTGCCGGCCGCCTTTTGTGGCGTCTACGGCCTCAAGCCGACCGAGCACCGCGTCTCGCTCGCCGGCGCCTTCCCCGATCCAGGCGGGGCGCCGCGCAGCGTGCGGCTGATGTCCTGCCTCGGACCGCTGGCGCGCAGCGTCGAGGACCTGGCACTCATCTACGGCCTCATTGCCGGGCCGGATGGAAGCGATACCGACCTTGCGCCGGTCCCGGTCGAAACCATGCCTGAGCTGGACCTCAAAAATTTGCGCATTGCCGTCGCGCCGTCCTTTCCGGGCTTTCCAGTGGCCGGCGAGATCAGCGCGGCGGTCGAAAGTCTGGCAAAAGAGCTTCAGGCTGCGGGCGCCATCGTCGAGGAAGCCGAATTGCCCGAGCTCGACCTGCACGACGACCTGAAGCAGGGCGGCGTCCTGATCGGCATGATGCTGGAGGCGGCGCAGCCCGAACCACCGGAGACGCCGACGCCGGTCTCGCGCTGGTTCGAGGCGCTCGCCCGCCGCGACCGCTCCATCCTGGCATGGGAACGGTTCTTCGACGGTTGCGACGCCTTGCTGTGCCCGGTCGCCATGGTCACCGCCTTCCCGCATTGCGAGCAGGGAACGCCGATCGAGGTCGACGGCGAGAAGCAAAGCTACTGGATGCTGCCGGCCTATGGCGCGGTGTTCAACTACAGCGGCCATCCGGCACTGTCGCTGCCCTGCGGACAGGATCGCGACGGCCTGCCCATCGGACTACAGCTTGTTGGCAAACGCTGGTCGGAGTCGCGCCTGCTCGGGATCGCCAGCGCAATCGAGCCGCTGGCCGGCGGCTTTCGCCGCCCGCCCGGTTATTGAGTAAACCGCGCCAGCCCGTAGGGATCAAGCAGCGGATCGCGCTCGCCATCGAGGATTTCGCGGGCGGCGAACAGGCCGACGGCCGGCGCCAGCGTGATGCCGGAATGCATAACGGCGACGTAGACGCCGCCCGTGCCTTCGGCGCGGCCTATGATGGGAAAGCCATCGACCGGCGTCGGCCGGTAGCCAACGGTGTGGAAATCGAGTTCCAGCCCATCCGCGCCGCGCAGCATCGCCTTCATCGCTGCAAACAGGTCGCGGGCGGTGGCCGCGGCATCCATGCCGGGATCGGCGCCGCCGAAATCCGAGCCGGCGATGACGCGGCCTTCCGCTGTCTGGCGCATATGCAGGCGGTCGCCGATCACCAGCCCGTTGAGCAGCTTTTCGTAGGGGCGCGAATGCACGATCAGGCCGGGTGGCGTTTCGATCGGGAGTTCTATCCCGGCTGTTGCCGCTAGTGCCGGAGAGCCGGCACCGGCCGCGATCACCACCTCGTCGGCAGCAATCCGCCCGCCGGATGTATCGACGCCGGCTATCCTGCCGCCGGCCTGCACAAGCGCGGTCGCGGTAACTCCCGTCAGCAGCCGCGCGTCGCGTCGTTCGGCGTCGGTCAGCAACGCTTGCGTAGCAGCGAGCGGTTCGGCGACACCTTCCTTGGCGACATAAAGGGCGAAGTCGGGAAGCTCGGTCAGGTTTGGCTCGATGCGCGCTGCGGCGGCGCGGTCGACACGCTCGATGCCATAGCCCCATAAGGAATGTTCGGCGGCATAGGCTTCCAGTTCGGCCGCGGGCAGGTCCCAGCACAGGCCACCGCACCATTGCAACGGGATGCCGGGCACTTCGTTCGCCAATCGCGTCCATTCGGCCATCGATCGAGTCCGTAGCCGGAAGTAAGGCTGGGGATTACCCCAGCTGGCATTGATCCAGGCAAAGGAATTCGGCGTCGCGACGCCGCCGGCACCGCTGCCGGCCATGACCGTCACCTTTGCTCCGGCCCTGGTCAGGTGCCAGGCGATGGAGGCGCCGATGATGCCGGCGCCGATGACGATGACTTGTTTCGCCGCTGCCATGCTTCACTCCTCGTTCCAACGCCACCACTGCGATGCCATTGCCCGTGGGTTCTGCCAAGAGCGCGCGGTATAAAACATGCCTCTTGACTTTAATACGTACGTACGTATTGTATGATCATGGCTAGACATTCACTTCGCGAAAAGCTTCTCGACGCCGGTTTCAGAACCATCTGGAGTTCCGGCTATTCGACCGCCGGCGTACGCGACATCGTCGCCGCGGCCGATGCCCGTCCGGGGTCCTTCACCAATCATTTTGCATCCAAGGAGGCGTTCACCGGCGAGGTGCTGGACCGCTATTTCGCCTATGTGAGCGGTTTGGTGGAGCAGGCCCTTGCCCGGGACGGCACGCCCCCGGTCGGGCGCTTGCGCCGCTATCTCGAAATCATCACGTCGAAACTGGAGGCGCATGATTGGGCACGGGGCTGCATGATCGGCAATCTCAGCCTCGAGACGGCGGCTCACAGTGAGGCGCTGAGGCTGCAACTCGTCGCCATTTTCGAACGCTGGCGCAAGCCCTTCGCCGAATGCATCGCCGAGGGCCAGGCGGCCGGCGATATCACCGACGCATTCGATGCCGAGGACCTCGCCGATTTCCTTTTGAGTTCCTGGCAAGGCGCGATGCTGCGCATGAAGGTGGAGCGCAGTCCCGAACCGCTCGAGCGCTTCAAGAACATCGTCTTCAAAACAGTCTTCGCAAAAAGGAGCTGATCCGATGAACCCGAAATTCGAAAAGCAGCAATCCCGCACAATGCTGCGGCGGTCGCAAATCGCGATACTCGATTCCACCATCTCCTATGTCGAGGCAGGCACGGCTGGCCCGACAGTACTCTTCCTGCACGGCAACCCGACGTCGTCCTACATCTGGCGCGACATCATCCCGCATGTAGCGCCGTTCGGCCGCTGCATAGCGCCCGACCTGATCGGCTATGGCCAATCCGGCAAGCCGGACATCGACTATCGCTTCTTCGACCACGTCCGCTATCTCGACGCTTTCATCGAGACGCTTGGCATCACCGACATGGTGGTCGTCGCGCAGGACTGGGGTACCGCCCTTGCCTTCCATCTCGCCGCCCGGCGGCCGCAGCGGATCCTCGGCCTCGCCTTCATGGAATTCATCCGCCCCTTCGAGAGCTGGGACGATTTCCACCAGCGTCCGCAGGCGCGCGAATTGTTCAAGGCAATGCGCACGCCTGGCATCGGTGAGAAGCTTGTTCTGGAAGACAATGTTTTCGTCGAAAAGGTGCTGCCGGCCTCGGTTCTGCGCACGATGAGCGGTGCTGAAATGGCAGCTTATCGGGCGCCGTTCCCGACACCGCGATCGCGCAAGCCGATCCTGAGGCTGCCGCGCGACCTGCCGATCGAAGGCCAGCCCGCCGATGTCGCCGCGATCAGTGAGAACGACCATCGGGCGCTCCGGGCTTCCTCCTACCCGAAGCTGCTTTTCTCAGGCGATCCGGGCGCCCTCGTCTCGCCGCAGGCGGCACGGGAATTCGCAGCCGGCCTGAAGAACTGCCGGTTGATCGATCTCGGACCCGGCGCGCATTATCTGCAGGAGGACCATGCCGACAGGATCGGTACCGCCATTGCCGAGTGGATTCCCGAGATAGCCTTCGAGAGCCATGCCGCCGAACCGGCGTGACGTTATCACGCCGCCGCAGCTTCTTACGCGGGTGCCTCTCTATTTGTGCCGCCGAGCAGCGCCTTCAAGGTTTCGTATCGGCGCATAAGCCGTGACGAATCGACTTTCCTTGCGACCGTCAGCACGGTGCCAAGTTCCAATTCTGCGCCGGTGCGATCACCCAGTTGAATGAGCAAAGCCGCAAGCGAGAGCCGGGCGTCGGCGGCATTAATCGCCGAACCGATCTCATTCCAGCGCGAGTATGCAACTTGCAGTTCTCCAATGGCTTCGGCCAAGCGGCCTTCCCGTATGAAAAGCTCGGCCTTGGCTTCCGAGGTGAGCGCCCGGATAGATGCCATCGGCCAGCGCTGTGGCTGGGTTTCCAGTTCGGCGATGACCTGCTTCGCGCGCTCCAGTCGATCCGTTCGTGCCGCCACCTTTGCCAGAGTGGCGAGAATCAAACCCCGACGCTGCAAGGTCGGCCAGGCGGACCCGATCAGGGACCGCTCGAGAGCGCTGAACGCGGCTTCTGCCTGTCCTTGCTCGAGCTGCAGCAATGCAAGGCCCGGCTGAGGGTCCCAGCCGACCGCATGGGCGCCACGATACGCAGCTTCCGCCTCGGTGAGGTCCCCTGCCGCAAGATGGATGTCGCCTAACACACGCAACGCGTCGCCCATCGCCCAAGGCGCATCGAGCGCAAGTTGGTCGAGGGCGGTGCGCACCAATGCTTCCGCTTCCTTCAGCGTGCCGTGCACGCCGAGCACCTCGGCCCGATGCAACCGGCACGAGCCCGACAGATCCTCTAGCCCGTGGCCCCTGCACCAATTCTCGTAACCGAGGGTCCACTGGTTTGCTCTCGACCAGTCGCCGAAATTTCGGCAGGCCCAAAGGACGTTGCAATAGAGAATTCCGCCGACCACCGGATCGACGTCGCTGGACAAACCGAGGGCGGCGGCGGCGTCCTGATCTTCCAGTCCGGATTGGGTGTCGCCAAGGCAAAGCTTGAAAAAACCGCGATAGACAAGGCCGAGTGACTCCACGACCGGATCTTCCAGATGTTTGCCGACGACGCAGGCCTGCTCGGCAAACGCCAGCGCCTGTTCCGGTTCCGCGTCCGCTGCCTTGATCCGCGACCCCATCCAACACCAAAGGCCGTGCTCCCGGCTATCGGTGGCGGTGCCGATCAATGCTGCCGCGCGCTGATGCCAGCCCTTGGCGACGGCAAGCTCTCCTCGCTCTAGGTGGATCCGCGCAAGTGTGATTGCCGGAGCAGCGGCCCGCGAACCTTGCCGAGCAATGCTGTATGCCCTCACGGCACGCGTCAGCGGCGGGATGGCTTCGGCCGGCCGCCCCATGCATTCCAGAGCCAGCGCCCATTCCTCGAGATCGGCGGTGACCAGCTCGTCGGCAGTGTCCGCTTCGGCGAACAAAGCCGCGGCCTCATACCATTTCCTGGCCGAAGCAGCCGCCCGCGCGGCGGCCAAGATCTGCAGGCTAGCGCTCGAATGCGCAGTCGACGGATCAGGGAGAACCGGCGTTCGTTCCGAAACGGCTGGCGGATCGAGACACATCCGGTAGCCGAACCGCGGCAGGTTGCGCAGTGCCGTTTCCATGCCGCCCTGGCGAAGGATGCTGCGAGCCAGGCTGGCAACACGCTGCAGCGAGGCTTCGGTCACCGTGACGCCCGGCCACAGCGTTTCGAGCAACTCTTCCTTGCTCAAAGCCCGGCTCTGATGGCGCAGAAGAATGGCTAGGAAATCGAAGACCAGAGGTTGCGCCTCGATCTCCCTGCCGGCGAGGCGAAGGCCGCGAGCTTCCTCGTTCAGCTCGAAGTCGCCGAAGCAATACATCCCCATTGGCAGCATCCCTCCTACGACAATGGGCAAAGGATCAGAAGAAGATAAGAGCGGCGTAAGGACTGTTGGCCGCCCCTCCTGTCATTCTTCATGTGCCTGGCCGGCCAAGGAGCATTTTAGCTCAGCAGCCCCGGGGATGTCATCGGCAGCGATCGCCGTCCGGCGACATTGAACCCAACACAAGGAAACTAGGAAAATGCATAAGTACATCATTGAAAGGGACATTCCGAAGGTCGGCACTTTCGAGCGAGAGCAGCTTCGCGAGGCATCCAAGGCTTCGAACGCTGTTCTTGCCGAACTCGGCCCGGAAATTCAGTGGGTGGAGTCGTTCGTTGCGGATGACAAAACGTTCTGCGTCTACCTCGCGAAGGACGAAGCGATCATCCAACGCCATGCCAAGATGAGCGGCTTCCCGGCCACAAAGATCACGCAGGTGAAGCGCCTGTTCGATCCAACGACCGCCTACGCTCAGGCCTAGCAGGGAGGGACGGATCGTGAAGCTCTTTTCAGATATTGTGCTCGCCGTGGCAATCTCGGCATTCTTCTGCGGCGGCGCAGCGGATGCCCATGACATACCTGACCCGGTCCTCAACCGGTCGCGGGAGATGGCGGCCAAATACCTCAGCATCGAGGTCGCCAAAGCCGACGGTTACCAGCAGTTGTTCGAATGCACGACACATGACGAGCACGGCACGATGGGTGTACACTTCATCCATCCCGGTCGTGCCGGTGACGGCAAGCTGGTGCTCGGCGAACCGGACGTGCTGACCTACGAACCTGAGCCCGACGGCTCCATGCAGCTCGTTGGCATGGAATATATAGTCTTCGAGAAGGACTGGAAGGGCAAGGGTGTTCCCGAGTTTCTCGGACGCACTCTCCAGCGCAAGACGACGGTGGGCGTTCATCCCGTGGACCCCTACTACGAGCTTCACGTCTGGCACTGGCGGCACAATCCGGCCGGCATGTTCGCCGACTGGAACCCTTATGTGAGCTGCGAACACGACATGTCTTGACTGGTGTTACGCAGCGCCCAGGAGGGCCATTGCATGGCTCTCCCAACATTTCGCGGCCGACATCTCGGAACCGTGTCTCCCATCCCTCGAACCACAGGAAATATTGCCATGCTGATCGGACATACAGAGCCGGATTTAATCGCCGATCATCCCGATAGTTCGCGGTTCGTCGCCGCAATCGTCGAAATGTGTCTCGCCGTTCCACGCGCCTTAGCCCGCATCATCCGCATCCGGCGTGACCGCGCATTGCTTTACGAACTGCCGGACTACCTGTTGCGCGACATCGGCATAGACCGCTCGGAGATCCAGTCGATTACCTGGCTCGGCGGCAGGGGCGTCGGCCACCAGCCACCCTTACCAGAAGCAAATCATGGTAGCGTGGACATAGCGGGAGAGTATCTTCTCATCTGAACAGCCGCAATCTGTGCCGTTGGCTCGTTAGGAGGGTCCTATCGTCAATTCGGTCGCAACGACAAACCGGCATGTCCCTTCGGCCGAGCCCATTAGCCCAAAACCGTCGACAGGCAGAGAAAGCGCTGCTAAAAGCCCGCGCCACAGACAGGATTCCATGAAATTGGCTGAATACATCGAACAAGCGGTATCGCGCCGCCGCACTTTCGCGATCATTGCTCACCCCGACGCCGGCAAGACAACGCTCACCGAAAAGCTGCTTTTGTTTGGCGGCGCGATCCAGCTTGCTGGCGAGGTCAAGGCCAAGAAGGACCGCATCCAGACCCGGTCCGACTGGATGAAGATCGAACGCGAGCGCGGCATTTCGGTGGTCACTTCGGTGATGACCTTCGAATATGAGGACACTGTCTTCAACCTGCTCGACACGCCCGGCCACGAGGATTTCGCCGACGATACTTATCGCACGCTGTCGGCGGTCGACAGCGCGGTCATGGTCATCGACGCCGCCAAGGGCATCGAGCCGCGCACGTTGAAACTGTTCGAGGTCTGCCGGCTGCGCGATATCCCGATCATCACCTTCGTCAACAAGATGGACCGAGAAAGCCGCGACCCGTTCGACATCCTCGACGAGATAGAGCAGAAGCTGGCGCTTGATACCGCGCCGATCACCTGGCCGATCGGCCGCGCCAAGACCTTTTCCGGGACCTACCATCTGGCGCTGAACGCGGTTCGCAAGGGCGACGCCGAAAAGGAGCGCACGCCGGTCAACGGCCCCGATTCCAACCGTGTCGCCGGTCTCTTGCCGGAGAACGACCGGGAGGCCTTCATCGAGGAGCTGGAGCTGGCACGCGCGGCCTGCCGCCCGCTCGATCTGGAAGCCTTCCGCGAAGGCCATCTGACACCGGTCTATTTCGGCTCGGCGCTGCGCAATTACGGCGTGCGCGACCTGATCGAGGCGCTCGGCGCCTATGGGCCGCCGCCGCGCGCGCAGGAGGCTGATAGCCGCAAGGTCGAGGCGACCGAGGACAAGATGACCTCCTTCGTCTTCAAGATCCAGGCCAATATGGACCCCAACCACCGCGACCGTATCGCTTTCGTCCGTGTCTGCTCCGGCAAGCTCGAGCGCGGCATGAAGGCCAAGCTGGTGCGCACGGGAAAGCCGATGAGCCTGTCGGCGCCGCAATTCTTCTTCGCCCGCACCCGCGTCACCGCCGACGAGGCGTTTGCCGGCGACGTCGTCGGTATTCCCAACCACGGCACGCTGCGCATCGGCGACACGCTGACCGAAGGCGAGGAGATCCTGTTTCGCGGCGTGCCGAATTTCGCGCCGGAAATCCTGCGCCGCGTCCGCCTCGGCGACGCGATGAAGGCCAAGAAGCTCAAGGAGGCGCTGCACCAGATGGCCGAGGAAGGCGTCGTGCAATTGTTCTCGCCGGAGGACGGCTCGCCGGCCATCGTCGGCGTCGTCGGCGCCCTGCAGCTCGATGTCTTGAAAGAGCGCCTGAACTTCGAATACACACTGCCGGTCGATTTCGAGATGTCGCGCTTTTCGGTCTGCCGCTGGATCTCGGCCGACGATAAGGCCGAGCTCCAGCGCTTCATCGAGGCGCATCGCGGCGACATTGCCCGCGACCTCGACAACGATCCGGTGTTCCTCGCCCAGCACGCCTTCTCGCTCAACTACGAGGCCGAGCGCTGGAAGGCGATCCGCTTTGCGGCGGTAAAGGATTATCAGGTCCGCGACAGAGCGGCCTGATGCGCTATCTCAAGAGCAATCGCTTCAGAGGGCAATCGCTTCAGGTTGAATTTCGCCATTTAACAGTCCGGGCGTTTGCGCTGCCCCTCACCTGCCGGCATTCTCTCCCGTAGGTGACGGGGATAGGGGCGCTCTCATGGACCGTTTCGCCAATCGCCAGCGTTACAGAAACGGCGCCAAGGCGGCGGCTAGCCCCTTCTCCCCGTCACTTGCGGGGAGACGTGCCCGGCAGGGCGATGAGGGGGCAGCGCCGACTTGGACGATGTTCACCCCCTGGCAGCCTCTTCGATCTTGGCGATGTCGATTTTGCTCATCTGCATCATCGCCTGCATCACCCGGCCAGCCTTTTCCCTGTCGGGGTCCAGTAGCAGCTTGGGCAACTGCTCGGGAACGACCTGCCAGGAGAGGCCAAACTTGTCCTTCAGCCAGCTGCACTGGCTGGGCTCGCCACCGCCCGCGATGAGCCTGTCCCAGAAATAGTCAACCTCTTCCTGCGTCTTACAGTCGATGGAGAGCGAGACTGCCTGGGTGAACTTGAATTGCGGCCCGCCGTTGAGCGCCTGGAACTGAACGCCGTCGAGCTCGAATGAGACCATCAGCACCTTGCCCTCATTATCGCCGCTGCCCTTGGGCCAGCGCATCACGCTCAGCACCTTCGAATTCTTGAAGATGGAGATGTAATGGTTCATAGCCTCCTCGGCCTGGTCGTCGAACCATAGGCAGGGGGTGATCTTTTGCATTCTCTTGCTCCTCGGACTGGTTTTGGCTTTGTTTTCACTGGCAAAACGGCCGGCTGGCGATTGATGCCCGGCCCCGCCGTCTGCCCAAGGACGCTCGAGCGAAACCCGATCCGACAGCACCTCTGACTTTTTTACGGCCTGGACCGGCTGCGTCTTTGGCTGGCGCTCGATCGGCACCCTGGCGCAGCGCAAAATTGTGGCCAGACCAGAGCTTGGCGTCTATAAGGCCTGCGGCTCAATTCCGGTTTTCCGCGCCTGTGCGGCGCGAGCAGACAGCAAGGACAGTTCAATGCCCGCCTACCGTTCCCGCACCACCACCCATGGCCGCAACATGGCCGGCGCCCGCGGCCTGTGGCGCGCCACCGGCATGAAGGATTCGGATTTCGGCAAACCGATCATCGCCGTGGTCAATTCCTTCACCCAGTTCGTGCCCGGCCATGTCCATCTGAAGGACCTAGGCCAGCTGGTTGCCCGCGAGATCGAAAAGGCCGGCGGCGTCGCCAAGGAATTCAACACCATAGCCGTCGACGACGGCATCGCCATGGGCCATGACGGCATGCTCTATTCGCTGCCGTCGCGAGAATTGATCGCCGACTCGGTCGAATATATGGTCAACGCGCATTGCGCCGACGCCATGGTCTGCATCTCGAATTGCGACAAGATCACGCCGGGCATGCTGATGGCGTCGCTGCGCCTCAACATCCCGACCGTCTTCGTCTCCGGCGGACCGATGGAGGCCGGCAAGGTGGTGCTCGCCGGCAAAAGCCAGGCGCTTGACCTGGTCGACGCCATGGTCGCGGCCGCTGACGACAAGGTGTCCGACGAGGACGTCAAGATCATCGAGCGATCGGCCTGTCCGACCTGCGGCTCGTGCTCGGGCATGTTCACCGCCAATTCGATGAACTGCCTGACCGAGGCGCTCGGCCTGTCGCTGCCCGGCAACGGCTCGACGCTGGCGACGCATGCCGACCGCAAGCGGCTGTTCGTCGAGGCCGGCCATCTGATCGTCGATCTCGCCCAGCGCTATTACGAGCAGGACGACGACACCGCGCTACCGCGCGGCATCGCGTCGAAGGGCGCCTTCGAGAACGCCATGACGCTCGATATCGCCATGGGCGGCTCGACCAACACCGTGCTGCACATCCTCGCCGCGGCACATGAGGGCGAGGTCGACTTCACAATGGAGGACATCGACCGGCTGTCGCGGCGGGTGCCGGTGCTATGCAAGGTGGCGCCGGCCAAGGCCGACGTCCACATGGAGGACGTCCACCGCGCCGGCGGCATAATGGCGATCCTCGGCCAGCTGGATAGCGCCGGGCTGATCAACCGCGACCTGCCGACGGTGCACACCGCAAGCCTCGGCGAAGCGCTCGACCACTGGGATATTTCGCGCACGAGCAGCCAGAACGTCCGCGACTTCTTCCTCGCGGCACCCGGCGGCGTGCCGACGCAGGTCGCCTTCAGCCAGGACCGCCGCTGGAACGAGCTCGATCTCGACCGCGAGACGGGCGTCATCCGCTCGGCCGAACATCCTTTCTCAAGGGACGGCGGCCTTGCCGTGCTGAAAGGTAATCTCGCGCTCGACGGTTGCATCGTGAAGACGGCCGGTGTCGATGAATCGATCCTGAAATTCACCGGTCCGGCAAGAGTGTTCGAAAGCCAGGACGCCAGCGTCAAGGCGATCCTGTCGAACGAGATCAAGGCCGGCGATGTCGTCGTTATCCGTTATGAAGGCCCGCGCGGCGGCCCCGGCATGCAGGAAATGCTCTATCCAACCAGCTATCTCAAATCGAAGGGCCTCGGCAAAGCCTGCGCACTGATCACCGACGGTCGTTTTTCCGGCGGCACCTCCGGCCTGTCGATCGGCCACGTCTCGCCGGAAGCCGCGGAAGGCGGTCTGATCGGGCTGGTCAGGGAAGGCGACACGATCGAGATCGACATCCCCAACCGCACCATCAGGCTTGCTGTCGGCGACGCGGAGCTCGCCGCCCGTCGTGCGGCGATGGAGGCGAAGGGACCAACTGCCTGGAAGCCCGAGGAAAAGCGCAAGCGCAAGGTGACGACGGCCTTGCGCGCCTATGCGGCGATGGCGACAAGTGCCGCCAAGGGGGCGGTGCGGTACGTGCCGGAATAGGCATACTCTTCAAAGGGGTAACGATAGATGGATTTCGACCTTGTGGTGCGCGGCGGCACGCTGCCCGACGGCAGGATCGCCGACATCGGTATCGTCGGCGAAACGATCGCAGCGATAGAGCCCGAGCTGAACGTCAGCGCCGGCACGGCGATCGATGCCCGTGGCAATCTGGTCTCGCCGCCTTTCGTCGATCCGCATTTCCATATGGACGCAACGCTTTCGCTCGGCATTCCGCGCATCAATGTCTCGGGCACGTTGCTCGAAGGCATTTCGCTGTGGGGCGAGCTGAAGCCGCTTCTGACCCATGAGGCGGTGCGCGACCGTGCGCTTGCCTATTGCGACTGGGCGGTGTCGATGGGCCTGCTCGCGATCCGAACCCATGTCGATGTTTGCGACGACCGCCTGCTGGCGGTCGAAGCGCTGCTCGACGTGAAGAAGACCGTTGCCCCCTATATCGACCTGCAATTGGTCGCCTTCCCGCAGGACGGTTTCTATCGCTCGCCGACGGCGCGCAGCAACACCATCCGGGCGCTCGACATAGGCGTCGATGTAGTCGGCGGCATTCCGCATTTCGAGCGCACAATGGCCGACGGCACGCGCTCCGTCACCGAGCTCTGCGAGATCGCGGCCAAACGCGGCCTGATGGTCGACTTGCATTGCGACGAGACCGACGATCCGCTATCGCGCCACATCGAGCAGTTGGCCTATGAGACGCAGCGGCTCGGGTTGCAGGGCAGAGTGGCCGGCTCGCACCTGACATCGATGCATTCGATGGATAATTACTACGTTTCGAAGCTATTGCCGCTGATTGCCGAGGCCGGCGTTTCGGCGATCCCCAATCCGCTGATCAACATCATGCTGCAGGGCCGCCACGACACCTTTCCCAAGCGCCGCGGGCTAACGCGGGTCAAGGAGATGCTGGCGCACGGCATCCGCGTCGGCTGGGGCCAGGATTGCGTGCTCGACCCCTGGTATTCGCTGGGCACCGCCGACATGCTCGACGTCGCCTTCATGGGCCTGCATGTCGCCCAGATGTCGAGCCCGGCCGAGATGGCGCGCTGCTTCGACATGGTCACCAACGTCAATGCCGCCATCATGGGCCTCGACCACCTTGGCCTGGCGGTCGGCAAGCGCGCCAGCCTGGTCGTTCTCGATGCCGGCAACCCAGTCGAGGCGCTGCGGCTGCGCCCAGAGCGTCTCTGCGTCATTGCCAGGGGCAAGGTGGTGGCCGAGCGCAGCCGGCAGGACACGCGGCTTTTGATCGCCGGAAGGCCGGGCACGGTGAACCGGCGTCACGCTTAAAGCGCGTCGCGCTCGACCGGCCTCATGCGACGCGCTTAAGTTCCTGTGTTGATGCATGTCGTTGTCGCAAAACCGCTGCACACTTTTGCGCGACATGCATTAGTCCAGCCGATTTCCGGCGCTGGTCTTACCGAATTCTCGATTTTCGCCTCGTCATGGCCGCAGCTTGCGACTACGACGCGGGTCACCGTACCCCACGGCGAGGAACCGGTAACGGAATGGCGCAGCCCGCAGCCCAGAATTCGACGATCAGGAACGTGCTGCTGGCCGGCATCCTGCTGATGCTCGCCGGCGACTTCCTGTTTGCGCTGAACGATGCGATGGGCAAGTGGCTGGTCGCCAGTTTTTCCGTCGGCCAGGTCGTGCTGATCCGCTCGATCGGCGCGTTTTTCATACTCGGGCCGATGATTGCACATCAAGGGGCGGCCAAGCTGTTTCTCATGGAGCGGCCGGAGCTGCAGCTGCTGCGCGTGGTGATGACGACGCTTGATACGGCGCTGTTCTACGCGGCGGTCGTCTATCTGCCGCTCGCCGATGTGATGAGCTTCTACATGGCCGGGCCGATCTACGTCGCGGCGCTGTCGCACTTTTTGCTCGGCGAAAGGGTCGGCTGGCGCCGCTGGGCGGCTATCCTGGTCGGTTTCTGCGGCGTGCTGATCATGCTGAAGCCGTCGTCGGCCGCGTTCTCGCTGTCCTCGATGTTCGCGCTCGCCGGCAGCATTTCCTTTGCCTTCGCCATCATCCTCAATCGGCGGCTGCGCGGCACCAGCGACACTTCGCTGGTCACCTGGCAAACCATCGGCACGCTGCTGGTCGGCGCTGCGCTGACCCTCGGCAGCTGGAGGACGCCGTCCTCGCTCGATTGCGGCGCCATGCTGCTTCTCGGCATCGTCTCCTGCGGCGCGCATCTGATGATCACCAGGGCGTTGAAGCTGGCGCCGGCCTCGACCTTGGCGCCGCTGCATTACAGCCTGCTGTTGTGGGCAGTGGTCTTCGGCCTCGCCTTCTTCGGCGATGTGCCTGGGCCGCGCATCCTGATCGGCTCGGCCATCGTCGTGCTGGCCGGCCTGTTCATCTTCCACCGCCAGAAGGTGGTCGACACGGTACCGCCCGAAAACGTACCGAAGGGTGTGAATTAACCCCGGCGCACCGCCGCGAGATGCCGCGAAAATTCCGGCATCTCCATCAGTGCCTTGCAGCGCGCAAACCGGCCGTCTGCATAGGCGCGAAAGTCGTCGGCCGGATTTTTGTTGGCAAGCTGGATCAGTCCCCACAGCGTCCACAAAAGGTCGCACATCGCCTTGTAGATGACGATGCGGGCGCGCTCCGCCGGTCTCGGCTCGCCGCCGAAATAGGCCAGCATCATTTCCTCGTCCTGCGCGGCGTCGAATTGCCCTTCGACGCTGAGGTCGCCGAGATCCCAGAGCGGATCGTTCATGCCGGAATATTCCCAGTCGACGATCCACATCCTGTCGCCCGTATCGAGAAAGTTTTCGCAGAGCGGGTCGCAGTGGCAGGCGACGATCGGCAGAGGTTGAGCCGCAAGTGCTGAGCGCACTGCCTCCGCCTCGCGGACCACATCGTGGTAGCCGGCAGGCAGCGCGACGTCCTTGGTTGACAGCACTTTCAGATAATCGTCGATCATCGCAAACAGCTCGAAGCGGAAGGGGAACACCGCGCCGGATGTGTGCAGCTTGCGAAAGGCCTTGCCGGCGCGTGCCGGGCTGCCCGCTCGGGTCTTGAATTTTTCCGGCGACATCGTCTCGGCGCCGGCGATGAAGCGGGTCACCAGCACGCCCGTCTCGGCATCGACATGCAGCACTTCCGGGCTGACGCCGGCCTTTGCCGCTTCCCGGGCCGCCACTGCCTCGTTGGCGCGGTTAATGTATTCCTCGGTACCCTTGCCGGGGATACGCAGGCAGAAATCCTTACCCCTGAAGACGAGGTTGGTCAGGCCGCCGAGCCGCTCCAGCGGGCCGTCATAGCCGGCCAGCATCGGAATGGCCGCAAGCGCGGCGCGTGCCTGCTCATCCGCCATGGCTTTCGCTCCTTTTCCCATCTTTATTGTCGCGACGACGGTTCCACAGTTTTCGCCGTTTGGCTATCATCGCGTAGCGGATCAATACCAGGCGACGGAACAGCAATGACGGACAGCAAACAGCAGAGCGCACTCGCCGCAGCCTATGCGGCGAAGCGGCCGGAAGACGTAGCCGCGCTCTACGACAGCTGGGCCGGCACTTACGACGCCGACATGTCGGCGGCCGGCTATCGCCATCCCACCATCTGCCTTGCCTTGCTGGCCCGCCATCTGCCGCGCGGCGCCGCACCTCTGCTCGATGCCGGCGCCGGCACCGGGCTCATCGGCGAGTGGCTCGCCATTACCGGTTATCCGCAGGTCGAGGCGCTCGACATCTCGGAAGGAATGCTGGCGCAAGCGGCGCGAAAGGGCGTCTATTCGGCGCTTCACTGCCTGGCGCTTGGCGGGCCGCTCCCCTTCGTGGATGATGCCTATGCCGGGATCATCTCAGCCGGCGTCTTCACGTCGGGCCATGTCGGAGCCGAGGGTCTGGACGAGCTGATCCGCATCTGCCGGCCGGGCGGAGTGATCGTGCTGACGGTGAAGAACACTCTGTGGGACATGGGTTTTGCCGCGCGGATCGCCGAGCTCGAGGCGCAAGGCATCGTCACCCGCGCCGAGGAGACGCCGCCCTATGTCTCGATGCCAGGCGAGGCCGATACGGTGCCTAGCCGGGGGCTGGTGCTCATCGTGAACTGAGGCTGAAATCGGAAGGCTCTACGCCTTCACCTTTACTCCTGCCGGATCGTAAAGCGGCTCGAGGTGAATCTTCGCCGGCGTCCGTTCCATTGCCACAACCAGCTCGTAGTCGCCGGAGGTGAGGAAATCATCGCTGACGCCATAGGCATTGCGCACATAGCCGTAGCCGATGTTCTTGCCGATGGTGTAGCCATAGCCGCCGCTGGTGAGATAACCGACCGCCTCGCCGTTGCGCAGGATGGTCTCGCGCCCGAGCAGCACGACGTCGGGATCGTCGACAGTGAAGCCGGCAAAGCGTTTCCTGAGCGTCGAGCCACCGAGCTTTTCAAGCGCCCGCCGGCCGAGGAAATCGGTGTTTTTCCTGAGCTTCACCGCCCAGCCGAGGCCGGCCTCCTGCGGCGTGTCGTTGGGCGTGATGTCGGCGCCCCAGGCGCGGTAGCCTTTTTCCAGCCGCAGCGATTCCAGCGCCCGGTAGCCGACCGGGCGGATGTCGTGGGTAGCGCCCGCCGCCATCAGCGCGTCGAAAACCTCGCCTGTCGCCGCGATCGGCGCATGCAATTCCCAGCCTAGTTCGCCAACATAGGTGACGCGCAGTGCCCGCACGGCGTGGCCGGCAATGGCGATCTCGCGAACATGGCCGAACGGAAAGGCGGCATTCGAGACGTCAGCATCGGTCACCGCCGACAGCACATCACGTGCGCGCGGCCCCATCAGCGACAATGTGCCGAAATCCTCGGTGACGTCGGTCAGCGTCACGTCGAACTCCCTGCCGATATGATCGGCAATCCAGGAGAAATCGTGCGTGCGGAACCCGGTGCCGGTGACGATGTAGAATTTTTCCTCACCGAGCCTCGCCACGGTCAAATCGGCCTCGATGCCGCCACGCGTATTGAGGAGCTGTGTGTAGGTCAGCCGGCCGACCGGCTTGGCGACGTCATTGGCGCAGATCCAGTCCAGCGCCTTCAGCGCGTCGGCTCCGGTCATTTCGTATTTGGCAAACGACGATTGGTCGAAAATACCGATCTTTTCGCGCACATGGCGATGCTCGTCGCCGACGGGTGAAAACCAGTTCTGCCGGCCCATCGAATAGACGTCCTTCGGCTCGATGCCTGCCGGTGCGAACCAGTTCGGCCGCTCCCAGCCAAGTTTCGAGCCGAACACGGCGCGATGTCTTTGCAGCCGCTCGTACAAAGGTGAGACGATGCGCGGCCGTCCGCTGACATATTCCTCATGCGGGAAGCCGATCGTGTAGTGCTTGCCGTAGGCTTCCAGCGTGCGGTCGCCGACCCATTTCCGGTCGCGGTGCAGGTCGGAGAAGCGGCGGATGTCGACCACCCACAAATCGAGCGGCGCCTCGCCGTCGACGACCCATTGCGCCAGTGCCCAGCCGGCGCCGCCGCCGGACGCGATGCCGAAGGCATTGAAGCCGGCGCCGACGAACATATTGGGGCATTCCGGCGCCACGCCGAGGATGAAATTGCCGTCCGGCGTAAAGCTCTCCGGCCCGTTGATCATCTGCTTGACGCCGACATTGGCAAGCGCCGGGACGCGCTCGATCGCCTGGCTCATATGCTGCTCGAAATGATCGTAATCATCGTCGAACAGCCGGAACTCCCAATCGTCCGGCACATCGCCGCCGGGCAGACCGGTCGTCCACGCCTGCGGGTTCGGCTCGTAGCCACCCATCACCAACCCGCCCACCTCCTCCTTGAAATAGGTGCGGCGATCGGGGTCGCGAATTGTCGGCGCGTCGGTCGCCAGGCCGACGATCCTCTCGGTGATGATGTACTGGTGCTTCACCGGCTGCAGCGGCACGTTGATGCCGGCCAGCGCACCCACCTGCCGCGCCCATTGCCCGGCGCAGTTCACCACCTTGTCGCAGGCGATATCGCCCCTGTTCGTCCTAACCTTGACGATCCGGCCGTTGGTCAGTTCAAAGCCGGTGACCCGCACCTCCTCGAACAATTTTGCGCCATGCATGCGCGCGCCCTTGGCCAGTGACTGGGTGATGTCGGAAGGGCTTGCCTGACCGTCGGTCGGCAGCCAGGACGCGCCGACGAGGTCGCCGGTTTCCAGCAGCGGCCACATTTCCTTGACCTCGGCCGGCGACAGCAGATGCATGTCCATGCCGAAGCTCTTGGCCGTCGTTGCCAGCCGCTTATACTCCGTCCAGCGGTCGGCATTGGTGGCGAGGCGCAGGCAGCCAGTCATCTTCCAGCCGGTGGCGAGGCCGGTTTCGGCTTCCAGCCCCTTGTAGAGATCGACTGAATATTTGAGCACGCGCGTGATCGACGCCGACGAGCGTAGCTGGCCGACCAGCCCGGCAGCATGCCAGGTCGAACCCGAGGTCAGTTTGCCCTGTTCGAGCAGCACGATTTCGGCCTTGTGGTCGCGCGCCAGATGATAGGCCGTCGAACAGCCGATGATGCCACCGCCGATGACCACGATCCCGGCCTGGGCGGGCAAGGTCATGTCCGCGTCCCGTATTTTGTCCTGTAGTTTTCCAGGGCGGCTTCGAGCCGCGCCAGGTTTTCGTCCGCGTAGGCGGCGTAGTCGACACCGGGCGCATCGAGATAGAGCTCGGAAACCATGCCCCACATCGCCTCGCGCAGCAGCGACGCGCATTGCATGGCGGCGTGCGAGCGCCGTATCGCCGGGTCCGGCTCCTTCATGAAATAGGCGGTCAGGAAGGCGAAGGATTCCTCGTCGCTCATGCCGGCGTTCGAAGCCGCGCCGGCAAGGTCGAACATCGCGGTGTTGAAGCCGGCATATTCGAAGTCGATGAGCCACAGCCTGTGACCGTCGTCGATTATGTTGGCCGGCAGAAGATCGTTGTGACCGAAGACGATCGGCAGCAGTTTTTGCGCGCGCTCGAGCTCGTCCGCCAGGGCCAAAAGGCGTGGCAATTCGCCCAGCTTGCGGCTGCGGCCTTCCTCCAGCGTGCGCGCATAGTCGCGAATGACATGGAATACCCAGAACATGAAGCCGGCGCCGGAGATGTGACTGGGCATCTCCCGGTGGAAGCCGCGCAGCAACGCGGCAACGCGGCCGAGATCGGCGCGCACGTCCTGCGCGACGTAGGCCTTGGCGCCGAGATACTCCGTCACCATGACGCCCGGTCCGGTGTAGTGGACGGCCGGAGCGAAGCCTGCGGCGTGCGCTGCCCGCGCGGTCATCATCTCGCGCTCGCGAAAGACATGGTGGAACGGATAGTCCTGGCCGAGCCGTACGACGTGCCGCCCGGCCGCGTCCTTGACCAGATAATTGGCATTGCTCAGCCCACCCGGCAGCGGCGCAATGTCGATCCTGCCGGTCCAGCAAGGCAGCGCGCGGATGCGGTCTTCGACAGTCACGATCTCGTCCAACATTGGGTCAATTTTCCACGCATGTCACGGCTGGCCGGCGATGACAATCGGACGGAGGAATGGCGGCAGCGCGAAGATCTCGTCGGTGCAGATCTCGGGATCGGTATCCCGCACCGCACCGACGAGCCCCTTTGTGCCGGGTTCTTCGACACCGGCATCCGCCCCCGCGGATCCTGAATTTCGGCACCCTTGCACCCGACAGTCTCCCAGGCGTTCGGGCAGGCGATTTTTCGTGCGGCTCAGCCGTCGTCCTCCGTTCCGAGCCTGTCACAGCGATAATGTCGCGCCACGGTGGAGGCGTTGTCAACGCGAAATTGTGGTGTTTTCTGGTTTTTTGCCCGAATTTTGCTAAATTTCCTGGAGTTAGTGGCATTTATGCCGTAGAACCGGTCAATGGTGCAACAATCCGACCGGATGGAACTGATGCTCCACTCGAAGCGGCATGGCGAAATCCTGCGCCTCCTCAAGGAGGAAGGCACCGTTACCATTGCCAGCCTGGCCGACCGGCTGGGCGTCTCGCTGGAGACGGTACGCCGCGACGTCAAGCCACTGACCAGCGACGGTTCCATCCTCAAGATGCACGGCGCCATCAGCCTGCCGTCGTTTGCCGGCGAAGCGCCGTTCGAGCGGCGCATGCGCGAGAACGCCGATGCCAAGCGGGCTATTGCCCGCATGGTCGCCGCCACCATCCGCGACGGCGAGTCCATCATGCTCGACACCGGCACCACCACCTCTTTCCTGGCCCGGGAACTGCTCGGCCACCGGCGGCTGACGGTCGTCACCAACTCCTCCGACATCGCCCGCACACTGGCCACCGTCAACGGCAACAAGGTCTATATGGCCGGCGGCGAGCTGCGCAGCGATTCCGGTGCTGCCTTCGGCGTCTCGGCCATCGAATTCGTCAGCCGCTTTTCCGTCAACCATGCAGTGATATCGACCGGTGCGGTCGATGCCGTCACCGGCGTCATGGACTATGATCTGGAAGAGGCCGAATTCGCCCGCATGGTGCTGTCGCGCGGCCAGCGTTCGCTAGTCGTCACCGACCACAGCAAATTCGGCCGCCAGGGCCTTGTTCAGGTCTGCGGCTTCGGCGGCTTTTCCGAACTCGCCACCGACCGGCCGCCGCCGCACGACATCGCCGCCGCCCTCGTCCAGGCCGGCGCGCGGCTCAGCATTGCCGACGGCGGAAGCGAGGGCTGAGCTCTATCGGCAGATCGGCACCAGCACCCACTTCCCAGCGCCGCCTCTGCCGTGTTTAGTCCGGTCATGGCTTTCACCATCCGCCAATTGCAGTTCTTCATCGCCGTGGCCGAGCAGGGCACAGTGTCGGGCGCCGCCCAGAACCTGTCGATCTCGCAATCCTCGGTCACCGAAGCGATCAAGGAGCTGGAGCACGATCTCGGCGTCGAGCTGTTCGAGCGCCACCCGCGCGGCTTGAACATCACCCACAAAGGCCACCAGTTCCTGCGCCATGCGAGGAAGATCCTGGCCGACGTTTCCGATGCGCGCCGCGCCTTCTTCGGTGAACGGATCGCGGCAAGCGGGCGGCTGCAACTTGGCGTCACCTCGTTGGTCGCTGGCTATGTGCTTTCCGATCTTCTTGCCCGCTACCGCCGCGCCTATCCGGGTGTCGAGGTCTCGGCGATCGAGGACAATGGCGATTATCTCGAGCATCTGTTGATCGGCGGCAAGCTCGACATTGCCGTCATGGTCACCTCGAACCTGCGCGACCGCACCGCGCTGCAGTCCGAAATCCTCGAAGTCTCGGCCTATCGGCTGTGGCTGCCGCTCGGCCACCCCTTGGCCGGTGCCGACATCATCGGCATCGGCGACATCGCCTCGGAACCGCTGATCATGCTGACCGTCGACGAGATCGAGGAGAATACCGGAAAGCTGCTGACGGCAATCGGCGCCAAGCCGCATGTCGCCTTCCGCACCCGCTCGGTCGAAGCGGTGCGCAGCCTCGTCGCTACCGGCGCCGGCGTGGCGCTGCTGCCCGATCTCGTCTACCGGCCATGGTCGCTGGAAGGCGACCGCATCGAATCGCGCGATATTTCGGGGTCGTTGCCGGTCGTCCAGGTCGGCATGGTCTGGCGGCGCGGCTCCGGTCTGCCGCAGGCGGCGCGCGACTTCATCGGACTTGCCCAGTCGCAACGCATGGTGCGCCAACGGCCCGAGAAGATTGGCCGCTGACGTATCGGAAAAATCGATATCGGCTTTCTGATAAATGAATTTGCGAAACCGGAAATTTCGCAGCACTTTTCGGTCAGGGAACAAAGCTGCCGCCGGAGCACGGCCCTCAGAGCCGCGCATCCAACGTCTTTGAACGGGCGCATGATCTTCTTCCGAAAACCGAAACCGGTTTCGAGGTCATGCAAAAATGGGAGATCGACGATGAATTCATTGCTGAAATCATGCACTGCCTTGACGGTCGCGCTGAGCTTCTCCGGCCAGGCCATCGCCCAGGTCAAGGAGCTCGGCAAAGGCGAAGGCGAGGTCAATATCGTCGCCTGGCCGGGCTATATCGAGCGCGGCGAAACCGACAAGGCCTATGATTGGGTCACTTCGTTCGAGAAGGAAACCGGCTGCAAGGTCAACGTCAAGACCGCCAACACCTCCGACGAGATGGTCTCGCTGATGAACGAGGGCGGCTTCGATCTCGTCACCGCCTCGGGCGACGCTTCGCTGCGCCTTGTCGCCGGCAAGCGCGTCCAGCCGATCAACACTGACCTCATACCGAGCTGGAAGACGGTCGACGACCGGCTGAAGGATGCGCCCTGGTTCACCGTCGGCGGAGTCCATTACGGCGTCCCCTATCAGTGGGGGCCGAACGTGCTGATGTACAACACCGAAGTGTTCAAGGAGGCGCCGAAGAGCTGGAACGTGGTCTTCGAGGAAATGAAGCTTCCCGACGGCAAGTCGAACAAGGGCCGCGTCCAGGCCTATGACGGGCCCATCCACATCGCCGATGCCGCCAATTACCTGATGGCCCACAAGCCGGAGCTCGGCATCAAGGATCCGTACGAACTGACCGAGGACCAGTACAAGGCCGCGCTCGACCTTCTGCGGGTCCAGCGTACGCTGGTCGGACGGTATTGGCACGACGCCGCCATCCAGGTCGACGATTTCCAGAACGAAGGCGTCGTCGCCTCCGGCTCCTGGCCCTACCAGGTCAACACGCTGATCGCGGCCAAGAAGCCGGTCGCCTCGACCATCCCCGAGGAGGGCGTTACCGGCTGGGCCGACACCACGATGATGGAGGCCGACGCTGCCCACCCGAACTGCGCCTACATGTGGATGGAGCATTCGCTGTCGCCGAAAGTGCAGGGCGACGTCTCCGCCTGGTTCGGTTCGCTGCCGGTGGTGCCCGCCGCCTGCAAGGGCAACGAACTGCTCGGCGAAGACGGCTGCAAGACCAACGGCTACGACAATTTCGACAAGATCAAGTTCTGGAAGACGCCGGTCTCGAAATGCGCCACCCAGAACGACCAGTGCGTGCCCTACTACCGCTGGGTGTCGGACTATATCGGCGTCATCGGCGGGCGGTGAGTTCGCCTCACCTACGAAGCCCGGCGCTGCCCGTCACCCTTACCCTCTCCCGGTGAAGAACGGGGGGCCGCCGCCAGCGTTGGAGCGTCTCCCTTCTCCCCGTCCACCATACGGGGAGAAGGTGCCGGCAGGCGGATGAGGGGCGGCGCAACCGCATGAAAAATTTGATGAGCCTGACAGATCAGGACAGCCCCATGACCTCCGCCGTTTCCTTCCAAAAAGTCTCCCGCCATTTCGGCAGCGTGCGTGCGGTCGACGCGGTCGATCTCGACATCGTGCCGGGCGAGTTCTTCGCCATGCTCGGGCCTTCCGGCTCGGGCAAGACGACGTGCCTGCGCCTCATTGCCGGTTTCGAGCAGCCGACGGCGGGGTCGATCTCGATCTTCGGCGAACGCGCCGAGGGCGTGCCGCCCTATCGCCGCAACGTCAACACCGTGTTCCAGGATTATGCGCTGTTCCCGCATCTCAACGTGCTCGACAACGTCGCCTATGGGCTGATGGTCAAAGGCATCGGCAGACCGGAGCGGCAAAAGGCGGCGGAAGACGCGCTGGCGCTGGTGCGGCTTCCCGGCTACGGCGCGCGTCGCCCTGGCCAGCTTTCCGGCGGCCAGCGCCAGCGCGTCGCGCTCGCCCGGGCGCTGGTCAACCAGCCCAAGGTGCTGCTGCTCGACGAGCCGCTCGGCGCGCTCGACCTCAAGCTTCGCGAAAACATGCAGGAGGAGTTGAAATCGCTGCAGAAGGCGCTTGGCATCACCTTCGTGTTCGTCACCCACGACCAGGGCGAAGCGCTGTCGATGGCCGACCGCGTCGCAGTGTTCAACGATGGCAAGATCATGCAGATCGGCACGCCGGAAGACATCTACCAGCGCCCCAAGACCCGCTTCGTCGCCGATTTCGTCGGCTCGTCCAACGTGTTGCCGCCGGATTTCGTCCAGCGCTATGCCGGCCAGCATCGCTGGGGCAGCCTGCGGCCCGAATCCATTCGCATCGGCCGGGCGGCCAAGGGCGACGGCGTTGCCGCCCGCCTCGTGTCGACCAATTATCTCGGCGCCACGACAAGACTGGCATTCGATGCAGAGGGCTTGCGGCTGCATGCCATCGTGCCGGCGGGTGCTGCCTTGCCCCGGGAAGGCGAGGCGGTGGTGCTCACCTTCAACCGCGAGCAGTTACATCTGATGGACGATCTCGGATGAGCCTGGACGCTGCCATGCCGCGGGCCACGGCGCCCGCCATCCTGCCGGGCAGCGGCGGCCTGCGTGGCGCGCTCTCCGACCTCTTCTGGCGCCGGCCGCAATTCCTGCTTCTGCTCATGCTGCTGCCGCCGGTCCTGTGGCTCGGCATCGTCTATATCGGCTCACTCTTCGCACTGCTTTTGCAGAGCTTCTTTTCGATCGACGAGTTCTCCGGCCTGATCAACCGGCAGTTCACGCTGAAGACTTATGGCGACCTGCTGCAGGCCGCCAATCTCGACATCATCCTGCGCACGGTGACGATGGCGGCGCTGGTGACGCTGGCGGCGGCGGTCATCGCCTTTCCCATCGCCTATTACGCGGCGCGCTATGCGCGCGGCCGCTGGAAGGCGCTGTTTTATCTCGGCGTCATGCTGCCGCTGTGGTCGAGCTACCTGGTCAAGATCTATGCCTGGAAGCTGATCCTCGCCAAGGAAGGCATCCTGACGTGGCTACTGGCCAAATTGCATCTTCTGTGGCTGCTCGACGCCTGGCTGTCGCTGCCGGTCGTCGGCGGCAACTCGCTGTCGGTCTCCTCAACCGGCACCTTCATCGTCTTCGTCTATGTCTGGCTGCCGTTCATGATCCTGCCGGTGCAGGCCGCACTCGAGCGCGTGCCGGGCAATTTGGTCGAGGCTTCGTCCGATCTCGGTGCCTCGCCCGGGCAGACCTTCCGCAACGTGCTGTTCCCGCTGGCGCTGCCCGGCATCGTCGCCGGCTCGATCTTCACCTTCTCGCTGACGCTCGGCGACTACATCATCCCACAGATCATCGGCACCTCGCGGCTGTTCATCGGCCAGGCCGTTTATTCGCAGCAAGGCACCGCCGGAAACATCCCGCTCGCCGCCGCCTTTACCGTGGTGCCTATCGTCATCATGGGCTTCTACCTCTGGGGCGCCAAGCGCATGGGGGCCTTCGATGCGCTCTGACCGTGGCCCATCCGCGCCGATCGGCCTGAAGCTCGCTGCCACCGGCGGCCTGCTTTTCCTGCATTTGCCGATTCTGCTGATCTTCGTCTATGCCTTCACCACCGAGGAGAAGAGCTTCGTCTGGCCGCCGCCGGGCCTGACCACGCAATGGTTCGCCGTCACCTGGAATCGCCCCGACGTCTGGCAGGCGCTATCGCTGTCGGTGCGGGTCGCGGCGATCTCGACCGCCATCGCGCTGGTCCTCGGCACGCTGTGCGCCGCTGCCGTGTCGCGCACAAAATTCTTCGGCCGCGAAACCATCTCGCTGCTGGTCATCCTGCCCATCGCGCTGCCCGGCATCATCACCGGCATCGCGCTGCGCTCAGCCTTCGCGCTGGCCGAAATCCCGTTCTCGTTCTGGACGATCGTGCTCGGCCACGCCACCTTCTGCGTGGTCGTCGTCTACAACAATGCGGTCGCCCGTTTCCGCCGCACGTCCGGCTCGATGATCGAGGCGTCGATGGACCTCGGCGCCGATGGTTTCCAGACCTTTCGGCATGTCGTGCTGCCCAACATCGCAACCGCGCTGCTGGCCGGCGGCATGCTTGCCTTTGCGCTGTCCTTCGACGAGGTCATCGTCACCACCTTCACCGCCGGCCAGCAGCAGACGGTGCCGATCTGGATGCTGGAGGAATTGATCCGTCCGCGCCAGCGTCCGGTCACCAATGTCGTAGCCATGGTCGTGGTGCTGGTGACGCTGCTTCCCATCCTCGCTGCCTATTACCTGACCCGCGACGGCGACCAGATCGCCGGTTCGGGCAAATGATCTCGTTCATAAGGGAGAGACTTCCATGGACACGCAGATGCTGATCGGCTCGAAATTCGAAAAAGGCACCGAGACCGAGGAACCGATCCTCAACCCGAAGACCGGGGCGACCATCCTCAATCTGCCCGAGGCCAGCCCGGTGCAGATCGAGGCGGCCGTACTTGCCGCCGAAAAAGCCTTCGTCACCTGGTCCCGCACAACACCGGCGCAGCGCGCCGGCTATCTCCTGAAGATCGCCGATCGCATCGAGGCTGCGGCAAAGGATTTCGCGGCGGTCGAGGCGCTGAACTGCGGCAAGCCGATCAATGCCGTGCTCAATGACGAGATCCCGGCGATCGTCGACTGCTACCGTTTCTTTGCCGGCGCGGTCCGCTCGATGCCTGGCCAGGTCGCCGGCGAATACATTCCCGGCCACACCTCGATGGTCCGCCGCGACGCCATCGGCGTTGTGGCCTCGATCGCGCCGTGGAACTATCCGCTGATGATGATGGCCTGGAAGCTGGCGCCGGCGATTGCCGGCGGCAACACGGTCGTCTTCAAGCCGTCGGAACAGACGCCGCTGACCGCGCTGAAGCTGGCGAAAATCCTTGTCGAGATCCTGCCGGAAGGCGTCGTCAACGTCGTGCTCGGCCGCGGCGACAGCGTCGGCAACACGCTGATCAACCATCCGAAGGTCAACATGATCTCGATCACCGGCGACGTCGCCACCGGCAAGAAGGTGCTGCAGGCCGCCGCTAAATCGGTCAAGCGCACACATCTCGAGCTCGGCGGCAAGGCGCCGGTCATCGTCTTCGACGACGCCGAACTCGGTGCGGTGGTCAACGGCCTGCGCGCCTTCGGCTATTACAATGCCGGCCAGGATTGCACCGCCGCCTGCCGCATCTATGCCGGCAAGAAGATCTATGACAAACTCGTCGCGGACCTCTCCGCTGCGGTCTCGACCATCAAGTATGATCGCCCCGATGATACAGAAAACGAGATCGGCCCGCTGATTTCGCGTCGCCAGCGTGACCGCGTCTCGAGCTTCGTCGAGCGCGCCTCGGAGCTCAAGCACATCGAGATCACTACGGGCGGCGAGCCGGGCGAGGGCTCCGGCTTCTTCTACCAGCCGACCGTCGTCGCCGGCGCGCTGCAGGAGGACGAGATCGTGCGCCGCGAAGTGTTCGGCCCGGTGGTCTCGGTCACCCGCTTTTCCGAAGTCGACGAAGCGGTGAACTGGGCCAATGATTCTGACTACGGCCTGGCGTCGTCGGTGTGGACCAAGGATGTTTCGCGCGCCATGGCGACGGCCGCCCGCCTGCAATATGGCTGCACCTGGATCAACACCCATTTCATGCTGACCAACGAGATGCCGCATGGCGGGTTGAAACAATCCGGCTACGGCAAGGACATGTCGCTATATGCGCTGGAGGACTATACCGCAGTCCGCCACGTCATGATTGCGCACGGATAGCGCCCTCGGGGAGACGGTGGCCTCAGGCCGAAGGCGCCACGCGATTATTCTTCCGCCTCCTCCGCCCCGCTCGCGGCCGGCGCTACCAGCAGCACAGCGGCGCCGACGAGCGCGGCGATAAGGGAGCCGGCGAGGATGCCGACCTTGACCGCGTCCTGCAGAGCGACTTCGCTGGCGAAGGCGAGCAGGCCGATGAACAGGCTCATGGTGAAGCCTATGCCGCAGAGCAGCGAAATGCCGATCATGTGCGGCCAGCCGGCATTGACCGGCAGATCGGCAAATCCGAGCCGGATAGCAAGCGCGGAAGACCCGAACACGCCGACCAGTTTGCCGGCGACGAGACCCGCGGCGACGCCGAGCGTCAGCGGCTCGACCAGGGCGGCAGCGCTGAGACCGCCGAGTGAGACGCCGGCGTTGGCAAAGCCGAAAATCGGGATGACGAAAAAGGCGACGATCTTGTGCAGGCCGTGTTCGAGCCGGTGCAGCGGCGAATGGTCGAGATCGTGGCCGCTGCCCGGCGAGATCTTCAGCGGTATGGTGAGAGCCAGCGCGACCCCGGCGAGTGTCGCATGGACGCCCGATTTCAAAACCAAAACCCACAGGACGACACCAAGCACGATATAAGGCAGCAGCGTCAGCACCCGCATGCGGTTGAGCACCACCAGCAGCGCGATGACGGCGAAGGCGGCGCCGAGATAGGCGAGCGACAGGCCGCTGGTATAGAACACCGCGATGATGAGCACGGCGCCGAGATCGTCGATGATGGCTAGCGCGGTAAGGAATATCTTCAACGAGCCCGGCACGCGGCTGCCGAGCAGCGACAGCACGCCGAGCGCAAAGGCGATGTCGGTGGCGGTCGGGATCGCCCAACCGGACAGAGCGGCTGGATTGTTGCGGTTGATGGCGACGTAGACCAGTGCCGGCACCGCCATGCCACCGGCGGCGGCGATGCCGGGCAGCACGCGGCGCGGCCAGGTCGAGAGCTGGCCGTCGAGCATCTCGCGCTTGATCTCGAGGCCAACCAGCAGGAAGAACACCGCCATCAGGCCGTCATTGATCCAGTGCGAGACACTGAGCGGTCCGAGATAGGCATGGAGGGCGGAGAAATAAGCTTCGGCCAGCGGCGAATTGGCGACGATCAGGGCCAGGGCCGCCGCAGCCATCAGGATGAGGCCGCCGGCCGCCTCGCTGTCGAGGAATTCGCGCAGCATGGAGACCAGCCGCTTTTCGTCCTGCATGTCGCCTCCGTCGTATCAGCGGCAAGGTCCGACGCACCGCCCAGCGATGATGCGCAAACGGCGCTGGCCGGGCAAGCCTGCAGTCAGAACCTTTTAGCGCGGCGCGCGCTTGGCGAGGATGCGTTGCAGCGTGCGGCGATGCATGTTCAGGCGGCGTGCGGTTTCCGAGACATTGCGGTCGCACATTTCGTAGACGCGCTGGATGTGTTCCCAGCGCACGCGATCAGCCGACATTGGATTTTCCGGCGGCGCGGCACGTTCGCCCGCCGTGCGGGTCAGGGCTGCAAAGATGTCGTCGGCATCGGCCGGCTTCGATAGATAGTCGATGGCGCCGAGCTTTACCGCCGTCACCGCAGTGGCGATGTTGCCATAGCCTGTAAGGATTATGGCGCGAGCATCGTCGCGCTTCTCGCGAATGGCAGCGACGACGTCGAGGCCGTTGCCGTCGGCCAGCCGCATGTCGACCACCGCATAGGCCGGCGGATTGGCGCGCGCCTTGGCAACCGCCTCCTCGACGCTCTCCGCCGTCTCGACCACGAAACCCCTGGTTTCCATGGCGCGGGCAAGCCGCGTCAGGAACGGCCTGTCGTCGTCCACGATCAGCAGCGAGGTGTCCTCGCCTTCGACCATTGCGCCAATCGTTTCGTCAGTACTCATCGTGCTGAAAATCCTGCTGCCTGATTTTTACGCAAATATAGTTTCGCAACGCTATTGTCCAATTTAGGCCGTGTCGAACATGGTGGCCGAAGCCTGCTCGGGATTAAGGAAGACGCTGCGCGGCCACGATATCTGCACGATAGCGCCCTCGCCGGGCTCGCTCGAATTGCGGAAATCGAGCGTCGCGCCAGAGCGTTCGAGCAAGGTCTTGGCGATGAATAGGCCGAGGCCGAGGCCGCCGCCGGCTTCGGTGCCTTGTCGGGTCGACATATAGGGTTCGCCGATACGGTCGATGATCTCCGGCGGAAAGCCCGGCCCGTCGTCGATGATCGAGAAGCTGACGGCGGCCTCGTTCCACTTCCAGCGTATGGTGACGTTCTTGCGGGCGAAGTCGACAGCGTTCTCGACCAAATTGCCGAGCCCGTAAATGACGCCGGGATTGCGCCGGCCCACCGGTTCCGGGCCGATGCGCTCGCCCGGCCGAAGCTTGATCGAAATGCCGAAATCGCGGTGCGGTGCCGTCACTTCCTCGACCAGCGAGGTCAGCGGCAGGCGCGAGAGGTGCACTTCGCTCTCGGAGGAAAGGCTGGTCAGGCGCTTCAGGATTTCGCGGCAGCGCTCGCTCTGCGAACGCAGCAGCTTCACGTCCTCGCCGTATTTCGGATCTTCGCCAAGCGCCTTCTCCATCTCCTTGGCGACAAGCGTGATGGTGGCGAGCGGCGTGCCGAGTTCGTGCGCGGCGGCCGCGGCGAGGCCGTCGAGGGCCGAGAGATGCTGTTCTCGCTGCAGCACCAATTCCGTGGCGGCAAGCGCCTTGGCAAGCAGCCGCGCCTCCTCTGCCACCCGGAAGGCATAGATCGCGGTAAAGGCGATGGAGCAGAACACCGCCATCCAGATGCCGGCGACATAGATGAACGGCATCGCCAATGGCGCCCCCTCATGCCAGGGCAGCGGCAGGTGGTAGAAGACCAGCAGCGTCGCCGCCACGATCACCAGCGCGCCGAGCAGAGCCGTCAAGCGCAGCGGCAGCGACGTCGCCGAGACGACGACGGGCACGGTCATCAGCAGCGAAAACGGATTGGTAAGGCCGCCGGTCATGTAGAGCAGGCCGGCAAGCTGCAGGCTGTCGAAGGTCAGGATGGCAAAGGCCGAGAACGGGGTAAGCCGATGCGCCGCCGGATAGCGGAAGGTCAGCAACAGGTTCATCCAGGCCGAACAAGCGATCAGCGCAAAACACATGCTGACCGGCAGCGGAAATTTCAGCCCGTAGGCGACGACAAGCACGGTCAGGCTCTGGCCGACAATGGCAAGCCAGCGCAGCCTGATCAGCGTGTTGAGGCGCAGCCGCTGGCTTTGCTGGAAGTCGGGCGCGTGCAGAATGTTTATCATGGCGGGATTATAGAGGGGAAACCGCTGGAGGTCTTTCCGAAAACCGGGACCACCTTCCGCTGACGCGGACCTTCGGGTTGTGGTCATGGTCCGGGAAGCATCAGGTACCGCGCGGCTTCGCGCGGCTGGTGGCGGCGGCGAGAAGCGGGTTCTCCGGCCAGACATGCCTGGGATAGCGGCCACGCATCTCTGCCCGCACATCGGCCCAGGAGCCGCGCCAGAAGCCGGGCAGGTCGCGCGTCGTCTGGATCGGCCGGTGCGCCGGCGACAGCAATTCGAGGGTCAGCGGCACAGTGCCGTTGGCGATCGCCGGATGCCGGTCGAGGCCGAACAGCTCCTGCACGCGCGCCGCCAGCACCGGCCATTCGCCGTCATAGCGGATCGGCAGCCGGCTGCCCGACGGCGCGTCGAAATGGGTCGGCGCCAATGTGTCGATCTTGCGCTGCAATTCGTGCGGCACCAGCGTCATCAGGCCTTGCGAAAGCACGCTAGGATCAATCGCCGTAAAGGCTGTGGCGCCGGAAAGGAATGGCAGCAGCCAGTCGTCGAGGCGCTCGACGAGCGCGGCATCGGAGACATCGGGCCATGGCGCGCCGAGGCCGCGATGCAGCCATCCGAGCCGCTGCCGCAACGTCTCCGCCTCCCTGGTCCACGGCAACAGGGACAGGCCGTGTTCGCGCAAGGCGTCGAGGATGGCGCGATCCGCGTCGGCACCGGTCGGCGCCGGCAGCATGCGTTCGGACAACGTGATGGCCCCGAGGCGAACCGTTTCGCGCACCCGCACCGCGCGCCTGTCGCGGTCGAAGCGGACCTCGCGGCGCGTCCCGATCCTTTCCGCCAGCGCGGCACGGATATCGGTCTCATCGATGGCTGCCGCCGCGGTGATGCGGGCGTTCTGCGTCTTGCCCTGCAGGTCGGCGACGACGAGCCAGGTCTCGCCGGCCAGCGGATCGGAGGCGTCGAGCATGGCGCCCGAGCCGTTGGCAAGCACGAAGCGGCCACGCTCGCCGCCCGCCCTGGCTACCCGATCCGGCCAGGCATGGATGAGGAGCGAGCCAGCGGTGCTGCCCTCCCCCTTGAGGGGAGGGTTGATCCGCGTAGCGGATCGGGGCGGGGTCGGTTCGGGCACGCCATCGGCGATCCCGCCCCGTCTCCCTCGTCTCGCTGCGCTCGGCTCGTTCGCCGACCCTCCCCTCGAGGGGGAGGGTGAAGCCTGCTTTGCCAACCTCTCGGCCAGCTGCCGGGCAGCGGTGGCACGCGGCGATCTTTCGGCGTGAAAGCGCATCAGCCGCCGTTCGAGATCGGCACCCTCGCCGCCAAGGCCACGCTCGGTCAATAGCACGGCGAGCATCGCCGCCTCGAGCCCCTGTCCGGTCCTTGCCGCCTCGGCGACCATGTGGGCGAGCCGCACCGGTAGCGCCAGCCTGCGCATCGCGGCACCGGCTTCCGTCAGGCGTCCTGCCGCATCGACCGCATCGAGCGCACGCAGCAGCGCCCTCGCCTCGGTGAGCGCCGCAGCCGGCGGGAGATCGAGGAAGGACAGGCTGGTTGGATCGGCGACGCCGAACGCGGCGCAATCGAGCAACAGCCCGGAAAGATCGGCCTCGAGGATTTCCGGCGGCGTGAAGGCCGGCAATGCCGCCGTCTGCTCGGCCCGCCACAGCCGGATGGCGACGCCGGGCTGCGTGCGCCCGGCACGGCCGGCGCGCTGGTCGGCGGAAGCGCGCGAAGCACGCACCGTCTCCAGCCGCGTCAGGCCGCTCGCCGGCTCATAGCGCGGCAGCCGCGACAGGCCGGAATCGATGACGACGCGCACGCCGTCGATGGTGATGGAGGTTTCGGCGATCGACGTCGCCAACACCACCTTGCGGCGGCCGGGCGGCGCAGGCTTGATCGCCGCATCCTGCGTCTTGTTGTCGAGCATGCCGTAGAGCGGCACGATATCGGTGTCGGCGCCGACCTTGCCGGCCAGCCGCTCCGCGGTGCGCTCGATCTCGCGCTGGCCGGGCAGGAAAGCGAGCACGCTGCCCTCCTCCCCGGCAAGCGCCGAGCGGATCGCTCTGGCCATCGCGTCCTCGATGGCGATGCCGGCCGGCCGCTCGTCATAGCGGATGTCGACCGGGAAGGCGCGGCCTGCGCTCTCGATCACCGGCGCGCCGGACAGCAATTTTGCGACACGCGCGCCATCGAGCGTCGCCGACATCACCAGCAATCTGAGGTCGGGCCTCAGCGCACTTTGCACGTCGAGCGCCAGCGCCAGCCCGAAATCGCCGTCGAGCGAGCGTTCGTGGAACTCGTCGAACAACACCGCCGCGACACCGGGCAGCTCGGGATCGTCGAGGATCATGCGGGACAGCACGCCTTCGGTGACGACGAGAATCCTGGTCTTTGCGGACGTGCGGTTTTCCATGCGCATGGCATAGCCGACGGTTTCGCCGGGCTCTTGGCCAAGCAATTCGGCCATGCGGCGGGCGGCAGCGCGGGCGGCGAGGCGGCGAGGCTCGAGCAGAATGATTTTTCCGGCGCCGAGCCATTCAGCGTCGAGCAGCGCCAGTGGAACCAAAGTCGTCTTGCCGGCGCCGGGCGGCGCCACCAGCACGGCGCTGTTACCATGGCTCAGCGCTTCATCGAGCGCCGGCAAGACAGCGGAGACCGGCAGGTCCGGCAAGGGTTTTGTGGTCATTGGGCTATGCTGTGCAGCCAGTTGGCGCCGATCGCATATCAGCGGTGACGGTCGCGGCGCAACCTCGGCGCCGATTCAAAGCCTGGTCCGCGAAAACGGGTTCCAGCGCACCGTGCCGAGCCGCACCTCCTCGCGCACCATCGTCAGCAGGCCGGAACCGGCGACCACGGCGAGCCCGACCAGCGACAGAAAATCGGGATATTCCCTGAAGAACAGCGCGCCCAGAAGCACCGCCCAGACGATCTGCGAGTAATGCGTAGGCGCGATGCGGTTGGCCGGTGCGTATTTGACCGCCAGCAGATGCAGCAGCTGGCCGCCGGCGGTGAAGGCGCCGGCCAGCACAAGCCACGCCCATTGCCTGCCATCCGGCAGCGAGAACGAGGTGGCCGCCGCCCCGACGCCGTTGAAGAACAGGCCGTAGCCGATCAGCACGCCGAGCATCGTCGTGCGCTTTTCCTGCGCGGCGAGCGAACGCATCAGGATGACACTGGTGGCGGCCAGGAAAGCGATGATGAACGCCGCCAGATGGCCAAGATGCAGCTCGCGAAAACCAGGCCTGACAACCAGCATAACCCCGGCAAAGCCAGCGACCACCGCCAGCCACCGCCAGGGGCCGACCTTCTCCTTGAGGACCAGCGTGGCCAGGATGGTGACGAATAGCGGCGCCAGGAAGATCAGCGCATAGACTTCCGCCAGCGGGATGGTGGTGAAGGCATAGACGCTGAGCACGCCCGACGCGATGCCGGCCCAGGCGCGGGCCTGTACCGCCCAGGGCCGGGTCGTGCGCCAGAAATCGCGCCAGCGCTCGCCTGGCGGCCTGGCGAAAAGCAGGAAACAGCCGGCAAACAATGTCGAGAAGAAGCCGATCTCGAAGACATTGAACTGCCCGCCCAGGCTTTTGACAACGGCGTCGCTGCACGAATAGCTTGCATAGGCGATGAGAGCGAGCAGAATTCCGTTGGGCACGTTTTTCCGTTTCCGGGAGAGATGAGAGTGAAGATACTGGCGCTTGGCGCGCATCCGGACGACATCGAGATCTTCATGTTCGGTACGATGGCGGCCTATGCCGCGCAAGGCGCAGAACTCTTTTTTGCCATAGCCACGGATGGCACCAGGGGCGGCTACGGCGATCCGGCCGCGCTTGCCCGCACGCGCCGCAAGGAGGCGACCGCGGCGGCCGGTCTGCTTGGCGTGACGCCGCGCTTCCTCGACTTTCCCGATGGGGCACTGGTGGCGGACGCCGCCCTGATCGCTGCCCTGAAAGCAGTGATCGGCGAGATAGGGCCGGATCTGGCGATCACGCATGCGCCGAACGACTATCATGGCGACCACCGCGCGCTGTCGGATGGCGTGCGCATCGCAGCGTCATTCACGGTGCCCGTGCTGCATGCCGACACGTTCGGCGGCACCGGGTTTTCGCCAACGCACTACGTCGATACCTCCACGCATTTCGATCTCAAGGCGGAGGCGATCCGGGCGCACCAGTCGCAGGATCCCGAGCGTTTCGTCGACGCGGCGCGCACGCAGAACGCCTTTCGCGCCGGCCAGTGCAACGGCCTAGCCGAGGCGTTCGCGGAGGCCTTCCGCTTCGAGCCGGTCTTCCCCTTCGCCGACATCCGCGCGCTGCTGCCACCGGCCCCAGCGATCCGCCCAGTGACGGTCAGCAACAAGACGGTCACATAGACCGGCCACCGCTGCTTCTCACATCGCTCTCGTCCGCCATGCTGCGGCGCAGCAACGAATTCGCTTGCGTTGTTTAGTAAAAATTGCATCACTAAACAAATTACTAAACATCCGGGCGTTACCGCCATTGTGTTTAGGCCCCGGAGGAGAGGGGTTTAGCGGGCTCTTGAAACCGTCATCCGGACGCGTTTCGCAAATGGGAGGAAGGCATGAAATCGACCTTTAAATTGGCGTTGGGTCTGGCCTCGGCACTCGTTGCGTCGACAGCCGTTTCGAACGTCGCGCAGGCAGAAGATCTGACGCTTTGCTGGGCAGCCTGGGACCCGGCCAACGCGCTTGTGGAATTATCCAAGGACTTCACCAAGGAAACCGGCATCGGCATGAAATTCGAATTCGTGCCGTGGACCAACTATGCCGACCGCTTTCTCAATGAGCTGAATTCGCACGGCAAGCTGTGCGACTTGATCATAGGCGACAGCCAGTGGATCGGCGGCGCCGCCGAGAACGGCCATTACGTCAAGCTGAACGACTTCTTCGACAAGGAGAAGATCAGCATGGACGATTTCGTGCCGGCGACCGTCGTCGGCTATTCGGAATGGCCGAAGAACTCGCCAAATTACTGGGCGCTGCCGGCGATGGGCGACGTCGTCGGCTGGACCTACCGCAAGGACTGGTTCTCCAAGCCGGAGCTGCAGAAGGAATTCAAGGAAAAGTATGGCTGGGATCTCGGCCCGCCGACGACCTTCGACCAGCTGAAGCAGATCGCCGAATTCTTCCAGAAACGCGAGATCGACGGCAAAACCGTCTATGGCGCGTCGATCTATACCGAGCGCGGCTCGGAAGGCATCACCATGGGCGCCATGGACGTACTCTACAGCTTCGGCTTCCAGTACGAAAACCCGAAAAAGCCCTACGAGATGGAAGGCTTCGTCAACTCCGATAAATCGGTGAAGGGCCTGGAGTTCTACAAGGCGCTCTATGACTGCTGCACCCCTCCCGGCGCCTCGAACAGCTACATGGGCGAAGGCGTCGATGCCTTCAAATCCGGCCAGGTGGCGATGCACATGAACTTCGCCTTCACCTGGCCAGGCCTGCAGAAGGACGAGAATGTCGGCGGCGACAAGATAGGCTATTTCGTCAATCCCAAAGGTCCGGACGGCGACCAGTTCGCCCAGCTCGGCGGCCAGGGCATCTCGGTGGTCTCCTATTCCGACAAGCAGGAAGCCGCGCTCAAATACATCAAATGGTTCGCCAACAAGGACGTGCAGTCCAAATGGTGGTCGCTCGGCGGCTATTCCTGCCTCAACGCGGTCGTCAAGGACCCGGCCTTCCCGGCCAGCCAGCCCTACGCGCAGACCTTCCTCGACTCGATGGCCATCGTGAAGGACTTCTGGGCCGAGCCGAGCTATGCCCCGCTGTTGCAGGCATCGCAGAAGCGCTTCCACGACTATGTCGTTGCCGGGCAAGGCTCGGCCAAGGATGCGCTCGACGGCCTCGTCAAGGACTGGACCGAGGTCTTCCAGGACGATGGCAAGATGTAACCGGGGCAAGATGTAACCGGCTCCTCCCGAGCCCATGACCGAACCGTCCCGTGCCGCCCTTGGCACGGGACACAGTTCAGATAAATTCCATTGTCGAGACGATCCAAGTGACCGAAGCAGGACTGACCATGCTCAATCGGACTGCGGACAGCGTTGCCCGGGCTACGCCCGAGCCGTTGGCCCGAAAGGTCCGGGGCATCAGCGACAAGGGCCTCGCCTGGCTGTTCATCTCGCCGACGATCCTGTTGCTCTTAGCCATCAACATCTTCCCGCTGTTCTGGGCGATCTATCTGTCCTTCACCAATTTTCGCGCCAATCGTCCCAATGAGGTGGTGAAGAACCTTGGGCTCGCGAACTACAAGCGCATTCTCGCCGACCAGGACATCTGGATCGCCATGCAGACGACGGCGCATTTCGTGTTCTGGACCATCCTGCTGCAGACGCTGATCGGCTTTACGCTGGCCTGGCTGATCGACCGCAAGTTCCGCGGGCACGCCTTCTGGACGACCATCATCCTGGTGCCGATGATGCTGTCGCCGGCGGTGGTCGGCAATTTCTGGCGCTTTCTCTACGAGCCGCAGATCGGGCTGTTCGCCTACGCTGTCTCATTCGTCACCGGCATTCCGGCAACGCAGATCAGCATGCTTTCCAACGTGTCGCTGGCGCCATGGTCGATCATCATCGTCGACACCTGGATGTGGACGCCTTACGTGATGCTGATCTGCCTCGCCGGCCTGCGCTCGATCCCCGAATACATCTACGAAGCGGCCGAGGTCGACCGCGCCTCCAACTGGCGGCAGTTCTGGTCGATCACGCTGCCGATGGCGCTGCCCTTCATCATGCTGGCGGTGCTGTTCCGCGGCATCGAGAACTTCAAGATGTTCGACATGGTCAATTTGCTCACTGGCGGCGGGCCGGGATCGACCACCGAAGTGGCCTCGATCACGCTGAAGCGGCAGGCCTTCGAAAGCTGGCGGACGGGCTATTCCTCGGCCTTCGCCATCATCCTGTTCGTCGCGGTGTTCGGCCTGGCCAACATCTACGTCAAGGCGCTGAACAAGGTGAAGCAGAGATGAGCCTGACGTCAGCCCATTCCGTTGTCGCACCCTCGGCCACGTCGAAGCGCGTCGCCGGCACGATCATCGTTGCCTACGCGCTGATCTCGATCGTGCCGCTGCTGTGGATCTTCGCCACCAGCTTCAAGACGCCGCCGGATTCGATCGCCTATCCGCCGAAGATCCTGTTCCAGCCGAGCCTCGAGGGCTACTGCAACTTGTTCTCGACCCGGACTCGGCAAACCCCGGAATACATCAACTCGCTGGGACCGGCGACGGGGGTCTGCGACGAGACGGTACGCAAGCGCAACATGGTGATCGCCGGCCCGTCGAACTTCATGCCGCGCTTCGTCAATTCGCTGATCATCGCCTTCGGCTCGACTTTTTGCGCGGTGTTCCTCGGCACGCTGTCGGCCTATGGTTTTTCGCGCTTCAAGGTGCCGCTCGCCGACGACCTTCTGTTCTTCATCCTGTCGACGCGGATGATGCCGCCGATCGCCGTCGCCATCCCGATCTACCTGATGTATCGGGAGCTCGGCTTGTCGGACACCGCGCTCGGCATGATCCTGCTCTATACGGCGGTCAACGTGTCGCTGGCAGTCTGGCTGCTGAAAGGCTTCATCGACGAGATCCCGCGCGAATATGAAGAGGCGGCGATGATCGACGGCTACACCAGGCTGCAGGCGTTCTGGCGCACCGTGCTGCCGCAGGCGACCACCGGTATTGCCGCAACCGCCATCTTCTGCCTGATCTTTGCCTGGAACGAATACGCCTTCGCCGCGCTGCTGACCTCGGGCACGGCGCAGACCGCGCCGCCCTTCATCCCGACCATCATCGGCGAAGGCGGCCAGGACTGGCCGGCGGTTGCGGCCGGCACGACGATCTTCCTGGTGCCGATCCTGGTCTTCACCATCCTGCTTCGCAAGCAATTGCTGCGCGGCATCACCTTCGGCGCGGTGCGCAAATGAGCCTGACCGTAAAACGCAAATCGCGCTGGCCTATCTGGGCCAGACGCGGACTGATGGAAAACGTCGCCACGGCGATCATCGCCATCGGCTTCCTGATGCTGTTCCAGCCCTTCGCGCTGGCGCTCTACACCTATTCGTTCGTCACCATGCTGGCCGGCACGGCGATGTTCATCATCGTCTCGAAATTTCCGGAGTAGACGATGGCTGAGATCAGGGTCGAACATCTGAGAAAGGCATTCGGCGATTTCATCGCCGTGCAGGATTCCAACTTCGTCGTCGAGGACGGCGAATTCTTCGTCATGCTGGGGCCGTCGGGCTGCGGCAAGACGACGACGCTTCGTATGATCGCCGGGCTCGAACTGCCTACCGGCGGCAAGATCCTGCTTAGCAGCGAGGACGTCACCATGCGGCGTGCCCGCGAGCGCGACATCGCCTTTGTTTTCCAGCTGTTCGCGCTCTATCCGCACATGAATGTGAGAAAGAACATCGGTTTCCCGCTGCTGGCGCAAGGCATGCCAGGCGCTGAAATTCGGGCCAGGGTGGAAGAGACGGCGAAGCTGTTGCGGATCGACCATCTGCTCAACAAGTCGGTCTCCGGGCTAGCCGGCGGCGATCGCCAGCGCGTGGCGCTCGGCCGCGCCATCGTGCGGCGGCCAAAATGTTTCCTGATGGACGAGCCGCTCGGCACGCTCGACACCGAATTCCGCGACCTGATGGTCCATGAGCTGCGCGAATTGCACAACCGCATCCACGCCACCACCGTCTATGTCACGCATGACCAGATGGAAGCGATGTCGATGGCCGACAAGATCGCGGTGATGAACCACGGCGTCATCGAACAGTTCGGCACTCCCCGCGAGATCTATGATCGGCCGGCGACGATGTTCGTCGCCGACTTCATCGGCTCGCCGCCGATGAATTTCCTCGGCTTCGGCGGCGGCCTTTCAAAGGGCGCCAGGGAAGTTGTTGTGCAGGGCGCGAGGGTGGCCGTGCCGGAGGTCCGCGAGGATGTCGCGCCGGCCGAGATGGCGCTTGGCATCCGACCGGAGCACATCCGCTTCGACGACGCTTCGAAGCTGCGCGGAGCTATTTACGGCACGGAATATCTCGGCACCACGCAGATCGTGGCGGTGGAGACGGCAGACGGCATCATCAAGGCCAGGGTGCCGGCCGAAATCCGGCTCAATCCGGGCGATCATGTGGGCCTGGCGCTGAACAGCGCGCGGCTGTCGCTGTTCGCAAAAGGATCCGGCCGTGCTGTGCGCACCGAAATCCATGACTCGGCCTCCCAGGGGAGAGCGCATCATGGCTGACGTTCACATCAAAGGCGTGACAAAGGCTTTTGGCGAGCATGTCGCCGTCGACAATCTCGATTTGCATATCGCCGACGGGGAATTCGTCGTGCTGCTCGGGCCGACCGGCGCCGGCAAGACGACAACGCTCAGGCTGATCGCCGGGCTGGAGCGTCCGGAAGCGGGCTCGATCCATATTGCCGGCCACGACACGACGACGCTGTCGCCGGCCGAGCGCGACACCGCTTTCGTGTTCCAGCAATATTCGCTCTATCCGCATCTGTCGGTTTACGACAACCTCGCCTTTCCGCTGCGCTCGCCGGCAAGGAAAATGCCGGAGGACCAGATCCGCCGCCGCGTCGAGGACGTGGCCAAGATGGTGCGCATCCACCACAAGCTGAATAATCGCTCGACCAAACTCTCGGGCGGCGAGATGCAGCGCGTTGCCATCGGCCGCGCTTTGGTGCGCAAGCCGTCGATCTACCTGATGGACGAGCCGCTGTCGTCGCTCGACGCCAAGCTGCGCGCCGATCTCAGGCTCGAGCTGAAGCGCATACAGGCCGAACTCGGCGCCACCATGCTCTACGTCACCCATGACCAGATCGAAGCGATGACCATGGCCGACCGCATCGGCATCCTCGCCGACGGCGTGCTGGTCCAGATCGGTTCGCCGCGCACGATCTATTCTGAGCCGGCAAACCTTCACGTCGCGGCCAGGCTCGGCCAACCGGCAATCAATTTGTTGCCGGTCGGACTGCTGCCGGATGGCGGAGCGCCGGCGGGGACCAGGACAATTGGTGCGCGTACCGAACATCTTTCGATCGCGAAGGCGGCGAACGGCCATGCCGATGGCGTCGTCGATTGGGTCGAGCATCTCGGCGACCAGAACCATCTGCATGTGACGGTGGGGACCAGGAAGCTGGTGACGCTAACCGACCCCGACACCGACCTGGCGCAGGGCGACAGGATCATGATCCGCTATCGCACGCCGCTGTATTTCGGCGCCGATGGGCGACGGCTGATGTGAGCGCTGCGCGAGTGTTTTCCTGGCACCTTTCAACCGGCAATTTCGGGCACCGGAGTGGACCAATTCGATGAAGCATTTTTTCAATCGCAGGGATACGATCGTAACTGAGGCCCTGGACGGCTTTCTCGGCACGACCGGCACCGGCGATCTCGCCCGCCTCGACGGCTATCCCGAAATCAAGGTCGTCCTCCGTGCAGACTGGGACAAAAGCAAGGTCAGCATCATCTCCGGCGGCGGGGCCGGGCACGAACCGGCGCATGCCGGCTTCGTCGGCATGGGCATGCTCACGGCGGCGGTATCAGGCGAGATCTTTGCTTCGCCGAGCGTGGAAGCAGTATTGGCGGCCATCCGCGCGGTGACCGGTCCCGCCGGGTGCCTGCTGATCGTCAAGAACTATACCGGCGATCGCCTCAACTTCGGCTTGGCCGCCGAGAAGGCGCGCGCCGAAGGCTTCCGCGTCGAGATGGTGATCGTCGCCGACGACATCGCCCTGCCTGATATTGCCCAGCCGCGCGGCGTTGCCGGCACCTTGTTCGTGCACAAGATCGCCGGCCACATGTCGGAAGCCGGCAACGATCTGGCGACGGTTGCCGCTGCTGCGCGGGCCGCGGCGGCGGATATCGTTTCCCTCGGCATATCGCTGTCATCCTGCTCGATCCCCGGTCAGAGCCATGACGAAAGATTTGGCGCCGACGACGCTGAACTCGGCCTCGGCATCCATGGCGAACCGGGCGTTGAGCGGATTGCGGTGCAAAGTGCCGAAAGGCTGGTTGCGATCATGTCGGAGCGCCTTGCCGCGCGGCTCGATCCCGCCGGCGACTACGCCTTGCTGATCAACAATCTCGGTTCGGTGCCACCGCTGGAAATGTTGCTTGTCGCCAATGCGGTGTTGACATCACCGCTGGCACGAAAGGTGACGCTGACGATCGGACCCGGGCAGCTTATGACCGCGCTCAACATGAACGGCTTTTCCTTGTCGCTGATCCGGCTCGATGCACCGCGCGAAGCGGCGTTGCGGGCGCCGGTAGGTCCTCACGCCTGGCTGCCGGCAAGAGCCGTTCGCCAAGCCAGCGTCGTGCCGATGGCGAAAGCCGCCGGCCGGGGCAACGCGTCGAAAGCCAGCCCGGACGCACGCACCGAGCGGCTGGTGGTCGCCATCTGCGACCGGCTGATCTCGCTTGAAGGCGCGTTGAACGGACTGGACGCCAAGGCGGGAGACGGCGACACCGGATCGACTGTGGCGGCCGGTGCGCGCAGCGTGCTTGGCCGCCTTGCGGCGCTGCCGCTCGCCGACCCTGCCGCCACGCTGGCCGCCGTGGGCGACATCCTGAGTGCCAGCATGGGCGGCTCCAGCGGCGTGCTGCTGTCGATCTTCTTCACCGCCGCCGCGCAGGCGCTGGAGTCTGGCGAAACGCTTCCCAAGGCGCTTCTCGCCGGCCTCGATCGGATGTCCTTCTATGGTGGAGCGAGGATGGGCGATCGCACGATGATCGATGCCTTGGAACCCGCCTTGAAGGCGCTGGATAGCGGCAGTCTGGAGGACGCGGCGGTCGCGGCGCGACGCGGCGCCGAGGCCACCGCTGCCATGCGCAAGGCCAAGGCCGGGCGGTCCGCCTATATTGGCAGCCAGCTCGACGGCGTGGTCGACCCCGGCGCCTTTGCCGTCGCCGAGGTCTTCACGGCCCTCGCTGCGTTGCTCGAACCCGCTTGACTGGGAAAAGAATGCTTCAGTTGCCGGATATGCAATTTTCTCGTACTGCCGGCAGCGCAGGGGCCAGGAGCATGGGTGACATGGCGGCAGCCGATATTTCCACGCTGATCGAGGCGGCGGCAAACACCATCGCCGCCCATGCCGAAGAGCTGACCAGGCTCGACCAGGCCATCGGCGACGGCGACCATGGGCTCAACATGAAACGCGGCTTCGAGGCCGTGCGGGCCGAGGCCGGCGCGTTTGCGGCAAAGCCGTTGCCCGAAGCGCTGAAAGCGATCGGCACCAAACTGGTGATGACCGTCGGCGGAGCCTCCGGTCCCTTGTTCGGCACGCTGTTCATGGTGCTCGGCAAGGAGATTCCCGCCGCGCCGGATCGCGCCGATCTGGCGGCGGCCTTCGGCAAGGCGATTGAAGCAGTGGCCGCCAGAGGCAAGTCGCAGGCCGGGCAAAAAACCATGCTCGACGTGCTGCAGCCGGTACATGAAGCCCTCGTGCAGGGAAAGGCGGCAGCGGACATCGCCGAGATCGCCGACAACGCAGCCGACGCGACCGTGCCGATGAAGGCGCTGCGTGGGCGCGCCTCCTTCCTTGGCGACCGTTCGATCGGTCATATGGATGCCGGCGCACGCTCGACCGCGCTTCTGGTGCGGGCCGTAGCCGAAGCAATCGAGAGGCGCGCATGAGCAATGTCGGCATCGTCATCGTCTCGCATTCGCCGCTGGTCGCCGAAGGCACCGCCGACATGGTGCGGCAGATGGTCGGCAACGAAGTGCCGCTTGCATGGTGCGGCGGAAACGGCCATGGCGGGCTGGGAACCAATGTCGAGGCGATCATGGGCGCCATCGACAAGGCCTGGTCGGAGGCGGGTGTCGCGATCCTCGTTGATCTCGGAGGTGCCGAGACCAATAGCGAGATGGCGATCGAGATGATCGGCGAACCACGCGCCCAGAAGATCGTCGTCTGCAATGCGCCGATCGTCGAAGGCGCGGTGATGGCGGCGACCGAGGCTTCCGGCGGCGCCTCGCTCAGGGAAGTGGTGGCGACGGCGCACGAATTGTCGCCGTCGTGAACGAACGGGAATTTTGACAAGCATGTCCGCAGCAGCCGAAGCCAGCGTCCTGATCACCCATGAGGTGGGGCTGCATGCGCGTCCTTCGGTGAAGTTCACCAAGCTTGCCAAGACGTTTTCGGCCGACGTCGAGATTGCGCTCGCCGCCAACGGGCCATGGTTCGACGCCAAGAGCATCGTCAAGGTGATGGCTGCGAAAGCGCCGAAAGGCACTGTCCTGCACATCAGAGCCAAAGGGGACGGCGCCGGCGAGGCGGTCGGAGCACTGGTCGAGCTGGTGCGCCGCGATTTCGACGAAGGCAAGGACCATGCCCGAACCGCTTAGGCTGCAGGGCATTTCGGCATCGGCCGGCTATGCCGAGGGGCCGCTGTTCGATCTGGACCGGGCTGCTGTGCGTTATGTCCGCAAGGCGACTGCCGCGGACGAGAAGGCGGCGCTTGAGGCCGCCATCTCCATTGCCGCGGGCCGGCTCGCGACATTGATCGAAACCAGCGACAGCGAGGCGGCCGGGATCCTCGAATTCCAGCTCGCCATGCTGGAGGACGACGCGCTGACCGGCCCGGCCTTTGCGCGAGTTGCAGAGGGCATGGCTGCTGATGTGGCTTGGCGAAAAGCGCTCGACGCCGAGATAGCCGGCTATGAAACATCCGAGCAGGACTATTTCCGGGCGCGCGCCGCCGACATGCGCGATATACGCGACCAGGTGCTGCGCGCGCTGACCGGGGGCGGCGACATTGCCGCGCCAGCGGGTGCGATCTTCTACGGCGAGGATATCGCACCGACGCGCTTCCTCGAAACCGACTGGAGTGCCGGCGGCGGCATAGCACTTACGGCCGGAAGTGCCGCAAGTCATGTCGCAATGCTGGCACGCTCACGCGGCGTGCCCATGGTGGTGGGGCTTGGGCTCATGGAGCGTAGGCTGGCCAGGCCAGGTGCTTCGCCGGCTCACCTTACCGGAATCGCACTGCTCGATGCCGAACATGGTGGCATCGTGTTGGCGCCTACGAAAGCGGAGATCGCCATATTCCGGCGATCGTCGTCGTCTTTCGCGGCGCATCGCGGCAAAGCGGCAGCCTATCTGACAAGGCCGGCGGCAACGAAGACCGGCATAGCGGTCCGCGTGCAGGTGAATATCGCCGATCCGTCCGATGTCGACAGCATCGATGCTGCGGCGTGCGACGGTGTCGGGCTGATGCGGACCGAATTCCTGTTCGGCAAGACGCTGCCGGGCGAGGAGACGCAATATCGCGCCTACCGCAAAGTGCTGGAATGGGCAGGCGACAGGCCGGTGACGATCCGTACCGTCGATGCGGGCGGCGATAAGCCTGTGCCGGGCCTGACCGTCGAGGAAGGTAATCCGTTCCTTGGCCTGCGCGGCATCAGGCTGTCGCTGATACGTCCGGAGATCTTTCGTGTGCAGATCCGCGCCTTGCTACGTGCCGCCATGCACGGCAATCTGAAGGTGATGTTCCCGATGATCGCCGTTCCGGAAGAGTATGAGCACGCCACCGCGCTGTTCGCTGAGGAGCAGACTGACCTTTTGGCGCGCGGCATCGCGCACAAAATGCCGCCGCTTGGCATCATGGTCGAGGTGCCGTCGGTGGCCATCGCACCGGAGGCATTCGCCAAGGCCGCCTTCTTCTCGATCGGTTCGAATGATTTGACCCAATACGTGATGGCCGCCGCGCGCGACAATGCGTCGGTCGCACATCTGAATTCCGTCAGGCACCCGGCCGTGCTCCGGCTGATCGCCTCCGTTGCCGCCTTCGGCCGCGAGCATAATATCCCTGTCAGCCTGTGTGGCGATGCCGGCGGCGACCCCGCCTCGATCCCGGCGCTGCTCGAAACCGGCCTGCGTGACCTCTCCGTCGCTCCCGCCCAACTCGCGATGGCCAAGGCGGCCATCGCGGACGTTTCGATCTAGGCCCCGGCATGGCAGACAAGGCGTCGCAATCCGGCCCCGAAGAGGCGATCCGCGCCTACAAGACGATCCTGTCACAGGTGATCGACCAGCGCCCGTCCGGCATGCGCCAGCGTCTCGCCGACGCGCTTGGCAAGCACCGCAGCTTCGTCACGCAGATTTCAAGCCCGGCCTACTCGACGCCGATCCCGTCGAAGCATTTGCCGGCTATCTTCTCCGTCTGCCATTTCAGCCCGGTCGAACGCGATCATTTCCTTGAGGCTTACCATCGGGCGCATCCGGGAAAGATGTCGCTGGCCGCAGGCATGCGCAAGACACGTCATGTCTCGCTGATCGTTCCCGATTTCGGCGACGACAAGCAGAACGCGGCGCTCGACCGGGCGGTCAACGATTTCATCCAGAAGATCACCAGCATCGCCGGCAAGGGCAGCTGACGCTGGGCTATTTCGGGAGGACAGCCATGAAGAAATTTCTGAATTCGGTCGATACGGTGCTGACCGAGAGCCTCGACGGCTTCGTTGCCGCGCATGCCGATATCCTGGCGCTTGGCGAGGAACACAAATTCATACGCCGCAAGCTGCTCAAGCCGGGCAAGGTGGCGCTGATCTCCGGCGGCGGCTCGGGTCACGAGCCGCTGCATTGCGGGTTCGTCGGGCACGGCATGCTGGATGCCGCCTGCCCCGGCCAGGTATTCACCTCGCCGACGCCTGACCAGGTGATGGCGGCCGCCGATGCCGTCAATACGGGCGCCGGCTGCCTGTTCATCGTCAAGAACTACGAGGGCGACGTGATGAATTTCGACATGGCCGCTGAAATGTCGGAAGGCGTGATGCAAATCGTGACCAATGACGACGTCGCGGTCGAAAACTCGTCCTACACCACCGGCCGGCGCGGCGTCGCCGGTACGCTGGTGGTCGAGAAAATCGTCGGCGCGGCGGCCGAAGAAGGCATGCCACTGGAGCCGTTGAAGGCGCTCGGCGAGCGCGTCAACGGCGCAACGCGCTCGATGGGCGTGGCGCTGACCAGTTGCACCGTGCCGGCGGCGGGCAGGCCGACCTTCGATATCGGCGACGGCGAGATGGAGTTCGGGGTCGGCATCCATGGCGAGCCCGGAAGGCGGCGCGACACATTGAAAAGCGCCGACGCCATCACCGACGAGATCTGTACCGCAATCCTGGGTGACCTGGGCGACGGTGCCAGAGGCCAGGCGCTACTCTTCGTCAACGGCTTTGGCGGCACACCGTTGATGGAGCTTTACCTGATGTACAACAGCGCCCGCAAAATCTTCGAGAAGCACGGCGTCACGGTGGCCCGGTCGCTGGTCGGGTCCTATGTGACCTCGCTCGACATGGCCGGCTGTTCGATCACGCTGAGCATGCTCGACGACGAGGCGGCTGTTTGGTGGGATGCACCGGTACATACGGCCGCGCTGCGCTGGGGCATGTAGCGGCGGAGAATGCCCCAGAAATAGCCGGTGACAAGACCAACATCGGCAACGCCGCACATCGCCAGACAGTTGCCCTCCTCACCCAGCGTAAGATAAAGAATCTGCGGGTTTGGGGAGTTCGAGGATGCGTTACAATTGGGATCGGGCGCCGACGGGTTTCGAGCGCCATGGAAAGATGCTGGCAGCCGCCTTGCTGATCGCCGGCGGGGTCGGACTTATGCTCGCTGCCCTCCCGCTTTAGGGGCAACAACTCGGGTAGCGGACTACTTCTCAGCGCGTTGCCTCAGTGCACCTGGCCTGTCACGGCGAGAAAACGGCGGTCACGCCCTTCAAATCCCTGGCTGAAGCGCTGTACGAGCACGACAACCACGCCCGCTTTGGCATCTGGGGTGAAGGTGTAGGATTCCGACAGGCTATAGGAGGTCGGGCAATTCCTCGAACTGGGTACGGCCTTGTCCTCGTGCAACACCGTGATCGGATGGCCGTCCTGGCTCTGCAGCGTCAGGCGAAAGCCGAGCGCCTTGCCGGTCGTCTCGCCCTGCTGCGCCCCGTCGAAACTCGCTGAACAATCCGCCGTGCTATCCGCAAGAATCTGCTCGAGCTGAATGGTCGAGATGCCAAGCTCGTCATAGGTCGGCGAAAGCCATTGTTGCGAAACCCGCTCGAGACGGGCAATGTCGTTGTAGGCGACCATGTCCTCGGGAAAGGTGAACTTGTCGAAGCCAGTCCGTTCGCCACGCGGCGCTATGTAATATTTGGCCAGTAAGGGCGCCGCCTGCTCCGCGGCCTGTGCCCTCGCCTGCGCAAGTGTCAGCGTCGAATCCTCCGTCTCGTCGACGATGAGGATCGGCTTGCCGCCGACGAACTGATCGGTGCGGGTGTCGATGATGTCGATCTCCGACCAGCCCGAATCCGAAGCACCAGCGTCGAGCGTGCCATACTGCTCGAAGGCGAAATAGTTGCCGTCGGGCGAAAAGCCGATGATACGCCGTGCCGCCGCATCGCCGGCCTGAGCAGCTGAAGCGAGCCCCACAGCCAGCGTCGCAACCGCGGCAAACCCAAGCTCGTATCGCAATTTCATCGCGCCCTGCCCCCAATGTCGAAAATGCGGTCGATACCAGCCCCGCAGACCACAACGACCTTGCATTTGCGGCCGAATTAGAACGACGGCAAACGAAACGCACAAATACATGGTTACACAAACCAGCATACGCTATTTCAAGGACAGCAAACATTCCTGGGGAGGAAGCTGGATGGCGTCACGCTACCACGAGGTTTATGACGGCTGGAAACGCGACCCGGAAAAGTTCTGGGCCGATGCCGCGGGCGCTATCGACTGGTTCTCGCCCTTCGAGACCGTATTCGACGCCAATGCCGGTCTCTATGGCCGGTGGTTCAACGGCGCTTCCTGCAACACCTGCTTCAATGCCGTCGACCGCCACGTGGCGGGCGGCCGTGCCGACCAGATCGCGTTGATTCATGACAGCGCGATTTCGGGCACAATCAGGAAGTTCACCTATGCCGAGTTGAAGCGCGAGGTGGTCGCGCTGACCTCGGTGCTCAAGAATCGTGGCATCCAAAAAGGCGATCGCGTCATCATCTACATGCCGATGGTACCGGAAGCAGCCTTCGCCATGCTTGCCTGTGCGCGGATCGGCGCCGTTCATTCGGTGGTCTTCGGCGGCTTTGCCTCGCATGAGCTCGCCACCCGCATCGACGATGCCAAGCCGAAGCTGATCATCTCCGCTTCCTGCGGCCTGGAGCCAGGGCGCGTCGTTGCCTATAAACCGCTGCTCGACAAAGCGATCGAGATGTCGCGGCACCAGCCCGAAGCCTGCCTCATCCTGCAGCGCGACCAAATGCGCTGCGAGCTCAGGGAAAATCGCGATATCGACTATGCCGACGCCGTGGCGCGTGAGCGGGCCGCCGGCGCCAATGTCGACTGTGTTCCGGTGCTTGCCACCGATCCGCTCTACATCATCTACACGTCGGGCACGACCGGCCAGCCGAAAGGCATCGTGCGCGACAATGGCGGCCATATGGCCGCGCTGAAATGGTCGATGGAAAACGAGTTCGGCGTCAAGCCGGGCGAAGTGTTTTGGGCGGCTTCCGATGTCGGCTGGGTGGTCGGCCATTCCTACATCGTCTACGGCCCGCTGCTGCATGGCTGCACGACCGTGCTGTTCGAGGGCAAGCCGGTCGGCACGCCCGATGCCGGCACCTATTGGCGGGTGATTGCCGAGCACGGCGTCGTCGCGCTGTTCACCGCGCCAACCGCCTTCCGCGCCATCAAAGGACAGGACCCGAAGGGCGAATTCGTCCCGAAATACGACCTGTCCAAATTCCGTACTTTGTTCCTCGCCGGCGAGCGCGCCGATCCGGAAACCATCAAATGGGCGGAGCAGAAATTGAACGTGCCGGTGATCGACCATTGGTGGCAAACCGAGACCGGCTCGCCGATGACCATCAACCCCGCCGGACTGGGCCTGCTGCCGGTCAAATACGGCTCGCCCGGCGTGCCGATGCCCGGCTATGACATCCGCGTGCTCGACGATGCCGGGCATGAGGTCAAGCGTGGTACGCTTGGCAATGTCGTGGTGAAATTGCCGCTGCCCCCCGGCTGCCTGCCGACGCTGTGGAATGCCGACGAGCGGTTTCGCCAAGCCTATCTCGAGGAATTCCCCGGCTTCTACAAGACCGCGGATGCCGGCATGATGGACGAGGACGGTTATCTCTATGTCATGGCCCGCACTGACGACATCATCAATGTCGCCGGCCACCGGCTCTCGACCGGCGCCATGGAGGAGGTGCTGGCCGCGCATCCCGACGTTGCCGAATGCGCCGTCGTCGGCATTGCCGATGCGATGAAGGGCCAGGTTCCACTCGGCTTCGTCGTGCTGAATGCGGGCGTCGACCGCGATGCAGGGATCATCGAGAGCGAGGTGGTCACGCTGGTGCGCGAACGGATCGGCCCTGTCGCAGCCTTCAAGACGGTAGTGACGATCAAGCGCCTGCCGAAGACGCGCTCCGGCAAGATCCTGCGCGGCACCATGCAGAAGATCGCCGACAAGGAGGAATGGGCCATGCCGGCGACAATCGACGACCCCGCCATCCTCGACGAGATCACCGCCGCGCTGAAGGGCCGTGGCATCGGCCTGTAAGCCGAGTTGCGTCCGAAGCTCCGGTATGGAACGACCGGTGCCAGACATGGTATCCACGCGCTGCGTCGCCATGTTGTTTCGAGATCGAGGCGCATTCACAGCCATACGGGACGCCATTCGTGACCTTGTTCCAGCGATCGAGAAACACCCGGACCGCCGCGCGCCAGCGGCTCGAGATCGATGTCCGGGACTCAGTCGTCTATGCGATCGGCGACGTGCATGGCTGCTATAAGGAGCTTCGCTCCCTGGAGCAGAACATCCTGCTCGATTCGGCATCCTTCGGAGGGCGCAAGCTGATCATCATGCTCGGCGACTACGTCGATCGTGGCCCGCAGTCGGCGCGCGTGCTCGATCATCTGCTGGCGCCGCCACTCCAAGGCTTCCAGCGTATCTGCCTTGCCGGTAACCACGAAGTCGTGATGCTGAACTATCTCGACGGGATCATTTCGAGAGAGTCGTGGCTGGCGATAGGCGGCCTGCAAACGCTGTTTTCCTACGGCGTCGACCCGGACCGCATGGCCGATCTCTACGGTTCAAACGAGGAGGTCGACAGGCGCATTCGGGAGATCATTCCCGCCGACCACGTCAGTTTCATGCGTGCGCTGCCGGTCATGGTCTGTTCGGCGAAATTCGTATTCGTTCATGCCGGCATCAGGCCGGGCATCGACCTCGCCGCACAAGACGAGGACGACCTGCTCAACATCCGCTCGGAGTTCTTCGAAGCCGCGCATCTTCTCGACCGCTATGTGGTGCACGGGCATACGCCGGTCGAGCTTCCGAAGCTCGAGGGACGCCGGCTTGGCATCGACACGGGCGCCTTCCAAAGCGGCCGGCTGACCGCAGTCAGGATCGCCGACAAACGCGCCAGGCTGATATTTTCCTGAGCGCGATATCCGTCGCTCAGGCGGCCGCCTTTGTGCGCGCTTCCGATTTTTCCAGATAGTAGCTCGAATATTTGTCGAAGAATCTTTCGGAGCCGCCGATCGAGCCATACTTGGCCAGTTTCTTCAATTCGACCTTGTTCAGAACCGCGCCGACGATCTTCTTGGCGATATAGGGTTCTGAGCTCAGCACGGACTGCACCATTGCCCGCGGCGTGCGTCCCCACTCGGCGACCAGCACGAAACCGTCGACAAGTGGGGCGAAGGCCTTGGCGTCGACGACTGGCCCGAGCGGAGGCAGATCGACGATGATGTATTCGAAAGTTTCCTTGGCATTGTCAATGAAGCGCCGCATGCCGGCCGAAGACAGAAGCTCGCTGGTGTGCGAAAAATGGCCACGCAGGACGGCCGGGATGATCGCCAACTTGGTCTGCCGGTCGATCTTGCCGACCGACTGCCAGGTCCGCCCGCTCACCACCGCTTCCATCAGGCCTTGCTCGGCCTCCATGCCAAGGCTGCGGCTGAGGCCGGGGTTGCGCAAGTCACCGTCGATCAGCAGCGTTTTCGATCCGTTGGCCGCAAGCAGCCCGGCAAGATTGGCGGCAACCGTCGACTTGCCTTCGCCGGGCAGCACCGAAATCACACCAATGACCCGGCTGCCCTGGCCTTCCATCACGACATCGAAGGCGATCTTGGCGTTGCGCAGCGTCTCGGAGAACATTGACGCCGGTGCATCGACGGTTACCCGCATGCGCGCACGTTTTTCGGCTGCCGACAATGTCTTGGAGGACTGGGATTTGGAGGACTTGGCAGTCCTGGTTTCGGAGGCCTTGACGTCGGGCTGACCGTCGTCGCGCTGGTCGTCCTTCCCAGCCTTGCCGATGACCGGCAGGTAGCCGAGGAATCTGAGGCCGACGCGGTCGCGCACATCCTCGCCGGTCCTGAAGAACCGTTCCCTGAATTCATTCAGGCCGCCAACCCCGGCCCCCATCATTATGCCAAGCGCCAGCGAAAGCCCCAGCACGATGGCCGTCCGCGGGGTTGCGGCCGACTGCGGCATCGTCGCATCGGAGATGACCCGGATCTTGCCGACCGGGAAGGATTGCTGCTGTGCAGCCTCTTCATAGCGGTTCAGGAATGTCTGATAGAGCGTCGAGAGCGCCGTCGCCTTCTGCTCCAGTTCACGCAGCTTGACCTGCGACTGGTTGTCGATGGAGCTCTTGCCTGCCGCCAAGGCGACATTTGCGCGGAGCGCGGTCTCGCGCGCCAGAGCGACCTCGTATTCGTTGCGGTAGCTTTCGGTGAGCTGCTTCAGCTCGCCGAAAATCTGCGCCGATATGTCGGCCTTCTCCTTGGCGAGCGCGACGGCCTGCGGATGTTGCGGGCCGAAATTGGCTTCGACATCCTGCTGCCGCTTGGCGACGGTGAGATAGCGGTTCTTGAGCGTCGTGATGACCGAGCTGCTCGGCTGGTCGTTCGATATCGCAGCGTCCTTGAACGCATTGTCCGAGCCGCTTTCGACGATCGACTTGTACTGCTGATAGCGGGCGCCGGCACGTGCGGTATCGGCCTGCGCGACGATCAGCTGGGTGTTGAGATCGGACAGTTGCTTGTCGCTGATCAGCTGGCCGTCATTGACGGCCAATCCATGTTCGGCCCTGAACTTTTCGACCGCCAGTGCGGCCGCCTGGGAGCTCTCACGAAGCTCGGTCAGCCGGCCTTGCAGCCAGACCGCCGCCCGCTCGGTCGCGTCGAAGCTGGCATCGAGCTGATCGGCGAGATAGGCGTCGGCATAGGCCTTGGTGATGGCGGTCGCAAGCGCCGGATCCGTCGCCTGGAAGGAGATGCTGATGACAAAGCTTCGGCCGATCCGCTCGGCGTCGAGTTGGTTCTGCAGTTTGAAGATTGCGTAGTCGCGGGGCGACGACGATGCGGTGATCGCGTCACGCGTCGCAGCATCAAGCTGAGTGACGTCGGTCGTGCTAGCGGCGCGCTTGGGGCGGACAGACTGGATGATCCCGCGTACAAAGCCTGCGACCTTCGACAGAGCCGACGTCGGAGGGTTCATGAAAGCGTCGTTCTGATCGAGCTTCAGCTTGTCGACGACCACCCCCGCCAGCCTGGCCGACTGCAGAATTTCGATCTGGCTTAGAACGGCGGAGTCGGTCTGCATGCTGACCGACGCCGCCGAAATGTCATCGACGACCTTGTTCAATCCTTCGTCGATCAGCACGCTGCTCGTCGCCACATAGGTAGGAGGCGTCGTCTGTAAGTAGAGGACGCCGAGAAAGAGACCGATGACGGCACAGGCGGCAACCACTTTCGCCTGCCGCGCGGCCATGCCAAGCAGGCGCTCGATGTCGATGAAGTCTTCGGCGTTTGCCGCACTGGAAGCCGGCAATGGCGTCCTCTTCTCGACAGGAAAATTGGCATAGTTCATCTTCGGTCCAATTCTAGTTTGCAGGCGCTACCGCCTCGAAGGTCGGGACATAGGGTGCAAACCTTGCGCCGGACAGTGCGCGTTACGCGCGGCGCAACGGGCCTGTCCTGCCTCATCAGCCGCACCCACAATGCCTCGAAAAAATGGACATTATGCGGCTTCTTCCCGACGCTGATGCGACCGGACGAATTCCTGCAGCATATCGAAGATCGGGCCCTTCATATCCTCCCGCGCCAGCGCGAAAGCGATATTGGCCTGGATAAAGCCCTCCTTCGAACCGCAGTCGAACATGCGGCCGTCGAAAGGCTGGGCGAAGAAGGCTTGCGTCTGTGCGAGGCGCACCATCGCGTCGGTCAGTTGGATCTCGTTGCCGGCGCCGCGTTGCTGGCTGCCCAGCAGCGAGAATATCTCGGGCTGCAGGATGTAGCGGCCGTTGATGTAAAAGTTCGACGGGGCGTTGGCCGGAGCCGGCTTTTCGACCATGGCCGTCACCTCGAAGCCAGTGCCGACATCCGCGCCGCGGCCGACAATGCCGTACTTGCTGGTCTCGGTCGGATCGCAACGCTCGACGGCAATGACGTTTGCGCCGGTCTGTGCATAAAGATCGGCGACTTCGGCGAGACAGCCGCGCCCGCCAAAGGACACCATGTCCGGCAAAAGCAATGCAAAGGGCTCGTCGCCGATGACTTCGCGCGCGCACCACACGGCATGGCCGAGGCCCTGCGGCGACTGCTGGCGGATGAAACTTGTCGCGCCGGCGACGGGAAGCAGGCTTTCGAGCGCTTCAAGCTGCTCCTTCTTGCCGCTCTGCTCCAGGGTTCCGATCAGTTCAGGATGCAGGTCGAAATAGTCCTCGATCACCGCCTTGTTGCGGCCGGTAACGAAGACGATGTGCTCGATGCCTGCCTCGAACGCCTCATCCACCGCATATTGCACGACAGGCCTGTCGACCACCGGCAGCATTTCCTTCGGCATGGATTTGGTCGCCGGCAGGAACCGCGTTCCAAGCCCTGCCACCGGTATGACTGCCTTCCTGACTTTTTTCATTGCATATTCCTTCTGATCGATTTCAACCCGTCGCAGGCGGCGAAAACTGTCTTCATTCGCCCGCAGCCCTTCACCTCCCCGCCACTACGGCAAACTGTGCCGCCACCCTTCGCAGCCGGACGGCGATCGGCATGCTCATATGCCGAACCGCCGCCGGATCGCTGAGCGCCGTCCATATCGCCTTGAGTGGGGACCGCGCCTTGATGTGCTGAACCAGCGACAGGAATGACGCCGCCCGCCGCAGGCTGCGAGCGCGCCTGGCAAACGCCGCCGCGGCCGCAGCATCCATGGAATGGGTTCCGGCGAATATGGCATCGGCCCTTCGCATCGCCTCGACGTGATGAAGCTCCAGCACCCGGGAAATGGAGCCGGTGCGGATGTGGTAGACATAGCCTGTCGTCGGTTCGACCACGCATTTGCCGCCTTTGGCCAGAGCATTGGCCAGGAGGATATAGTCTTCGCCGATGATCAAGCTTTCATCGTAGCGGAGCCCGTTTTCGTTCAGGAACCGGCGCTGGAAGATTGGCTTGAGATAGCCGAGATTGAATCTCGATTCGAAGACCACATTGCCTGCGATGTAATCCGCCAGCGAGATTTCACCGAGCCCTTCCAGATAGTCGGCCGGGAACATCGTCTCATCGGCAACGCCGTCCTCGCGAACGACCTGCAGATTGTCGACCGCGATCTCGGCGCCCGCCTTCTCCGCGCGTTCGATCATGGTGCAGCTTCGCCCGGGATAGACCGCGTCGTCGGAATCGAGGACCGCGACCCATCTGCCGCGGGCAAGTTCAAGGCCGGCGTTCCTGGCGCCGCCGGGGCCACGGTTTTGCTCAAGCGCGACCACGCGTACGATGCCTTTGGGGTAGGATCTCGCCAGATCGAGCGTCCGGTCGGCCGACCCGTCGTCGACGACGATGACCTCGACACTGACATTGCGCTGGGCAATGGCGCTGGCGATCGCCCGATCGATGGTCGCCTCGGCATTGTAGGCGGCAATCACGAAGCTCACGTCAGGCTGCACGCTTGCCCCCTTGCTGCGGCGAAGACAGGCCGTATTGGCGGATTTCACGAACCCCGACGAGGCCGCTGACGACGCCGACATGCATAATGCCGCGAAGCAGGCTGCGGTTCCGGCGCACGGGGTCGATGGCGACCGGAATTGCCGACAGGAAGCTGTAGGCGGCCTTTGCCGCGGCAATGCCGACCTGCTTGAGCCGGGCAAGGCCGTGTACGTTGCGCCCCAGAAGATGACCGTGCGTCTGCCCGACGCGGAACCGGCGGCGGCCGAGCCAGTCGAATGCCGCCCTGGCAGGTGGCACCGTTTCGTCGACCCAAGCCTCCGGCGAAAAGGCGATGCGGCCGCCGGCCTTGACCATCTGGTCGAAGAATTCCGTATCTTCGCCGCCGGTCTGGCCACGTGCCAGGCTGAAACGCCGGCCGCGCAGGCTCTCAGCCCCAATCCTGAGCAGGACGTTGCAGGTATAGCCGGTGCGGATCTCGCCGCGGACCCAGACCGGTAGGGTCGAGTGGAAATCACCCTTGCGCATCCAGGCGGGCGCATCCGCCCGGTAACGGGCTTGCACCGGCCCGAGAACGGCCGCAGCACCAGTAGCTTCCGCCGTCGCCACCAGTTCGGCAAGCCAGCCGGCGGTGGCCGTCTCGTCGTCGTCGATAAAGGCGACGAAATCCCTCGCACTGGCATCGAGGCAAGCGTTGCGCGCGATCGAGATGTTGCGGGCCGGGGCGTGCCGGTAGGTCACCGGCAGCTTCAACTCGGCCGCCAGCCTGGCGACCAGCGTTTCGGCCGTCGGCGTATCGTCGTTGTCCGCAATGATGACACCGACGTCGAATCCCACGGGCATATCCATGGCCGCTATGGAGCGAAGCGTGTCGGCCAGCTCCGGCCGGCGAAATGTGCAGATGCAGATATCGATGCTTCGATTTTTTCTGACCGGCTCCATCACGCTACCTCGCGCTGCGGTCGCGGTGCGAGCAGTTGCAGCCAGAAACCGACCGACCAGCCGAAATGCATAACCATTGCCGAGACCCCGGCAAGCGCAATGTCGGGTTTGCGCTGGCTGACGGCGGTCCAAAAGCCGTAGCCGAGGCAGACCGACGCCCATAGCAAAAGCGGCACGGCCGCCAGCCAGTGGACGAAGGAAAAGGCGGCGAGAAGAACCACGGGGAACACCAGAAGCGGCACCATTTGCCGGATCTTCGGGATCATGCGGTGCTTGAGAACGTTCTTCGCCCGGCCACGGCCATAGCCGAGATACTGAAAATAGAGGCCCTTCAGCGAGGAGCGCGGGTAGTAGACCATCTGCGTCTTGCCGGTCATCCAGATGCGGTAGCCGGCCTGGCGGAGCCGATAGTCGAGTTCGGCATCCTCATTGTGGCTGAACGTCTCGTCATAGCCGCCGACCGCGGTGAAGGCCGATATCCGCATCAGCGCATGGTGGCCATGATCGACCCATTCCCCCGCCGAAAGGTGCCGGTGCTTGGAGCCGCCGGTGCCGAGCCTGGAATTCTGCGCCGCTGCCGCTGCTTTCTGAACCATGCCGCTGCCACTGGTCAGCATCGAGACGACCACCGAATCCGCGCCGGTGGCCTGCGCTTCTTCGATCAGCCGGTCGCAATAATCCGCGGGATAGCCGCCGTGCGCATCGATGCGAATGAGATAGTCGACGCCTTCCCCGAATCTGGCGACGGCGAGATTGATCGCCGCGCTCTGCAAGCGCTTTTCATTGTGCAGCAGGGTAACCCGCTGATCTTTTGCGGCGATATCCGCGACGATCGTCCGGGTGCCGTCCGTACTGCCGCCATCGGCAACGATGATCACGGCGCCCAGCCTCTCGGCCGCAGGGCGAAGCTCTCGAAGCAATGCGCCGATATGGGCCGCTTCGTTCAGGCACGGAACCACGATCATGCAGGATGGAATGTCGGTTTGCGTCATCGGCAGTCCTTCTATGCCAATGCTTCGGCAGCATATGGACCGGGAGCCACAGTCAGCCCGCGGAGCTTTTCGACAAACGCCCGGCAATCGGCGCGATCGTGGCTCCAGGTGCGCGGATTGCGGGCGAGAACACGCGCCCTCAATGTCTCGAACCGATGCTGCTCCATCGTGCCGACGGCGGCTTCGAGCGCCTCGGGCGTGGCATCTGACAATAGAACCCCGATGCCTTGCCGGTCGAGGAACCGGCCGGTTTCGGTGGTTCCCATCGAAATCGGCACAGCTCCGAAGCGGCAGCCTTCATAGAGCCGGTTGGGCAGCAGCCATTCGGAGTTCAGGCCCTGCTCAAAAAAGTCGATGGCCCAGGAAAAGTGAACCTCGTGGTAGATCGCCGCCATATCCTCGGGATTGCGGTAGGGCCCGCCAAACGACAGCCAGGGTTCCGATTGAACAAAACCATGGAAATCGGGAAATTCGGACAGCGCCGGCCGGCCTCTGAGGACGATTTCAAAGCGGCCGTCGAGGCGGCGCGAAAATTCGGCCAGAAGCTCCAGGGAGCGACGGCAGCGGAGCGCACCGAACCAGCCGATTCGCCACGGCGGCGCAACGGGATTCTCCGCCGTAATGCGGTCATCCAGCGAAGCTGCGGCCGGCTCGAAATGCTTGTTTTCGAGCAGTTCGACCGGGGCGGCAACCTGTCCGAACGGCTTGAAATAGTTGGCGATGAAGGCCGGAGAGCTAGTCACCAGAAGCTTCACATCCCTGGCCAGGAAGCGTTCCGCACCGCGCATCGCCCAGCCCAGCGGATCGTCGCGAAGCAGCAGGCGATGGATGTCCAGGCACTCGTAGACGATCGGCACTGTTGCCTGGAAAGCCGACCTGGCGCGGCGGGCAAGCGCCAGCATTTCCAGATTGCGCGCGATAATGAGGTCGGGCCGTGGCATTGAGCCCAGCTTCGAGCCGGTCGAGACCACCGCCTTCATGATCGCGGCCAGACGTTGGGCGAATCGGCCATCACGAGTCGGGCCGAGATCGACCGGCTGCAAGCCCTCGACATCAGCAACTGCGCTTGCCGTACGACGAAAGCCCGCCAGCGTAACCTGGGCGCCGCCGGCCTTGAGCATTATGATCCGCCGGCGCACTGCCGGGTCGGAGACGTCGTGTACCAAGTACAAGACATGCAGCATGAAAACTCGACCGCTGTTGGCCCGCCCGCGACGATGCTAGTACACCTCTTGCTGCATCGCAACATTTTTGGTTGCAGCGTAGCAAAGATCCACGTTTTTTGTTGCACTGCAAAATCGATGGGTTAATCTCGCTCTGCTTGGGCCGCATGGACCGCGCGCTGGCCTGCCATCGGACTGCGCGCCAATAATCACGACGCGAGGACCATCCTTGGCGTGCAGCATTTTCGGCCAACCCGCCTGCAATTCGCCCCTTCGCGCCCGTCGATGGAAGCACGGGACTACTCACGAAATGAGGTCATTCCATGAAGATCGCGGTTGAAAACACCGTCTGCCTGAATACCGGGGATGCAGCGATTCTCCTGGCGATTCGCCATGTTTTCAAGACGATCGTGCAGGACGACATCCAGTTCTACGTCTTCGACAGCCAGCCGGAGGTGGCGGCGAGGCTCTACACGAAGAAGGACTATCCGGACCTCGAATTCCACAAGCTGCTGTCGGAATCGCTGTTCCGCTACAAATACGGCAGCGGGCTGAAGAACCTGTTCAAGCCGATCTACAATCGGCTCGTCCTCAATGCCCTGCGGCGGTTCGGCATCCGCGGCCTTGTTGGGCGTTTGTTCAGCTCAAGCAATCGCCGTGGTCTCGAGATCTACAAAGACGCCGATCTCGTGGTCACGACAGGCGGAACCTATCTCGTCGAGACCTACAATCTGGAGCGGCGCCTCAATCAATTCAGGATCGACGCGATTCTGGGCAAGGACCCGGTCTTCTTCACACAATCGCTCGGCCCGTTCAACAAAAGTTACAATCGCCAGGAGTTGAGCCCGATCTTCGACCGGAGCCCGCTCATCCTGCTGCGCGACGAACGTTCGCGGGGCCACATTGTGGACATGGTGAAAGACCCCGGCAAATGCCACGTCGTGGCCGACGCCGTCTTTGCCCTGGCCGATACTGACAGGATCGGAACAATTCTGGCCTCCGGCCAGTCGGCGACCGTCACCGGCCGCGTCGCCATTTCCGTCCGTCACTGGAACTATGTCAGCGACGGCGAGGGCGGCATGCGCCGCTACATCGACTCGATCCGCGAGATCGCGACTATCCTGGTCAGGGACCACGCCAAGGAGGTCACCTTCGTCTCCACCTGCCAGGGCGTGCCGGAATACGCCCATGACGATTCCAAGACGGCGAGGGCGATCGTTGCCGAACTCGATCCGGAGATCGCCAAGCATGTCAGCGTGGACGCTTCGTTCCACACGCCGGAGCAATTGATGGCCCTGGTGAAAGGCTTCGACTTTGTCGTCGCAACACGCATGCATATGATGATCATGTCGCTCTGCGTCGGCACGCCGGTGCTGCCGATCGCCTATGAATTCAAGACCAAGGAGCTTGCCAAGCGGATCGGCGTCGCCGACCTGCTGCTCGACATCGATACGGTGACGCCCGAGGAAGCGAGCGAGAAGCTCGGCAGACTTACCGCCAATCTCGACCTCTATCGCAGGACGAGCCTTCAGGCAGTGCTTGAGGAGCATGCGTCGGCGATGTCGGCAGGTGAGCTTTTGAGGCCGGTGATCGCTCGCCTAGCGGGCGTTGCGCATGGCGCTGGAAAGCGTGGTGAACAGGGCGCTGCGCGACTGGCGAAGGGCAAGCATGAGGATCAGGCCGATCGAATAGTTGAGGGCAACCGCCAGGACCACCGCGAGCAGGTCTGATTGGCCGGTCAGCGATGCCGGCAACTCGCGGTACACGGACCAGGCAAGCAGCGACGATACGATGAAAAGCCCCTGCATGATCAGGAAGTCGGCTGCGGTCACCGGGCCGACCCGGTGGACCAGGACGGCAAGCACCGGGACGCGCAGCACATAGCCGCTGATTGCATAGGCCGCCGCGACACCGACGGCCCCCCAGTGCAATCCGATGATGAAGGCGGCGACCGTCGTCAGCGACGAGTAGATGCCCCAGTGGAACATGGTCTTGGTCTTGCCCTGGCAGATGAAGATCCATCCCGTGGTGCTCGAGACGGACTGGATCAGGCTGGCGATGCCCAGCCAGGCGAAAATCGGCGCCACCGCTGCCCAGCGCTCGCCGAAGAGAAGCCCCACCACCTGGTCCGACGTCAGCGTCAGCGCCGCGATGCCGGGCATGGTGACGGCCGCCAGCATCCAGTTGGTTCGCACATAGATGTCGCGAAACCGCGCCTTGTCCTCATGGATGCGGCTCAGCAGCGGCACCATCACGCGTGTCAGCGGCTGGTTGATGTTCTGCAGCGGGAACAGCAGGAGCTTATAGGCGCGGTCATAATAGCCGAGCTCGATCGCGCCCGAATATTTTCCGATCAGGATGTTGTCGAGATTGCGCGAGAAGAAGTTGGCCAGATTGAAGCCGGTCAGATTGGCGCCGAAGGACAATATGTCGGTGTCGACCTTCAGGTCCGGCCGCGACGGCGTCCAGCGCGCCACCTGCCATGCCGCGGCCAGCGCGACAACAGCCGATACCGCCGGGCCGATGACCAGCGACCAATAGCCCAGTCCCGCATAGGCGGCGATTGCGGTAGTCGCAAGTCCGGCAGCGGCGGTAATCACGTCGTTCAGCGCGAGCTGGCCAAAGCGCAAGTGACGGTTCATCAGCGCCAGCGGCACCGCGGCGAGGCTGCCAAGCAGCAGCGGCAAGGCAGAGCCGATGGTGATCCCGACCATGCGTTGATCGCCGTAGAAGGCGGCGATGGCGGGCGCCAGGCATGCCACCATCGCGGCACTGCCCAGCCCAACCAACGCACTGATCCAGAATACCTGGTTGAGCTGCTCCGTGCTGATATCCTTGCGCTGGACCACAGCCTGCTGCAGGCCAAGGTTTTGAAGCAGCCCCACAAAGGCCACGATCGGACCGACGGAAGCCACCAGGCCGAAATCCTCGGGCACGAGCAGACGCGCAAGCACGATGACGGAGAGAAACTGGATCGCCATCTTGAAGCCTTGCGCGCCGATCGTCACCACGCCGCCGCGCAGGGCGACACGACCGAACTGGGGGGGCGGGTTGGCGTTCATGCCGGGCGCCTGGCTTCGGCCAGCTGGACAACGATCTGCGCAAAACGTTCGTTGAGCACGTCCGCGTTGAAATCCTGCTCGATCTTACGGCGCGCCGCACGTGCGATGCGCTCGCATTTGTCCGGGTTCTCGGCCACCCAGACAAGCTTGCGGGCCAACGCCGTAACGTCTCGCTCCGGCGCGAGGAAGCCTGTCTCCTGATCTTCGATCAGTTCGGGAATGCCCGAGTGATAGGTACTGACGACGATCAGCCCGGCGGCCATAGCCTCCATCAACGCCACCGGAATACCCTCGAGATCGCCGTCTCGCGCGGCAACGCTCGGCAACAGGAATACGTGGGCGTCGCGCAGGCGCTGCTTGACCTCGGCGTGCGGACGCGGCCCGAGGAAAGTCACCCGGTCGGCAATGCCGAGATTTGCGGCGAGCTTCTTCAACTCTTCCAGCAATTCGCCGCCGCCAATCACCGAATAGACCCAGTCGCGCCGCGGCAGGCTGGCGAGCGCCCGAAGGGCGAATTCGATGCCCTTCTTTTCGGTCAGCCGGCAGACCGAGATGAAGGACAGTGTGTCCCGTTCCCAGGAACGCCAATGGTAGCCGATCTCACCGGGCCGCACGCCCATATGGTGAACCATGACTTGCGCCGGGGGTGCTCCGACGCCGATCAGGGCATCGCGGAAAAACGCGTTCACCGGGAGCTGGAGAACGCCCTTGTCGAAGACAACCTTATAGCGCGTGAGCGTGTTGTCATGCAGCGGTTCCCCCACGTCGCGGCCGTGGAATATGGTCACCAAAGGAGCGGAAATCCGGCCTCGTTTCATGGCGCGGGCGACGCGCATGCCGTTATTGCCGAAATGCGCGACGATCACATCGGCGTTCTGCAATTTGCGCGCAAAAGCGATGTCGACAGCGGTCGAGAGCTTATCCCAGAACCTGCCCGACCATTTCCTGAGCGTCGGGCGAAAGCGCCCCAGCCCGCCCCACCAGCAGACGACCTTGCCAGGGAGAGCCTGCCAGTGGCGATCGTCGGTGTTGCTGTCCTTGCCGAAGGACGTCTCGTTGCAGACGACGCCGACTAGCATGCCGCGCTCGAGGCACCCTTCTATCTGGTCAAGGACGAAGGTCTCCGACAAAGAGGGGAACTTATCAACTACGAAGCAAATCTTCATCGAATGGACGATCTTTCGAGGCCGGTCGGCGATCTGCTCGCACGGATGAGGGCTGACGCCCGTCGCCGCCGTGCGAGGCGCTTCAAGCGTCTGGTGTTGTGCATGTTGTTGTCCCAAAGCCGCTCACACCCCGGTCAGGCGCAAAAGCGGGCTGTTGGGCGACATAAACGATTTTGGACGAAATGCATCAGGCGGCACGCTCCAGCGCGCCTTGCCTGGCGTTGTCGAGAACGCCGAGGAAGGTCGTGAACTGACTGTCGGGGTTCATTTGCGGCCGCTCCGAAAACAGCTGCGCCGCCGCCGACAGCCGATCGTACTCGGCCTCGTCGCTCCATAGTCGCCTGACCGCGGCGACCCAGTCGTCGAGCGGTGCGTCATAGTCGAGCACAACGCCGCCGGCGCCAATCGCTTCCGGCAGGCCGCCGCGGCGGGATCCGACGACTGGAATGCCGCTGCAATGGGCCTCGGATGCCACCCGCCCCCAAGCTTCTTCCCATTTGCTGGGCGCCAGCAGGATCTTGGTGCGGCCATAGACGGTCTTCATGTCGCTGGTGCGGCTTTCCAGCCTGACGTTGCGTAGCGGCGCGATGATCCGTTCGATCTGCGCCCGGTGGTCGTCGTCGAGCTTCCAGCTTTCGACGAACAGGAACGGGATTTCGGGGCATTGGCCGGCGATGCGCACGGCGAGTTCGAACCCTTTTTCATTGTAAGGATTGATCAGCGTGACGAATTCGCCGGTGGTCGGCGTGCTGTAGAGCCCGGGATTGATGGTCGGCGGGATTACGGTCGAGTCGATGCCGAACTTTTCCTTATAGGTGCGCGCGGTGAATTCGGAGTTGGCGATATAAAGCGCCGAATGCAATTCGCGCAGGTCGCCGGCCAATTCGTGGAATTCGACGTTCCGCAGATAGACCACCAGCGGCACGCCGAGCGCCTGCAGCGCCTTTCCGATCGGCACCGATTTGTGGCACTGCACGACGGCGACATCGGGATCGAGCCGTTCGACGGCGAAGCGGGCCGCCTCCCAGGGAAACCACGCCCGCACGACAGGATAGCCGGGATAGCTGTCGATGACCGCGCGCTGGCGAAGGAGCTTCATCTTGGCGCGCGCCTTGAAACCGAACATGCCGTCACCGAATAGCGCCGCCAGCACCGAGGCGTCATGACCGTGCTCGCGCAGCTGCTCGACCAGATGGTGCGTGCTCGACTGAACGCCACCGCTGAACTGCGGTGTGTAGCCGTTGCCGCCTGCAAACAGAACTTTCATGGACCTGGCTCCTTGCTGGACCGCCCTGGCGTCACGCCGCCATTCTGCCGATGCTGTGGTATTCGATGCCGTGGCGGGCAATGACCTTGGGGTCGTAGAGATTGCGTCCGTCGAAGATGACGGGCCTGGTCAGCGCGTTCTTCAATGCATCGAAGGACGGCGCGCTGAAACTCTTCCACTCGGTCACGATCAAGAGCGCGTCGGCGCCTCGCAGCGCGGCCTCCTTGGTGCCGCACAGTTGCAGGTCGTCGCGCAGCCCGTAGATCGCCTGGCATTCCTGCATCGCCTCCGGATCATAGGCCTGGACATTGGCACCGGCGGCCCAGAGCGCTTCCATCAGCGTGCGGGCCGGGGCCTCGCGCATATCGTCGGTATTGGGTTTGAAGGCCAGGCCCCACAGCGCAAAGGTCTTGCCTTTGAGATTGCCCTTGAAATAGCGGTGCACCTTCTCGAACAGGACCGACTTCTGCTGGTTGTTGCGCTCCTCGACGGCACGCAGCAGCTTGGCGTCGAACTTGACGGCCTCGGCGGTCTTGATCAGGGCACGCACATCCTTCGGGAAGCACGAGCCGCCATAGCCGAGGCCCGGATAGATGAAGTGGTAGCCGATCCGCGGGTCGCTGCCGATGCCCTTGCGGACCTCCTCGATGTCGGCGCCCAGTTGCTCGGCCAGGTTGGCCATTTCATTCATGAAGCTTATCTTGGTCGCCAGCATGCAATTGGCCGCGTATTTGGTGAACTCGGCACTGCGCACGTCCATCACGATCATCTTTTCGTGGTTGCGGTTGAACGGCGCGTAGAGCTCGCGCATCACCGCCTCGGTGTCCTCGTTGCTGGTGCCGACGATAATGCGGTCGGGCTTCATGCAGTCGCTCACAGCGGACCCTTCCTTGAGGAATTCCGGATTGGAGGCGACGTCGAAAACCAGATCCTCGCGCCCGCGCGCCTTCAGCGTCTCGGCGATCCTGGCCTTTATTCTTTCGCAGGTGCCGACCGGCACGGTCGACTTGCCGACGACGATCTTGGGCGCGTCCATCTCACGACCGATGGCCTCGGCGACGGCCAGCACATATTTGAGGTCTGCCGAACCATCCTCGCCCGGCGGCGTGCCGACGGCGATCATCTGGATCTGTCCATGTTTGATCGCCGCCGCGGCGTCGGTGGTGAACTTGATGCGGCCGGCGGCATGGTTCTCCTTGACCATGTTTTCGAGCCCGGGCTCGAAAATCGGGACATGGCCCTGGTTGAGCCGTTCGACCTTTTTTGCATCGATGTCGACACAGACCACCTGATGGCCGACTTCGGCAAGCACCGCCGCCTGTACAAGACCGACATAGCCGATTCCAAAGACAGTCAAATTCATTCGGTTTCATTCCTGTTCAAGGCTTCGGGCCTGTTCAAGCTTCGGTTTTCCGACCACCTTCGGCCCGGCCGGTTCAGATGCGCTTCTAGTTTGTGTTGCATGCCAGCGATTCCGGGAATTGGCAGGGCTGGCCGAGTGCGGTGAACGCAACGCGATCCACCTGCATGGTGAGCTTGCGGCCCGGATCCGAGAACGGCCCCATCCAGCCCTTCATCGTATCGCTGCCCCACAGGCTGAAATAGATCCTTTGCGAATGGGTGGGCAGCTTCGCCGGATCGGTGATCTCGTGGACAAGCTTGCCGTTGACGTACCAGCGCAGCCGGTCCTTTTCCCAGACGAAGGCGTAGTCATTGAAGGCCTTGTCGGTGCCACCGGCGACGTCGACCAGTTTCTCGTTCTTGCCTTTGCCGGCTATGTAGGCGTTGACCTGAACCTTGGACGTGTCCTTGGTCAGCACCTCGAAGTCGATTTCATCATGCGGCTGCTTGTCGGCATCGCCGACGAAGCTGAAGAATGCCGCGTTGACGCCGGAGCCCGTGTCGGTCTTCATCCGCGCCTCGTAGGTGCCGTAGCCGAAGCGCTGCTTGGTCTGGATCTCGGCGCAGGCGAATTCGCGATCCTTCAGCTTGCGCTTCTCGAAACCGAGCGTCAGCATGCCGTCGGAAAGCCCGATCAGGTTTTTGGACCAGGTGCAGTTCTGATGCTTGCCGTTCGTCCAGCCGTCGGAAATGTACCAGCGCGCGCGACTGAGGCTGGTGAAATCATCGACAAAAGACGGCGCGGTTGGCAGGTCCTGGGCACGGACGGGCACCAGGCCCGCAACCAGGCTGACGAGAACGATCAGCAGAAACGCGCCGTCTGAACGGAGCGGCCGCAGCTTGCCTGAGATCGGGCGCGTGAACGGGGTGCCGCGGGGTGCCGGGGCGGACGTGCTTTTAAGATCTGCATTCATATCAAAACTCACCTTGTGCTGTGCGCCCCCAAAGCGATCGTTCGAACCGTGACGAAACAACCTGATCTTGACCTCTGTCGCTCCCAAGCTCCGTGTTGTGCCTAAACCATTGCGCCGACCCAGGGTGTTCGCTCAGCCCGTGCCGGAATCGGCGGGCTTCACAAAATCAGTCCTCATGTCGGGACCGTTCTGCCGCTTCGGCTCGAAGATTTCATCCAGCGAATGACGGAGATCCTTCATCATCTGCATCTGGCGCGACAGCGCTGCGATGCGCCGCTCGCAATTCAGAATCGACCTGGTCAGTTCGCCGACTTCGGAAGACCTGCGCGAGGAGACCGAACCGTTCTCCATCGCCTCGACCAGAAAGGCGGCATTGGTGGCCGTTGTCCTGTAGCGGTTCTCAAGTCCGCTCTTCTCCGCCTCGACTTCGGCCGCGATCTGGTCCAGCAGCTTTGCCAAGCGATCGAGGCGCGAGGTGTCGGTCTGCGTGTCGCGCGCCGGATCTCTCGATCGGAAGCGAAAGATCGAGGCCATGTAGTCAGCGCCCCGTCATCGTCGAGTTGGTGAACGGCCTTAGAGCCCGTCCACATTCAAAAGACATTTCTTGCATCGTCCAGCTCCTCCGACAGGGTATGTCTCGGGCCAGTTCGGTTGGCCGTCCAAAATTGCTGCACCGCAACATAGATTGCCATTCCCGGCGCCCATAGGCAACCACCTAGATCGTAAACTCATGAATCTCGTTGAAATGGTGCGAGCCGACCTAAGGGTAACGCAGTGGCTACCGCCATCGCATGTTGACGGGCCTAGCTATCGCTGGCCGTGCTGGTTCCGGCCATGAGGAAGCGCAGCGGCGGCAGATGCTGACGCTTCGCGGCGAGGCCAGCGCGGCGAAACAGCGCATCCAGCTTGTCGGAGGCGACGCCGCGGACAACGGCTGTGAGGTTGGACGAGTCGGCCAAGGCGTAGGCCGCGGCCGGTGCCAACCCGCGCTCAGCCTTCACGTCTAAAAACTTCCGCAACCGGTATTTGTCGCGGATGTGCCGCTCGTGCCTTCTCAGCGCAGCCTTCGATGCCTCCGGCAAACTGTCGATCGCAAGCAGTGCCAGGTCGGCATCGGCCAGATGCTTCAGGTCCTGGGTCTTGTGCCGTCCGCTCAGCGAATCGGCGCGCACGATCGCGCCGTAGCCACAGGATTTGATGACCTTGAAGCGCGCGCCATGGGCAACCGCGCGCGCATAGAGTTCATAGTCTTCACCCAGGCGCAGCTTCTCGTCGTAGCGCAGCCCATGCCGATCGAGGAAGGCGCGGCTGATCACTGGCTTGAGGAAGCCCAGTTCCCCGCGTTGCACGCGGCGCCTGGAGATATTGCCGTCGACGAAGCCCTCGAAATCGAGGAATTCCGGCTCGGGCGAGAACGGTGGAGCAACAATTTTCGAAACGTCGGTTGCCGCGTCATCCCTGACAAGCATGATGTTGTCTGCGGCGAAATCCCACTCGGTGCTGGCGAACAGTCTGTGAAACCTGCCTTCGAAAAAGAAATCATCAGCGTCCAGAATGCTGATGAACGGCGACCTGGAACCGGCTATCGCGGCGTTGCGTGCAAAGGAGGGGCCGCGATTGACGTCAAAGCGGATTACGGAAAGGCGGCCGGTGCCGTCGCCGGCTGCGTGGGCGACTTTCGCCGTATCGTCGGTGGACGCGTCATCGACGACGACAACTTCCGCAACCTCAGGTTCGCGTAATGCCGACGCAATGGCAGCCGGGATTGTCCGCGCCGCATTGCGTGCGGCGATGATCACGCAGACCTGGAATGATGTCATGGACATGCCTCTCGTTTGCAGAAGTCGTTGCGGATTTCCTCGCCCCGTCAGCTCAATGCCACACCGCCATTCTGAAATGCATCGGCCCAAACGCCTATGCTGCAAGTGCGAAGCAAGCATCGCCAAAATCATCGGCGCCGTCCAGTTTTTCATTTTGCTGGGTGTCATGGCCCGGCTGGGCAGGCGGCGAGCCTCAATCGGGATGGCTCCAGAAATGCGCCGCTTGGCAGAGCCGTTCCTACACGCTCCATCAGAGCGCTCGACTGGCGGAAAACCAGTTGCTGGTCCTGGCCGACCGGACTGCGGCGGGGCGGAGCGAGCGCGTCGAGGCCCGCAGTGTCAAGGAAACGAAAGAACAGGAATGCCGACTGCCGGTGTTGTTGAGGCGAGCAATTCGTCAGAGGCCCGGCAAGCTTAACCACAGGTCACATGGACATCGCAGACCCGGCCAGGGCCGAAATCAGTGAAGGCCTCTCCTTGCGCTGAACTTCTCGCCTTCGGCCGCCTCGTTCGAACTCAGCTTTCGTTCAGCGTCGCGAATTTTGTCGGCCGGGGTCGGGGCATTTCTGGCGACCATGGCAAAGACCAGTAGAAAATAACCCATTTGGATGACTATGGCACAGCCGATGACGCGAAACAGCGTCGTGCCGAGCGAGGCGCCGCCCAAATAGGACCAGACGATCACGATCGCCAGCGCAAAACACATTCCGATAATGAACTTTGGCAGTGACATACCCGATAGCCCACCCACCGGCTCGGGAAAAAATGTCGACAAGCCCACCCCGAGCACCTCCCTTAAACTCTGCGAGCTTATTTAGGTTGCCCGCTTCTGGCCGGTTGCTTCCGGCCTAGCCCAATCTGTCTAGTCCGACAGAAACAATTTGCAACTCTATTGAGCCGCGCAATAGCCGGCAAGGGCAGCTGCGGAATAAATTTTAAACGAATCCTCGGGATCGACTCTGCCATGGTGCAATGCACACGTCGGCATCACCACTGATTGCCGGAATATCGACTCGCTCCAGTAAAATTTACGATATCGACTAGTATTTTATTGCAACATCAGTCGTTACTTTGAAATTCTAAATGACGACAAAGCTCCACAGCAGGGTATAATGAGCGATTCGCCTAAAATCAGCCTCAAAATTGGACTAGCTTTTCCAAAATCGCCCATAATCCGTCTCTTTTGCGACATAAAGGCGAAATTTTGTGCAGGACGAGTTTATTATTTAGTCAGTTCATGACGCGACTATTACAGCCGTCTGGGAAATTGTGTGTTGCGCTGCAGCATTTTTTTGGTATCGTGCGGTAAACCATCCGTTCAACGTATGGAGTTTACGCATGAGGGACGTAGCCAAGCCGGCCGATGCGGATTTTTCGCAGGCCGGTGTCGATTTTCCGCCACCGATCGGCGGCCTGCTCAAACGCAGCTTCGATATTGCCGGTTCGCTGATCGGCCTGGTCGCTCTCAGCCCGCTGTTCGTGATGATAGCGCTGCTTGTCAAGTTTTCCGATGGCGGGCCGATTTTCTATGGTCATAGCCGGATCGGCCGCGGAGGACGGATTTTTCCGTGCCTCAAGTTCCGCACCATGGTTCCAGACGGCGAGCGGGTGCTTGCTGCCTATCTCGCCGCGAATCCGGAGGCCAGCGCCGAATGGATCGCGACCCGCAAGCTGAAGAACGACCCGCGGATCACGCGCGTCGGAGCGGTGCTGAGGAAGCTCAGCCTCGATGAGTTGCCGCAGATCATCAACATCCTGCAAGGGGATATGAGCCTGGTCGGGCCTCGTCCCGTGGTGCGCGATGAGCTGGAGATCTATGGCAATTCGGCCGTCTATTACCTGAAATCGCGCCCCGGCCTGACCGGGCTATGGCAGGTCAGCGGACGCAACGACGTTTCCTACGACAGCCGCGTCGCGTTCGACAGGCACTATGTCGAGAACTGGTCGATGTTCGAAGACATTCGCATCATCATCAAGACCGTACCTGCGGTCTGGATGTCGCGAGGCTGCTACTGACGGCCGCTTGCTGGCCGTGCATCGAGGAGCAACTGTCCAGAATTCGGGCCCGGAACTCAGGCCCCTAACTCAGGCATCGGCAGCTCATCGGGCGGGGCAAACCAGATCGGAAACGCTCAGTTGAAAGCAGATATAATCGATATTTTTTGCACCGGCATTCTCTCCAGACGCATGCGGCGAGTACGACTTTTGACGACTTGCCTTACAGTGGCGACCGGCCTGACGCTGTCGCTGGCCCTGCCACAGTTTGCCTTCGCCGACGACTATCGGCTTGGAGCACAGGACAAGCTGACCATCCGCGTGGCGGAATGGCAGACCGTCGAAGGCACGTTCCGCGACTGGTCGGCCATCAATGGAGAATACACGGTCGGGCCCGCTGGAACCTTGTCGGTTCCCTTCGTCGGCGAGATGCCCGCATCCGGCAAGACGACTTCGGAGATCGCCGCATCGCTCGGCGAGGCGCTGCAGCGCAAGCTCGCTCTGGCCGACAGGCCGGAGGCTTCCGTCGAAATGGCGCAGTACCGGCCATTCTACATCTCCGGCGAGGTGCAAGCGCCTGGCCAGTATCCTTGTGTGCCTGGGTTGACCGTGCTGAAAGCGATGAGCATTGCCGGCGGAGCCCGGCGGACCCCGGAGAGCGGACAGCGCTACGATCGCGACCTGATCAACGCCAAGGGCAATTTCGACGTACTACAAGACCAATTGGTCAGGCTGACCGTCAAGCGCGCCCGCATCGAGGCGGAACTGGCGGACAAGCCGACATTCGCGGTGCCGAAAGAGGTGGCCGACGATCCGAAGCTGCCCAGCATCGTTGCCGATGAGACGGCGATCCTGGCGGCCGACCAGAAGAAACTCAAGCTGCGCTTGCAGGCGCTCGACGATTTGAAGGCGCTGCTGCAGAGCGAGATCGACTCGCTGCAGAAAAAGATCATCAACCAGCAGAAGCAGGTTGATCTGGCGAAGGAGCAGCTCAACGGCATCGGCTCGCTGGCGCAAAAGGGCCTGGTCGTCAACACGCGGGTTTTGAACTCGCAGCAAACCATCGCCGACCTTGAGGGCCAGATCCTGGATTACGAAACGGCGATTCTCACGGCCAAGCAGTCGATCAGCAAGGCCACCCAGGACGCCATCGATCTCGAGAACACCCAGAACTCCAGCCTCGCGACCGACCGGCAACAGACGGAAGCCGATCTCAACGAGGTGACGCTGAAGCTGAACATGGAAAAGGCCCTGATGTCCGAAGCCTTGTCGGGCAGCCCCATGCCGCAATTCTATGGCAACAACGAACCAGCGGCCTTGTCTTTTTCCCTGGTGCGGGTGGTCGACGGCAAGACCAGCGAAATCACCGCCGATGAAGACACGCCGGTGCTGCCAGGGGACGTGATCAAGGTCAAACCGGCGCCCCTGGCCATCCAGTAGCTTCTTTCCACCGGAGCGAAGCACCAACCCCGTGGGCAGCGGTCTGCGGGGTTTTTTGCCGTTTGGGATCGGCCCGCTCTAGCCTCGCACGGCGTCCGGTTCCTCCAGATGATTCACGGCGTTCCACCGGGAAGGAGCGACGGCCGGCACCCTCACCAGCTTGAAGTAGCTATAGTACAGCAGGAACGATCCCATGATGTAGGGATTGAGGGTCTCGACCTCGACGAAGGATCGGATGAACAGAAGCACCATGACGCCGGCAAGAATCACGGAGTCGGCTTGCCATGTCCTGAATATCAGCGCCGAGACGTGACCCCAGAGCGTGCGCAGGATAATCAGCGAAAGCAGTGTCGCGCCGACGAAGCCGAGTTCCACCAAGGTCTCGATGTAGGTGTTGTGGAAGTGGAAGCCGCTTCGCGCGGCGATGTAGAATTCGTTCCACAGCCGCTCGGCCTCGGAGAAGCCCTGCACCCAATAGGCCGCGTAGCCGACGCCGAGCACGGGCGATTGCTGCGCGGCATTCCAGCCCTGCTGCCAGAGGTAGGTTCGTCCGGTGAGCGTCGAATCCTTGCCGAAAAGACCAAGGACAAAGTCCATCAGCCCGAGATTCAGCGCAATCACGGTGCAGGCGACCAGCCCGCCCGCACCGATCATGAAAATCACCCGGCGATGGCGGAGCGAAAGCACCTTGCCGATGGAAAGCAGGGCGACCAGAGCGAGAACCGCCGGGGTCGATGCCATCGAAGTGGCCGAATGCGACACGACCAGTAGATAGCCCGATAGAAGGACAATCGGTACGATCAACAAAAAGCTTGTCCGGCCCCGCCTGAGAAAGGCGAGGTAGACAACGCAGAAATAGATGCCAAGCGATGCGACAAAGCCGATCTGGTTCTTGGAGCTGAACGCGCCGACGAAATTGTACGTCCCATCGAGAACGTCGTAGGAATAACTCGCGACCTTGAGCGAGTAGAGCAGGACGACGAAAATCCCGATCAGGGCGCCTATGGTCAAGGTCCGAACGCTGACGGTGCGTGCGGCAATGTAGGCGCAGGCGATATGGGAACAATATTGGACGGCCGTCCTTGCCGTGGTGCCGGGGGCTGCCGACCAGAACACCGAAAAGCAGACATAGGTTGCAAAGGCCAGCGGAAGCCAGGCGCTGGAAGCGTGCCTTAATATCTTGCGGTAGTCGACCAGGATGAGCGGCAGCCAAACTGCATAGTAGGCCAGGATCATGGCCTGGCCGAAAATGGTCGAGTAGGAGAACGCCCAGATCGAGACGGCAACGGCAAAGCTGCCATAAACCGTGTTCTTGTCCGGATCGATCAACAGAGATTTTGGAATCTTCATCTCGGTATCGGTTTTCCGTCCTTGCAGCTCAATGCCGATTCATGGGCCGATTTCATGGGCGATTCATCGGATCGATGGGAGCCTCGCCTGCAGGCGCTCGCATTGTGCAGTGCAATATAACGCATCCGGCACCGCCTGTCACCCAAATGCCAACTGGGCGCGTCGCTCCTGCAGTTCTCGCAATACCGGACGAGACGATTTGGCCAGGAGGCAGTGCCGTCCAATTGCCCGGTGCTGGCCCATCACAAGCTGTTCTAAGGCTGCGAGTCCGTGCTTGAACTTGTCCGCCGTTGACTTCACATTCGCCGCCGATTGGGAGGAGGACGAACATGTCGATGAGTTTCGCGGGACGATTTGCCGGACGATCTGCTGTTATCACCGGCGGCGCCTCAGGCATCGGCCTGGCCGTCGCGCAAAGGATCACTGACGAAGGCGGACGTGTTTCGGTCTGGGATCGCGATGCCGCCCAGATCGAACAGGCCAAGGCCATTGTTCCAGGCCTGCACAGCGTCACCCTCGACGTCGCCGACCCCATAGCGGTCGAAGCCGCCGCCGGAGAGACTATCGAAGCGCTGGGCGCGGTCGATATCCTTGTCACCAGTGCTGCCATCACCGGGCCTAACATGACGACCTGGGAGTATTCCGTAGAGGATTGGCGCCGGGTCATCGACATCAACATCAACGGCGTCTTCTTCTGCAACAGGGCGCTGGTCCCGCATATGCTCGAACGCAATTACGGCAGGATCGTCAACATCGCCTCGATTGCCGGCAAGGAAGGTAACCCGAACGCCTCGGCCTACAGCACCTCCAAGGCGGCGGTGATCGGCATGACCAAATCGCTCGGCAAGGAACTGGCCAAGACCAAGGTGACGGTGAACTGCGTCACGCCGGCGGCTGTGCGCACCGCGATCTTCCAGCAGATGAGCCAGCAGCACATCGACTTCATGCTGTCCAAAATACCGATGGCGCGATTCGGCGAGGTCGGGGAGGTGGCGGCGCTGATTTGCTGGATCGCCTCCGAGGAATGCTCGTTCACGACGGCTGCCGTCTTCGACGTCTCCGGCGGCCGGGCGACCTACTGAGACCGGCCCGACGCAAACCGCCCGACCGCATCGCGGCGCCTCAGTCGTGAAGCTCCCGCGAGATCGGCGGGCCGATCGAAAAATCGCTGAATGTCACTTCGAAACCCTCGCGCTGCGGCGAACAGCACATCATGCCGACATCGACCGTTTTCGACGGCGGGAAATAGGCAAGCCGCACCGGTTTCCAGTGCTTGTCGGACGCGTCCAGATACTGGACGCGGATCGTCTCGGCATGGCGGGTCAGGCGGATCCTGACCCCGTCGGGGTCGGCGGGAATGCTGGCCAGCGACCAGTCGGAGGCATCGTTGGTGACGACGACGGAAAAATACATCAGCCCGTCGGTGTATTCGATGCCGGCCTTGATCCAGTGCGTCTCGCTCAGGCGGACCATAAGCCCGGCCTGATCGTAAAGCACCTCATAGTGCCCCTTGACCGTGACTTCGGCGCTGAAATCGCCCTCGACCTCACGATAGAGGAAATGGCCATTGTCGCGCCAGAAGCCGTAGAACGTCTCGCGCCAGAAGTCGGTCTCCTTGCCGGTCCGTACATGCACCGTATTGTTGCCGAAGGCGTGGTGCGGCGGCGGATTGAGCCAGGTCAGGGCCGTATTCTCAGATGTCATCGATTTGCTCGCCTGCCTGGCTGGTCTGCCGTCTTTTCTTAGCCGGCAAACGTGTAAGCGGTCTTCACCGTGGTGTAGAACTCTGCGGCATAGCGGCCCTGCTCGCGCGGGCCGTAGCTCGATCCCTTGCGTCCGCCGAAAGGCACGTGGAAGTCGACGCCGGCCGTCGGCAGGTTGACCATGACCATGCCGGCTTCCGAATTGCGCTTGAAGTGCGTGGCATGCTTGAGGCTCGAGGTGCAGATACCGGAGGTCAGGCCGAACGGCGTGTCGTTGGCCACCGCCAGCGCCTCGTCATAATCCTTGACGCGGATGACGTTGGCGACCGGTCCGAAAATCTCCTCGCGCGAGATGCGCATGGCGTTGGTGGTTTCGGTGAACAGCGCCGGCTGCAAATAGAAGCCGCGGGTTTCACGATCGAGCCGCTCGCCACCGAAGGCAAGGTCCGCACCTTCCTGACGGCCGATGGCGATATAGTCTTCGTCCTGTTTGAGCTGGCTCTGGTCGACAACCGGCCCGATCTGGGTCTTGGCATCGAGAGCGTCGCCGACGACCAGCTTGGCCATGCGGTCCTTGAGCGCCTCGACGAAGCGGTCGTGGATGCCGTCCGTCACCACCAGCCGGGACGACGCCGTGCAGCGCTGGCCGGTCGAGAAGTAGGCACCGTTGATAGCGCAGTCGACGGCGACGGCAAGGTCGGCATCGTCGAGCACTACAAGCGGGTTCTTGCCGCCCATTTCGAGCTGGAACTTGCGCATGTGCTCGACGCTGGCGGCGGCGACGCGCTTGCCGGTGCCGACCGATCCGGTGAAGGTGATCGCGTTGAGGTCAGGACTGTCGAGCATGGCCTGGCCGACCACCGAACCTTTGCCCATGACCAGATTGAGCACACCCTTGGGCAGCCCGGCGCGGTGCAGGATGTCGACAATGGTCCAGGCGCTCTCCGGAACGAGTTCCGCCGGCTTGAAGACGATGGTGTTGCCGTAGGCCAGCGCCGGAGCGATTTTCCAAGCCGGAATGGCGATCGGGAAATTCCACGGCGTGATGATGCCGACGACGCCGACCGCTTCGCGGGTGATCTCGACGCCGACGCCGGGCCGCACGCTCGGCACCAGCTCGCCCGAAAGACGCAGCGTCTCGCCGGCGAAAAAATCGAATATCTGGGCGGCCCGCACGGTCTCGCCGATGCCCTCGACCAGCGTCTTGCCTTCTTCGCGCGCCAAGGCCCGGCCGATTTCATCTTTCCGCGCGGTGATCTCGTCCGACGTCTTCCTCAGCACCGCATGGCGGGCCAGCAGGCCCGATCGAGACCACGCCGGAAATGCCGCTTTCGCCGCCGCGATGGCCTGCCGAGCGTGCTCCGCGCCCCCCGATGCATATTCGCCGACCACGTCGTCGAGATTGGACGGGTTGATGTTGCGGGAGCCGGCATCGCCTACCCACTCGCCATCGATGAGGTTCTTTCGAAACGGGATCATGTCGCTGTCTTCCTTGTCGTCTTTCGATCGCCGTCTATCTGGACCACCGACCGCCGCACCGCAAGGCCGAAGAAGGCAAACTTCTCCTTCTCGACAGGCATGTGATAGGTGTCGGGGCGGGAAAAGACGATTCTAGTATGGTGCGACGCGGATCGCACGGGAGGTGAAGTATCATGTCCGACAGCGCCTTGCCCCTGGTGATCAGCGCACCCGAACCGCGCACGCTCGACCTGATCTTCACGCCGGCCGCGCTGGCGAACTTTCGATCGAAATACCGCATCGTCGAAACATCGCCCGAAGCGGTGGCGGCGCTGCCGGCCGATATCCTTGGCGAGGCGCGCTACATCGTCGGCCAGCCACCTATCGCGCCGGAGACGCTGGAAAAAATGAAGGCGCTGCGCTGCATCTTCAATGTCGAGAGCAACCTCATCAACAACATGCCCTACGAGACGCTGTTTTCGCGCGGCATCCATGTCGTCACCACCGGGCTGGTGTTTGCAGAACCGGTGGCCGAACTCGGCCTTGCCATGGCGCTCAACCTCGCCCGTGACATCGTCGACGCCGACCTCGCCTTTCGACAGGGCAAGGAGCGTTGGGGCGGCGACGGCAACCGGACGGCGCGGCTTCTTTCCGGCGCGGACGTCGGCATTATCGGCTTCGGCGATCTTGGCCGTGCGCTCAACCGGCTGCTGTCAGGCTTTCGCACGCGGACAAAAGCCTTCGACCCGTGGCTGCCGCCGTCGATCCTGATCGAAAACGGCGTTGAGCCGGCCTCTCTCGACGACGTTCTGTCGAACAGCGATTTCGTCTTCGTCGTCGCTTCGGTGACTAGCGAAAACCAGGGCTTCCTCGGCGCCGAGGCGTTTGCCAGGATGCGCAAGGGAGCCGCTTTCATCCTGCTCAGCCGAGCGGGCGTGGTCGATTTCCCGGCACTGATGGACGCCGTCCGCAGCGGCCATATCGTCGCCGCCAGCGATGTTTTTCCTGAGGAGCCGCTTGCCCAGGATCACCCGGTCCGCACATTGCCGGGGTTCCTGCGCTCCGCCCACCGGGCCGGTGCGCTCGACATCGCTTTCAAGCGGATGGGCGACATGGTGCTGGAAGACATGGACCTGGTCGACCGCGGCCTGCCGCCGATGCGTTCGAAGCGGGCCGAGCGTGAGACCGTTTCGCGCATGCGTTCGAAGCCGGTCGACAAGAATTAGGCCGTCTGCCCGACGGGTCGCACATGCTCAGACGGTGAAGGACCAAAACAGGCAGGCCAGTGTCGCTACGGCGAAGACGACGAAGAACAGGCTTCGCAACAGGATGTTGCGGCGCAGCTCGTTGATGAAGAGATTGCATCCGACGATGGCTGCGACAAACAGGAACCGCCAGTTCAGCAGTGCCGGGAGCACATCGCGCTGACCGAAAGCAAACCTCGCGGCGAGACATCCAACGATGACCGCAAACAACACGATGACCGTCCAGAAGATCGCATCGGCGGCATGTGTCAGGACGATGCCGGCGAGCCTGATCGGCAGAACCATCATCAGGAGTGCGCTGAAAAAATAGACCGCCGCGAGCGGAATGAACGTCCCCGCATCGGCAACGTCGCTCAGGCGCTTGGCGCCGATCGCGCCATAGGGATAGCCATGCCTGGCCACCGTCAGGCTGAGCGCCATCAGCAAGGCCGTCAGCACGGCGGCAAGCGCGAATGAGGTCAGGGCTTTGCTCATGAGGCTCCCGTTCCGAGCGAATCGAAGTCAGAACGTTGGTAGCCCATGGCTTGTAAATTGCTAGTAAGCATCATGCAGCGGCGCGGCAGAGTTCCTCGGCGCATCACTCCGCAGCTTGCAGACGCCGCCCGTCGATAATGGTCTTGATCTCGGCGCGGCAAGAGCCGCAATTGGTGCCGGCGTGAAGGGCGGCGCCGATTGCCGCGACGCTGGTACAGCCGCCGCGTACCGCTTCCGCGATCTGGTTGGCACCGACCCCGAAACAGGCGCAGACGATGGCACCGCGGTCGACGCTGTTGCCGCCCGGCCGCCCGGCGACAATCGCCAGCCGCGCCTGCCGATCGGCATGGTCAGCACCAAGTTGTTCGACCGCCCAGCCGCGCGACACCGCTACCGGCGTAGGCGCAAGATAGAGCGCGCCGACCAGCCGATTGCCTGCGAAACGGGCGAAGCGATGGTGCCCGCCGGCGATGTCGTGATAGGCGAGCGTCTCGCCTTCCATGCCTAACAGCGCGGCGGCCAACCCGGTCCAGTCGCGGCTGTCCTGCAGCGCAATTTCAAGCCGCCAGCCGGCGGGGCTGCGGGCGAGGCTCCAGTAATCGGCGTCGATCGATGCGGGCCGTTCGGCAAGCACGGCGAAGCCGAAGGCTGTGGCGGCGAACCGCTCGATGCGAGCGGCAACATTCTTTGAGGCCGGTTGGCCTGAAATCGCATCGGTCGTCGGCGCGACCAACGCATCGACACGCGCGCGGGCGGAGAACTGATCGGTCCAGTGCATCGGTACGAATACAGAGCCTTGGCGTTGACGCGCCGTCACCAGGGCGCGGACCAGCACCTCGCCATGGGCAGTCGAGACGCGGACGATCTCGGCATCGCCGATGTCGAAGTGCTGCGCATCCGACGGGTGGATTTCGACGAACGGTTCGGCCATGTGCTGCGACAAGCGCGTGCTCCTGCCGGTCCGCGTCATGGTGTGCCAATGGTCGCGCACGCGCCCGGTGTTGAGCACCAACGGGTAGTCCAGGCTGGTGCGGGTCTGTGCGGCTGGGCGGATGGCAATGAAGCGCGCCTTGCGGTCGGGCGTGTAGAAATTGCCGTTGGCGAAGAAGCGGGTGGTAAGTGAGGCTCGTCTTGCCTGAACCCCCAAGTCTTTTTCACTTTCAGCCTGAGCACCCCCCTCTGGCCTGCCGGCCATCTCCCCCGCAAGGGGGGAGATTGGCAGCTTTGGCGCCGGCTCTCCCCTTGCGGCATTGGAGATTAGCGAAGGCCGTGATGATAGCCGATCTCCCCCCTTGCGGGGGAGATGGCCGGCAGGCCAGAGGGGGGTGGCTTGGCTCGGCGCTGGCCACTGGAATGGCGCCAACTCCTCATAGGTCTCTGCATCCACATCGGCATAAGCGCCGATGTCGAAATCGCGAGCACTATCATTCTCGAATGCCGACAACGCCGCGTGCTCGGCGAAGATGTCGGCCGGCGACACATGCGAAAACGCCTCGCCAAAACCCATCCGCTTGGCCACTTCGGCGATGATCCACCAGTCGGCTCTTGCCTCGCCGGGCGTGGTCAAAAAGGCGCGCTGGCGCGAGATGCGGCGTTCCGAATTGGTGACGGTGCCGTCCTTCTCGCCCCATGCCGCCGCCGGCAGCCGGACATGGGCGTGGCGGACCGTGTCGGTCTCGCCCAGCACGTCCGACACCACGACAAACGGGCAGGCCTTGATCGCCGCTTCGACGGCATCGGCATCCGGCATCGAATCGACTGGGTTGGTCGCCATGATCCACAGCGCCTTGATGCGTCCGTCCGCCACCGCCTCGAACATCTCGACCGCCTTCAGGCCGGGTTTTTCGGCGACAGCCGGCGCGTTCCAGAAGCGCTGCACGCGGTTCCGGTGCTCGGGGTTTTCGAGCTCCATGTGGGCGGCCAGCATGTTGGCCATGCCGCCGACCTCACGGCCGCCCATGGCGTTGGGCTGGCCGGTCACCGAGAATGGCCCGGCGCCGGGCTTGCCGATGCTGCCGGTGGCTAGATGACAGTTGATGATAGCGTTGACCTTGTCGGTGCCCGAAGACGACTGGTTCACGCCCTGGCTGTAGACGGTCACCGTCTTCGCCGTCGCGGCAAACAGACTGTAGAAGCGGCCCAGTTCATCCTCGCCAAGGCCGGTGGCTGCGGCGATGCCGGCCAGGTCGAGCGCCGAGGCGGCGAAAAGCGCTTGCCCGAAGCCGGTGGTGTGCGCCGTGATATAGGTGCGGTCCAACGCGTTGTGCTGGCCGAGATAGGCGAGCAGGCCGGTGAACAAAGCAACGTCGCCATCGGGCGCGATCGCCAGATGCATGTCGGCGATGTCCGACGTCATGGTGCGGCGTGGGTCGATCAGCACCACCTTCATCTCGGGCCGCTTTTCCCGGGCCGCCGCGATGCGCTGGTAGAGCACCGGATGGCACCAGGCGAGATTGGAGCCGACCAGCACGATCAGGTCGGCAAGTTCCAGATCATCGTAATTTCCCGGAACGGTGTCCGAGCCAAAGGCGCGGCGGTGGCCGGCGACGGACGATGCCATGCACAGGCGCGAATTGGTGTCGATATTGGCCGAGCCGATGAAACCTTTCATCAGCTTGTTGGCGACGTAATAGTCCTCGGTCAGCAACTGGCCGGAGACGTAGAGGGCGACCGAATCGGGGCCGTGTTCGGCAATGGTTTGCGAGAAAGTCGAAGCGACAAGGTCGAGCGCTTCGTCCCAGCCGGCGCGGCGACCGTGGATTTCCGGATGAAGCAGCCTGCCTTCGAGATCGGTGGTCTCGGCCAGCGCCGAGCCTTTGGAGCAGAGCCGGCCGAAATTCGCCGGGTGGTCCGGGTCGCCACGAACGGTTATTTCACCGTCCGCGGCGACCTTCGCCAGCACGCCGCAACCCACCCCACAATAGGGACAGGTGGTCCTCACCTCGCGCGCTTCATTAATCTGCATGGTTCACGCCGCGCGGCTGGCCAGCGCTTCCAGCGCAATGAACAGCCGCTCGCCGTCGATCCGCACCGCGATGGTGCGCACCGCGCCCTCGTCGGCGCCAAGCGCCTTGCCTGTCTCCAGCGAGATCACCCAATTGTGCAAGGGACAGGTCACAGCCGTGCCATGGACGATGCCCTGGCTGAGCGGCCCACCTTTGTGCGGGCAATGGTCATCGATGGCAAAGACCTGATCGTCAGCCGTACGAAAGACGGCGATCTTGCCTTCGGGCGTTGCCACGCAGCGCGCACCGCGACGCGGAATGTCAGACAGGGAGCCGATCGATACCCAATTCATGTGGCCATTCCTCTTTTGCGCGTATTCTTGTCCGAAAACCGCATTCCACTTTTCGGGGACACGCGCCTACTCCGCCGCCTGCGCAAAACCGACCGAAGCCATCGGCCGGAATTCATGCTTGTCCTTGCCGGAAGCACGTTCCGACCACGGGTCGACCTGCGCGAATTTCTGCGAAAAGACGAATCGGTCGAAATAGGCCTTGCGCTTCTCGCCATCGTCCATGATCTGACGCTTGATCTCGGCGATGCCGATGCGCTTGGCCCATTTGTAGATGCGCTCGAGATAGCGGCCCTGCTCGCGATACATCTGCGTCAGCGCCACGATATGCTCCAGCGCCTCGTCCTCGGTCTTGACCAGGCCAAGCACTTCGGTGCCCTTGATGTCGAGGCCGGCGGCGCCGGCGAAATGGATCTCATAGCCGCTGTCGACGCAGATCACGCCGACATCCTTGCAGGTCGCCTCGGCACAGTTTCGGGGACAGCCCGACACCGCCATCTTGACCTTGGCCGGCGTCCAAGAGCCCCACATGAATTTTTCGATACGGATGCCCAAGCCGGTCGAATCCTGCGTGCCGAAGCGGCACCAGTCCGAGCCGACGCAGGTCTTCACCGTGCGCAGTCCCTTGGCATAGGCGTGGCCGGAGACGAAGCCGGCCTGACCGAGATCGGCCCACACTGCCGGCAGGTCTTCCTTGCGGATGCCGAGCATGTCAATGCGCTGGCCGCCGGTGACCTTGACCATCGGAATGTCGAACTTGTCGACGACATCGGCGATGGCGCGCAATTCGGCGGCGTTGGTGACGCCGCCCCACATGCGCGGCACTACCGAATAGGTGCCGTCCTTCTGGATGTTGGCGTGGACGCGCTCGTTGATGAAGCGCGACTGGTAATCGTCGGCGTATTCGTCGGGCCAGTCGCAGACGAGATAATAGTTGAGCGCCGGCCGGCATTTGGCGCAGCCGCAAGAGGTCTTCCACTCCAGCTCCTGCATGACGGCGGGAATGGTCTTCAGGCCCTTGGCCTTGATCAGCCGGCGGACCTCGTCATGGCCAAGCGAGGTACAGCTGCACATCGGCTGGACCGCCGCGGGGTTGTATTTGTCGCCGATGGTCAGCACCATGAGCTTTTCGACCAGCCCGGTGCAGGAACCGCAGGACGCCGACGCCTTGGTGTGGGCGCGCACATCGTCGAGCGAGGTCAAGCCCTTGGCCGTGATCGCGCCGGTGATCTTTCCCTTGCATACGCCGTTGCAGCCGCAGATTTCCGCATCATCCGGCAAGGCTGCAACGGCCGCCATAGGGTCCAGGGGGGCGCCTCCCTGGTAGGACTGGCCGAAGATGAGCGTGTCGCGCATCTCGGATATGTCGGTCTGCTTCTTCTTGAGGTCGTTGAACCAGGCGCCGTCCGCCGTCTCGCCATAAAGCACGGTGCCGATGATGCGGTCGTCCTTCAGCACCAGGCGTTTGTAGACGCCGGCGGCGGCATCGCGCAGCACGATCTCCTGGCGGTCCTCGCCCTCGGCGAAGTCGCCGAGCGAGAACAGGTCGATGCCGGTGACCTTGAGCTTGGTCGGCGTGTCCATATGGACGAAAGCCGCCGTCTCGTTACCAGCCAGCTGGCTGGCGGCGACGCGCGCCATCTCATAGAGAGGCGCGACCAGCCCGTAGACCTGGCCGTTGACCTCGGCGCATTCGCCGATTGCGTAGATGTCCGGGTCGTTGCTGCGCATGCCGGCGTCGACGACGATGCCGCGATTGACGGCAATGCCGGCTTCCTTCGCCAGCACCGCGTTCGGCCTGATACCCACCGCCATGACGACGAGCGTTGCGGGAATGACGGTGCCGTCGGCAAGCTCCACCCGCTCGACCTTGCCGTTGCCGGTGATCGCCTGCGTGTTGGCCTTGGTGATGACCTTGATGCCGCGCTGCTCGACGGCACGCTGCAGGAGATAGCCTGCGGCCGGATCGAGCTGACGCTCCATCAGCGTCGGCATGACGTGCAGCACGGTGACGTCCATGCCTTGCGAGTTCAAGCCCGCTGCCGCCTCGAGCCCGAGCAGGCCGCCCCCAATGACGACAGCCTTGGCCCGCGACTGGGCGGCAAGCATCATGGCCCGGACGTCGTCCAGATCGCGATAGGTGAGCACGCCCGGCAGGTCATGGCCGGGCACCGGAATGATAAACGGCACCGAGCCGGTGGCGATGACGAGTTTGTCATAAGGTTCGGTCACGCCATGATCGGAGGTGACGGTCTTTGCCTGCCGGTCGATGGCGACGATCTTGTGGCCCTTGTAGAGGGTGATGCCGTGCTTGATGTACCAGCCGTCGCCATGGATGATGATCTCCTCATAGGCCTTTTCGCCCGACAGAACCGGCGACAGCATGATGCGGTCGTAGTTCACGCGCGGCTCGGCGTTGAAGATGGTGACCTGGTAGCGCCCAGGCGCCTTTTCCAGGAGATGCTCCAGCATGCGCCCGGGGGCCATGCCGTTGCCGATGATGACAAGTTTTTCGGTCATGTCCTGATCCACTCCGCTCTCACTCAGCCGCGTAGGAAAGGCCTGAAGCTTCGGCAGACGCCGTGCGCTCCATCCGCCGGATGGAAAAATGCATCCAGGCAAAGCAGGTGGCGACGATGACGAAGAGCAGCATGAAGCAGCTCGACCAGACGCCGGTGAGGTCGTTGAGCACGCCGAAGGCGATTGGCAGGATAAAGCCGCCGAGCCCGCCAATCATGCCGACAACGCCGCCGACCGCGCCGACACTCTGCGGATAGTAAACCGGGATGTGCTTGTAGACGGCGGCCTTGCCGAGGCTCATGAAGAAGCCGAGCACACAGGCCACGGCTATGAAGGCGAGCGGGCCGATCTCGAAATGGAAGGCGATCGGCCCGCTGATACCGCGCACGACGTAGTCTGCCGAGGGGAGAGACAGAACGAGAGTCGCGACGGCACTGACAGCGAAGGTGCAGTAGAGCACGGTGCGGGCGCCGATCCGGTCGGAAAGCACGCCGCCATAGGCGCGGAAAATACTTGCCGGAATTGAATAGGCCGCGCCGATCATGCCGGCGGTCGCAAGCCCGAAGCCGTAGACGCCGATCAGGTAGCGGGGCAGCCACAGCGACAGCGCCACGAATGCACCGAAAGCGAAGAAATAATACAAGGCGAAACGCCAGACCTGCAGGTTCTTGAGCGGCGCGAATTCCTGCAAGAAGCTTCTCGCGGGCGCTGCCTTGCCGGCGCGGCGCTCGCGAATGACCGGATCGTCGCCGGTCGTGACCCAGAAGACGGCGGCCATAACGACGAGCGCTGCCGCCCAGATCAGCGCGACCGACTGCCAGCCCCAGGAGAGAAGCACGAACGGTGCCAGGAACTTGGTGACCGCGGCGCCGACATTGCCGACACCGAAAATGCCAAGCGCCGTACCCTGCTTGCCGGCCGGGAAGAAGCGCGAGACATAGGCGACACCGACGGCGAAGGAACCCCCGGCGAGCCCAACGCCTAGCGCGGCGACCAGCATCTGCCCGTAGGTGTGCGCAAACGCGAGCAGGAAGGTCGCGACTGCCGCCGCGAGCATGGTCGCGGTGTATACCAGCCGACCGCCAAAACGGTCGGTCCAGACACCGAGCACCATACGCACGAGCGAGCCGGTGAGGATCGGCGTGCCGACGAGCAGGCCGAACTCCGTCTCGTTCAGCCCCAGCTCCTGCTTTATGCGCACGCCGATGATTGAAAAGATCGTCCACACCGCGAAGCAGACGGTGAAGGCGATGGTGGACATCACAAGCGCCTGCCGGGGGGCAGTGTCCTGGCTGCGCGCGGCTGGGAGATTTGCGGTCATTTTCTGGCTCCGGTCTGCGGCGAGGGAGGCACCGCCCTTGGCTGTTCGTTCGCGACTGTCAGCGGCGCGGCATCGGCGAACTGGTTGAAACCGAGCTGTGCACGGTCACTTCGACCTTTGCCGTCAGTCTTGACGCCAGCGGGAAAGAGGACGAGCGCGGCGGTGAACAGCGCGCTGCTGGCCAGAAAAATGGCGGCGCGTGAATTCGGCGAGGCACGCGCCAGTTCCGATCCGTTTCGTCATCGTCGTCTCCGGTTGGCGCCGCTTGGGACCAGCGCCGTCGATTGCGTCAAAACAAAAAAGCCGCCGGCCAGGTCTTCGCGTCCGGGATTCCGGGAGCGCGTGTGGACCTGAGCGGCAGCTTTGCCTGTGGCGCCCGCCATTGGACGCCGTGTCACTTGGCCCTTACGGGCCCTACATTTTGGAAAGCAGGAAGCGTGCCAATTCGACAGCGCTCTTAATTATCGAATGAAATCAATGTGAACCGCAGCCGCGCGACTTTTGACCAAGCTCGGCAGCGGATCAAAGATTAGTCAAAATGCCTTGCACAGCAGCATAATATTTGTGCAATGCGGTAGATTGCCCATTGCCGATGCAGATTGCCAATGATGATGACGCGTTTTCCCGTTATGGCCTCACTCCGCGGCTTCGACGAAGCGGTGGCGTTCGTAGAGGAATTTCAGCACCGCCTCGCGGCAGCGCAGGAAGGTGCGGTCGGAGGAAAGCTCGATGCGCCGACGCGGCCGGGCCAGCGGCACGGGAAGAACCTCGCCGATGGTGGCCGCCGGCCCGTTGGTCATCATGACGATGCGGTCGGACAACAGCACCGCCTCGTCGACATCGTGAGTGATCATGATCGTCGTCGAGCCGAGTCTGGAATGGATATCCATCACCGCGTCCTGCAGATGCGCACGGGTCAGCGCGTCGAGCGCCCCGAACGGCTCGTCGAGCAAAAGAATCTTCGGCTCCATGGCGAGCGCGCGCGCAATGCCGACGCGCTGCTTCATGCCGCCCGAAATCTCCGCTGGGCGCTTGTCTTTCGCATGCGCCATCTGCACGAGATCGAGATTGCGCATGATCCAGTCATGCCGTTCGGCCCGGCTCTTTTTGCCGCCGAAGACCTTGGATACCGCGAGGTTGATGTTTTCGTAGACGGTCAGCCATGGCAGCAGGCTGTGGTTCTGGAACACCACGGCGCGTTCGGGACCGGGGCTGTCGACCTCCTTGTCCTCCAACAGAACCGCGCCGGCGGAGACCTTGGCCAGCCCGGCGATTAGATTGAGCAAGGTCGACTTACCGCAGCCGGAATGGCCGATGATCGAGACGAATTCGCCCTTGTCGATGGTCAGTCTTATGTCCTTCAGGACGTCGCTGACCTGGCCGCCGCGCATGAAGGATTTATCGATATGGTCGAGTTTCAGATAGGCCGTCATCGTCCATCTCCTCACTTTGCCGTTGTGCCGCGGGTGACGAAGACGCCGACCGCCGCGACCAGGCGGTCGAGGCAAAAGCCGGTGACGCCGATATAGGCGAGTGCGACGATGATGTCGGGCAGCCGCGACGAATTCCAGGCATCCCAGATGAAGAAGCCGATACCGACGCCGCCGGTCAGCATTTCGGCGGCGACGATGGCGAGCCAGGACAGACCGATCCCGATGCGCAAGCCGGTGAAGATGTAAGGTGCCGCGGCCGGCACCATGATCTTCACGAAGAATTCGAGCTGGTTGAGCCTGAGGATGCGGGAGACGTTGCGATAGTCCTCTGGAATGTTGCGGACGCCGACGGCGGTGTTGATGATCACCGGCCAGATCGAGGTGATGAAGATGACGAAGATTGCCGACGGGCTGGAATCGCGGAACGCCGCCAACGACAGCGGCAGCCAGGCGAGCGGCGGTACCGTGCGCAGGATCTGGAACACCGGATCAAGGCCGCGCATCGCCCAGATCGACTGGCCGACCAGAGCGCCGAGCGCGACGCCGACGACCGCCGCAAGGCCAAAGCCGATGGCGACGCGCTGCAGCGAGATCAGCACCCGCCAGGCGAGCCCAATGTCCTGCGGGCCATTGTTGAAGAACGGATGGGCGATCAGGTCATAGGCCTCGTTCCAAACCTGGCTTGGCGGCGGCAGGCTGGCCGTCGGCGACGAACAGGCGATCTGCCAGACGACGAGCATGATGGCGACGACGATGACCGGCGGCACCAGCGTGCTGGCCAGCTTGCCTGAGATTGCGGCCGGGTCGAAGCGACGCCGCGCCCTGGCGGTGAAGGCGATGATTTCGGCGGGCTTGGAAGGCGCGGGGAACGGCTTCACCTTGCGGTCCTTGATGGCTTGGATAGACATTTCTCGAACGTTCCTTTGGCATTTGACGACAAGGGCGCCGTTGCGCTTGCGGCGACAAACGGCGCGAGCGCCGTTTGCACCGTTCAGGCCGATGCCTTGATCTTCAGGCTGTCGAGATAGGCGGACGGGTTCTCCGGATCGAACACCTTGCCGTCGAAGAAGGTCTCGACGCCGCGCGATGAAGACGCCGGGATATCGGCCGCGGCGACACCAAGATCCTTGGCCGCTTCGCGCCACAGATCCTCGCGATTGACCTGGGCGACCAGCGCCTTGATGTCGGTGGTCGGCGCGAACTTGCCCCAGCGGATGTTTTCGGCGAGGAACCAGCTGTCGTGGCTCTTGAAGGGATAGGACACGCCGCCCTGCCAGAACTTCATGTAGAGATCTGTGCCGTTGGCGACGCGGCCATTGCCGTAATTGATGTCGCCCTTGAGGCGGCCGATGATGTCGGCGGTCGGCACGTTCATCCATTGCCGCTTGCCGATGATGGCGGCCATCTCGTCCTTGTTTTCCTTGGCTTCGCACCATTGCTGGGCTTCCATGACGGCCATCAGGATCGCCTTGGTGGCGTTCGGATACTTGTCGATGAAGGCGGCGCGCAGGCCGAGCGCCTTTTCCGGATGGCCCTTCCATAGCTCGCCAGTGGTAGCGGCGGTGAAGCCGACGCCCTGGTGAACGAGCTGCTCGTTCCACGGCTCGCCGACACAGAACACGTCCATGTTGCCGACTTTCATGTTGGCGACCATCTGCGGCGGCGGCACGACGATGGTCGAGACGTCCTTGTCGGGATCGATGCCGCCGGCGGCCAGCCAGTAGCGCAGCCAGAGGTCGTGCGTGCCGCCCGGGAAGGTCATGGCGGCCTTGACCTCCTTGCCAGCGGCCTGTTGGGCGGCGAAGGCATCCTTCAGCCTGGAGGCGTCGAGGGCGACGCCGGTGGCGGCATATTCCTGGGCAACGGAAATGCCCTGGCAGTCGTAGTTGAGGCGCGCCACGATCGCCATCGGCAGCGGCTGCTTGTTTTGCGTCACCTTGCCGGTGTGCATCAGATAAGGCATCGGCGTCAGGATATGGGCGCCGTCAATGCCGTTGGCTTCGCCGCCGAGCACCAGATTATCGCGCGTCGCCCCCCAGGAGGCCTGCTTGAGCACCTCGACATCGGGCATGCCGAATTTCTCGAACAGGCCTTTCTCCTTGGCGATCATCAACGGTGCTGCATCAGTCAATGCGATGAAGCCGAGCTTGGCGCCCGTGACTTCCGGTACGGCGGTAGCCGCATAGGCGCCGGAGGGCAGCAGCGCACGCGCCGCGGCCAGCGTTGCCGCGGTGGCCGCGCTGATCCTCAGGAAATCGCGGCGGCTGATCGCCGTTTGGGCGGAATGGCTATTGGTGCTTTTCGTCATCGTCATCTCCGGTTGGGCGCGGCTTGGGATCGGCGCCGTCGATTGCGTGTTCGACCAAAACAAAAAAGCCGCCGGCCAGGCCTCGCGCGTCCGTCCATCCGGGATCGCGTGTTGACCTGAGCGGCAGCTTTGCCTGTAGCGCCCGCCATTGGACGCCTATTCCGTGACCCCGAGAAGAGTCTGCCTATTGCAACGCAGGAACCGTGCCAGTTTCGGAATGGATGATAAGCATCAATGAGATCAACGGCCTGCCAAAATCGTCGGCGCCCCGGCCCGCCGGGCGAGCAAGCCAAAGATTGTTCATTAGCGCAGTTGCACGCACATTTTTTGTGCAGTGCACAAGAATGGCGCCGAAATGATCAGACTTCGGCGCGCGCCAATTTCTGGCCGGCAATGTAGGCGTCGATCTCGTCGGGATCGAAGATCTGACCGTCGAAGAAACCATCGGGACCGAGCACCAGGCTTGCCCCCGCCGAACCGACCGGAGTCGCGGCCTTCAGCGCGCCCTCGACCTTGGCATTGGCACCGGGAAGCGCCACGCCAAGCGGCTTCAACGCCGAGCGGTAGAGATCGGGGCGGTAGCAGTCGCGGGCAATAGCGAGGTTTTCCGGCGTGTGCGCGACATGCCCCCAGCGCACCATCTGCGTGTAGAACCACAGCGCATGGCTCTTCCACGGGAAGTTCGCCGCCTTGTCGAAGGGCAGAAAGAAGTCGCCGACGCTCAGTTCGGCGCCGCCGCCGAGCGCCAGATGCCCGCTGAGGATCGGCATCTGCAGCGCCGGCGCCAGGCCGAGGAAGGCTGGCTGCGCCATCAGGGCCGCGAGTTCGCCACGATTTGCCGGGTCCTGGCACCAGCGCGCCGCATGATGCAGCGCGCGCAGCAGAGCCGAAAGCGCGTCCGGCTCTCTTTCGGCCCATGCCTTGCGCACGCCGACGACTTTCTCCGGGCTGGTCTTCCAGATGGCCGCCTTGACCGTGGCGATATGGCCGGTGCCGGCGACGACCGCGGCGCTGTTCCAGGGTTCGCCGACGCAGTAGCCGTCGATCCTGCCGGCGGCGAGCGCGTCGGCCATGAATGGCGGGGGCACGATGACGATTTCGATTTCACGCGACGGGTCGATGCCGCAGGCGGCGAGCCAGTAGCGCAGTTCGTAGTTGTGCCCGGAGTGCGGATGGACGACGGCGAAGCGCAGCGGATCGCCGCCGCCATTCGCCCGTTCACGGATCAGCGCTCGCAACGCCTTACCGGCCCGCGCCGGATCGAGATCGGGCCGGGCGCCGTGCGCGGCCATGCCGGCCCAGACCGCGTTCGAAACCGTCACGCAATTGCCGCCGAGGCCGAGCGAGAACGGCACGACGGTGTCGGAGGCGAGCGGCGTCAGCCCCAGATTGCAGGCGATCGGCATCGGCCCCAGCATATGCGCCAGGTCGAAATGGCCGATGGCGATGCGGTCGCGGATGTTGGCCCAGGACGTTTCCCGGTTGAGCGTCAGGTCGATGCCTTCACGCAAGGCGAAGCCGATTTCCTTCGCCGCGACAAGGACGGCGCTGTCGAAGAGCGGCATGAAGCCAACATTGATCCGGTGCTCGGCCGCCATTCTCAACTCTCCTCGGGATCCAGAAGCCCTGCCGCCGTCACCAGGCTCTGCGCGATTTCGGCGATCTTGCAGTTCTGGTTCATGGCTGTCTTGCGCAACAGCGTGTAGGCCGCGTCCTCCGACAGGCCGCGCGACTTCATCAGGATGCCCTTGGCGCGATCGATCACCTTGCGGCTCTCCAACTCGCTGCGGGCTTCTTCCAGTTCGCGCGCCATGCGCGAAAACGCATTGAAGCGGCTGATCGCCATGTCGAGGATCGGCTTGACCCGCTCCTGGCGCAGGCCGTCGACGACATAGGCCGACACCCCGGCTTCCACCGCTGCCTCGATCGACGCCTGGTCCGAACGGTCGACGAACATGGCGATCGGCCGCTTCACCACGCGCGAAAGCTGGAACATGTTTTCGAGCATGTCGCGGTTGGGATTTTCGAGATCGATGACGATGACGTCGGGTTCGATCTCGGCGATCCGCCGCGCTATGCCGGCGACGTCGTGGATGACCGTGACCTGCTGATGCCCGGCCTCCCGCAGTCCCGCTTCGATTATGGAAGCGCGGATGTGGTTTTCATCGATCACCAGGACAGTGAGGGATTTGCGGATCATGCCGCATTTTGCGCAGGCGAGGCGATTGTGCAATGCGGCATAGCGAGATTCACGGAAACAAAGCCGGCGCGCCGCCTGAGGTACTGGACGCGACGGCCGCCGCGACGGACTTGATGCCGCGGGCGCCGGCACCCGCCTGACCGGCACCAGCTGCCTGCAGGTCTATCAGCGCAGGTGATCGCCTCAGGCGCCAAGATCCCGGCCCTTCCTGGCCTGGCTCGGCACCGGCCTGACCTATGGCGTGCCCAACGCGTGCGCGATTCCGACCTCAGCGAACGAGTTATGACACGCCATTCCAGTGTATGATGGCTTCGCCAAATTGGGTGTGCGCTGCAATAGCAGCCCGAGACAGCCGCGCTTGCCGAAGGGGCTGTCGGCTCTGACGGGATTGGCGTAAGCTACTGACAGAGGATGCACGCATGCACCGCATCATCGCCATAGCGATCGCAGTTCTCGCGGCCGTATTCAGTTCCGCGCGGGCGGAGGTGCTGGTCGGGGTCTCGGCTGCGATGACAGGACGGCTTGCCTGGATCGGCGAGCAGGGACAGCGCGGCGCGGAGATGGCAGTGGCCGACGTCAACACGGCGGGCGGCGTGCTCGGCCAGAAGGTGAGGCTCATCTCGGTCGACGACTTCTGCGATCCCGAGCAAGCTGTGGCGGCCGCCAAGAAGCTGGTGGCTGACGGGGTCGTGCTCGTCGTCGGGCATTATTGCTCCGGGGCCTCGATCCCCGCATCAAAAGTGTACGAGGAGGCGGGCGTCGTTGAGATATCCCCAGGCTCGACCAATCCGCAGCTGACCGAACAGGGCCGTGCCAATGTCTTTCGCACCATTGGCCGCGACGACGCGCAAGGCTTCATCGCCGGCAACTACCTTGCCGATCGCTGGGGCAACAAGAAGATTGCGATCCTCCACGACAACTCGACCTATGGGAAGGGTCTCGCCGACGAGACCAGGAAGCAGCTGAACAAGCGGGGCGTGACTAAGGTCGTTTACGACGCATACATTCCCGGGAAGGACGACTATTCGGCCGAGGTCGCTGCGTTGCGGACCGCCGGCGTCTCCGCCTTATATGTGGGTGGGTATCATGCCGAGGTTGCGCTGATTGCTCGCGCTGCACACGACAGTGGCTACACGGTTCAGCTCATATCCGGAGATGCTTTGGCGACTGAGGAATTTGCCCTGATCGCCGGCCCCGCGGCGGAGGGGACCCTCTTCACGTTCCCGGCGGACCCGAGGCGAAGCCCCGAAGCGGCCGCGGTCGTTGAGCAGTTCCGTGCGGAGAATTTCGAACCCGCCGGCTACACGCTGTTGAGCTACTGCGCGGTCCAGGTTTGGGCCCAGGCAGTCTCGAAGGCAGGTTCGCTGGAGCCGAAGGCCGTCATTGCGGCACTGCACGAACAGGAATTCGATACTGTCATCGGCCGGGTCGATTTCGACGACAAGGGCGACCTCACGAAGCAGAGCTGGGTTTGGTACGTCTGGCGCGGCGGGGAATACGTGCCGGTTGAATAGGGTTCGCTGATCGCCGGCGTGCCGGCTGAGATGTCTAGTCTGATGCAGACCAGTGTGGCCGGACTGTTCCGACTCGCCGAGATGCTTGAACGCCTCGGCATACGCGGCCGGCTGTTGCTCGCCTTTTTCGGGATCAGCGCCCTTGCGGTGCTGGCAACCGCTGCGGCGCTTTATGCCTTCCTCCAGGTTGGCGACGTCGTCGACCGAATTACCACGGATCGAGTGCCGTCGGCGCTCGCCTCCCTCCAGCTGTCGCGTCAGGCCGAACGGGTCGCTGCTGCCGCGCCATCGGTGCTGGCAGCGACAAGCAGGGCCCAGCACAGCGAGGTGTCGGCTGCCGTCGCGCTCGAGATGTCCCGCCTCGAGGCCCTGCGCACGGACCTCCGGGATGCCACGCTGGGCACAGTGCATTTGGCCGAGATCGAGGAAGCCGCGATTGTTCTGAGGCGCAACCTGAAGGAGCTCGACTCTCTTGTTGTCGCCCGGCTCGACGTGGTCGCCCGCAAGGAGGAGCTCCTGAACCGCCTCGCCGCGACGACGACCGGAGCCCAGCGCCTTGTCGCCACCGGCATCCTAGTAATGGATTCCAGGCTCCCGCAATGGCGGGCGGTCGCGGCCGATACGTCGCTGTCGCCCGATCGACGCGCAGCGGCGATGGCCGAGCTGGTCCAGGCGATTGCGGCCTACATCCCCCAGCAGAAGGCGCAGCTGGAGATCTCGGCGGTCAACGACGCGCTGGTAAAGGTCGCGAACACGCCGACGCCGGGCGACCTGGCGTTGATCCTTTTTCCGCTACGCCGTTCGCTCACTGCTCTTGAAAAGGTTTCCACGGAGATCGACGAAAAGCTGCGGACCCGCTTCCGGCAGCGTGTCGACGAGTTCAAGGGTTTGACCGACGGCGAGGACAGCATCCCCAAGGCGCGGGAGGACGAGTTTGCTGTCCTGGCACAGGGCGAAAGGCTTCTGGCCGAGAACAATCGACTGTCGCGCAATCTCACCGCTGGCGTCGATCGCCTGGTCGCCATGGCAGACCAGGAGATCGCTGCGTCCGGTCGCGAAGCTGCGCTCGTCCAGCGCTACGGCACCGCGGTTGTGCTCGGCTCCGCCTTCCTCAGCCTCCTGAGTTCGGTTCTGGTTGTCTGGCTCTATGTCGACCGCAGCCTCCTCGCCCGACTGGGGGCCGTGAGCCAAGGCATGCTCGCGATTGCGGGGGGCAACCTTCATGCGCCGCTGCCGGCGGCGGGCAGCGACGAAATCGGGCGCATGGCCCAAGCGCTGAGGCTCTTCCGGGATACTGCTGTCGAGGTCGAGGAAAAGAACCTGCGCGACGTTGCAGAAGCGCGTCAGCGGCTAGTCGATGCTATCGAAAGCATTTCCGAAGGTTTCGCTCTCTATGACAGAGAGGACCGGCTTGTCCTCAGCAACAGCCGCTACCGCGAACTGCTTTACGCTGGCCTGGAGACCGAGCTAACCCCTGGCACAGCATTCGAGGAGATCATTCGCCGATCCGCCGAGCGCGGCTACATCAGGGACGCCGAGGGGCGGGTCGAGGAGTGGGTTGCCGAGCGCCTGTGGCGACACCGCAATCCTGGCGAACCATGGGTGCAGCGGCGAGGCGACGGCCGATGGATCATGATCAGCGAGCGGCGGATCAGCGCCGGCGGCACGGTCGCCGTCTATTCGGACATCACCGAGCTGAAGCAAAGGGAGGAGAACCTCGCCGAGAAGTCCGCGGCCCTAGAGGCGCTTTCCAGCAAGCTGGCCAAATACCTGGCGCCGCAAGTGTACAGCTCGATATTCGCCGGCCGCCAAGACGTTAGAATCGCCAGCCAGCGGAAGAAACTGACAATATGCTTCTCCGATATCGCCGGCTTTACCGAGACCACTGACAAAATGGAATCCGAGGATCTCACCCAGCTCCTCAATCACTATCTGACGGAAATGTCGAAAATTGCTTCGGATCACGGCGCGACGATCGACAAATATGTCGGCGACGCGATTCTGATGTTTTTCGGCGACCCTGAGACGCGCGGCGTCAAGGAGGACGCGCTGGCGTGTGTGCAGATGGCTCTCACCATGCAAAAGCGGATGAGCGAACTTGCCGAAATCTGGCGTGACATTGGAATTGAGACACCGCTGCGCTGCCGCATCGGCATCCATACCGACTACTGCACTGTCGGTAACTTCGGCAGCGAGGACCGGATGGATTACACGATAATCGGCGGCGCCGTGAATCTCGCCTCGCGCCTGGAACAGGAGGCGCCACCGGGGACCGTCCTCATTTCCTACGAGACGTTTGCGCAAGTGAAGGACATGATCGACTGTGAGGAGATGGGGCACGTCCAGGTCAAGGGGATCGCCTATCCCGTCGCCACCTACCGCGTCATCGATCTGAAGGCCAATCTAGCGGGCGCTTGTGGCGCCGTTCGAACCGAGCTGCCGCACTTCAGGCTGGAACTTGAACCGGAGCTGATGTCCGCTGACGAGCGTGGCGATGCCGCCACTGCGCTTCGAGACGCGCTGGATCGGCTTTCCCACAAGCCCGGGCAGTAGGGCTTGGTTCACAACGACCCTCCCATGGACGCAAGGGGTAGGATGTGGGACGCAGCTTATCGGCGCTGTCGATGCGAAGGCCACAGAACGGTCGCAGTCAGTCTTTGAACTCGGGCGGAACGTCCGCATCGGAGCCGAGACTTAGCATTCACAGCATCACTGGCAAGGTCCGGATATGGCGCTTTGCTGATGTTGAGCGACGTCAGTTTTCGCCTAAACCACCCCAATCCAAGAGGCGAGAGGCAGAACCTTGGCCGCCGCTTGAGCAGGCCGTGAGCAGCGATGAAGCGGGTCGGGCGCCGGCAAAGGTCGTCCTCAGGAGGGGATAGCTAAGCGGTCGGCCAGCCGGTGTCGCGCTTGCCTTGCCACGAAACATGCCGTCCGTCAGGCCTCTCCACAGCGTTAATCATCGCGCACGTTCCCCCTGATCAGCGCGAAAATCAGCGTGGAGCGATCTCTGCGACGAGATCGTTCGTCGTCTTGACCCCCGCCATGAAGCCGGCGGCATTGAATTCGTTCATGACGAAGAAAGCGCCGACGCCGCGTGTCGGTGCAATCGCAACATAGAGAAACATCCCTTGCAGGCCGCCGCTCTTCTGGAGGATGAGCGGGCGATGCTCGTTGGGGAGCATGATGACCCATCCGAGACCCATGGCGTCCATCGGGCCGCCGTCATCCAGCCCCACCACCGACGCGAGCCCGTCCCGGTACAAAAAAGCCGCGTGGTTCAAAAGGCGGAACTCGGCGTCGGCCGCGGAAGGCTTGTTGTCGACATGCCAGTTCATCCAGCGCAGCAGGTCGTCCGCGGTCGAGTACAATCCACCGGCGCACTCCATGGCTGTGCTCGTCGGCACGATGGGCATGGCGCTGCCGTCGAAGTTATGGCCCTGCATCAGGCGCGGCTGGTCCTCCGGTCTTGGGTTGAAAGCCGTGTCTTTCATGCCGAGAGGATCGAGGACACGCTCCCGCAGGACCTCGGCATAAGGCTTTCCAGAGACATTCGCGAGCGCCGCTCCGAGGAGGTCGTATCCGAAGTTCGAATAGAGAACGGCGGTGCCCGGCGCGAAGAGCAGCGGATTGTCCTTGAGGGCGGCAATCTGCGCCTCTTTGGTGTTCGTAGAGAAGGGGTCGGAGGGGGGCGGCTCGGCCACTGGCACCTCCCGCGGAAGGCCGGAAGCTTGCGCGACGAGATCGATCAGGCGGAGGGCGCGGCCATCCTTCTCCGGGAGCGTGACGTCCCAGCCAAGGCGATCCTGCAGCCGGTCGGTGAGCTGTACCTTGCCGTCGATCGCCAGCGAGGAAAGCACGCTGCCGCAGAACACTTTGCTCACGGACGCGATGCGGAACATTGTGTCGCCGTCGGGCACTTTTTCACTCCCGTCGGCAATCTTGCCGAAACCGGCCAAGGCCGTCTCGCCGTTGCGCACGGCGCCGAAGATCAGGCCAGGCACCTTGGTGGAGAGATACAGGATCGTACCGTTGAACTGCACCGCTTCCGTCAGCAGCTTGTCCTCGGCATGCCCATGAGAGGGAACGGCTGCAATTGCCGTCAAGGCGATGGCCATAAGTCGGCGCGATCGAGACAAACGCATTGCCCACTCCTTTGATAAAGCTGCAGAATAAAATCTTCGGAAAAAAGGGCCGCCGCGTAGTATCTTACCATCTCTCCAGAAGCAGGATATGTCAACAGAACGCACCGAAGGGGGTAATCGGCGGCGGCAGCATAGTTTCTGCGGATATTTGCGCTATAGTCCTGCCGTATTTCTTGTTCTTCGTCAGTTGATCGGGGCTGATCTCTTCATTAGAAAACCGACCCGCGGGTGATTTACAAGATATGTAAAGCGCCGTCGGCAGGAGTGCTGTAGCGTCGAACAACTTACAATAGGCGTATCTGCGTCGCGCCAATCGTCGTCGTGTGATGAAGACCGGGCAGAAGAGCTGTGGCGGGCCGGCGAGGCCCTATCTGCGCAAAAAAAGACTCGGCGCTGTACCTGCCGCTTAGTCATACATCGCCTTGATGCGTGGCATTCCCCTTGCGCGCTCGGCCGCCGCCTCACAGCGCCAAACTGCCCTGCTCCGCCTCCTCGGCATTCGGATCGCCCGGCGCCGTCGCCCAGGCCAGTTCGACAAGCGTCACCGTCCGCCGGCCAACCCCATCCAGCTGGCAGACGATCAGCCCCTGCTCCTCGATATAGGTCAGCAGGCGCCGGGCGCGGCGCAGCGAGTGCGAGCCATAGGCGCGGGCGATCGCCGCGTCGCTCGGGCAGGGCCACCCCTCCTTGGCCGCGCGGGCGATCATCATGAACACGCCCTGCATATCCTCGGGCAGCAGCGAGGCGCGCGCCGAGACATCTTGCCAGGCGTCATCGTCGGCCATGTCGGAGCCGAGGCCGGCGCGGGCGCGCGTCAGCATGCGGCGGAACGCGGGCAGGTCCGGCACGACCGAGGCGAGGCCCTCTATGCGGCAGCGGACCACGAACTCCTGATAGAGCACGCCGATGACACGGAAGCCCGCGTCGGGTTGCGCCAGCACAGCGCGCAGCACCCGGTCGACACGCTCGCGCCGCTCCGCCAAGTCCTCGGCGCTGATCGGCGGCTCCACCGCTTCGGGGCGGATTTCCAGCGCCGCCGATTTTGCCGCCATCAGCTGATCGAGCAGGTCCGGCGACGACCGGCGCTGCGGCCGGACGGTTTCGGGCGGCGGGGCCGCCAGGATGATCGCGCGCGCGTCCTCCAGTCCCGATTCCGGCAGCGGCATCAGGCGCGGCGTCGCGTTGCGCGGGCTTGTATCGGTCGGGCCGATGCGCAAGCCGAGCGGACGGCGCGACAGCGCCGGGCCGAGCGCCATGAACTGCCCGCGCTCGAGGTCGCGAAAGGCTTCCGCCTGGCGCCGCTCCATGCCGAGCAGGTCGGCGGCGCGCGCCATGTCGATATCGAGAAAGGTCCGGCCCATGAGGAAATTGGAAGCCTCGGCGGCGACGTTCTTGGCAAGCTTGGCCAGCCGCTGGGTGGCGATGATCCCGGCCAGCCCGCGTTTGCGGCCACGGCACATCAGGTTGGTCATGGCGCCGAGAGAGAGCTTGCGCGCCTCGTCCGAAACCTCGCCGGCAACCGCCGGCGCGAACAGCTGCGCCTCGTCCACCACCACCAGCATCGGATACCAGTGATCGCGGGCGACCTCGAAAAGTCCGCCGAGGAAGGCGGCGGCGCGCCGCATCTGGTTCTCGGCGTCGAGCCCCTCGAGATTAAGCACCGTGGAGACGCGGTGGATGCGCGCCCGCTCGCCGGCGCTCTGCAGGCCGCGCTCGGTATGCTCCTCGGCGTCGATCACCAGATGGCCAAAACGGTCGCCCAGTGTCACGAAGTCGCCTTCGGGATCGATGATCGTCTGCTGCACCCAGGGCGCACTCTGCTCCAAGAGCCGGCGCAGCAGGTGGGACTTGCCGGAGCCAGAATTGCCCTGCACCAAAAGGCGCGTCGCCAGCAGCTCCTCAAGATCCAGTGCCGCCGGGGCGCCTGCGCTCGTGTGGCCCATCTCGATCGCAACCGTCATGTCTTCGACTCTCCTTAAGGAGAGGGCTTATCAACGGGGTGGCAGCCCGTCGAGCGCCCATGGCAGAGCGCTCCGTGTTGCGCACAGGCTGGATGCTGCTCACGATCAAGGATCGTAGAGGATTGGAATGAAACGGGCCGTTTCGATTCGATAAGGAGGCGGTGCGGATGTTTCGCAGAGCACTCGCCGCCAGCGAGATCGACCTCGGCGTGCTGCATCCCCGCTCTCGCCCCGGAGCTGATCGTCCATGGCCTGCCCGACGAGCCGCTGGTGCTGGCGCTTCCGGCAACACACCGGCTTGCGGCACGCCTTTTACCCACTGTCGTGGCGCCATTCACGAAACGACGAACAACAAAGCTCTCATAATGACTGTATCGATCACTATTTCTGTCGAACGGAACATCCTGGAAAAACTCTCGTTGGGTATAGATCGCGATCCAGCGATGCAACTCGATGGAGACACTAAGATGATGAAAATTCTCTCTGCATCCCTACTTGCTATCGGCCTGGCCACATCTGCCATGGCACAATCAACCGGTTCGGGAACTGGCGGAACTGGTATGAACGGCAATACCGGCGTCGACACGGGCACCGCCGGCAACAGCGGCAACAACGGGACCAGTACCACTACGCCGAACCAGATCGATCCGAATGCAACGAACGCCACCACGCCGCAGACAAACGGTATGGGGGACCGCTGCAAGGATACGGCAGGCAACGACGCCGACAACAACACCCCAAGCGGCGCCATGACGTCGGATATGCAGAACTGCAACAAGTAACGGAGTTTGGCTCAGCGGTCGTTTCAGCCCGCTGCCTGGTCCAGACCGGGCACGGGCTCACCATTTCAGATGGACGGCGAGCCGAGGTCGGCTAGCCATACATTTTGTCTCAGCTAGGTCGGCGACAGATGGCGGCCAGCCCGGGACCGGCGGCCGTTCTGCTGATTTTCGCGGAGAGAACTGGTGGAGCCAATCGGAATCGAACCGACGACCTCTTGAATGCCATTCAAGCGCTCTCCCAACTGAGCTATGGCCCCACTCCGGCAGTTCGCCGGCGCCGTTTCCGGCGAAGAGATCCGGCGCGGGTTCTAGACCGCGCCATTAGTGCAGGCGGCTTCTAACCCCGCCTTCAGTCAATATCAAGCCTTCAACGACCGCTTTTTCTAGGCGGCGCGGCGAAAGCCGGCGAATGCGGTTCGCTCAGACTTCGTCGTCCTCGTCGCCGACGCCGATCATGTCGGCAACGTCGTCGTCTTCTTCCTCCTCGTCGGCAAGGAACGTGTCATCCTCATCATCGCCAAGGTCAACGTCGTCCTCGTCATCGGCGAGATCGGGAAGCTCGTCGGCCTTCGCGTCCTCGTCCGCCTCTTCGAGCGAGACGACCTCGACGCCCTCTTCCTCCTCGGCGTCCACTTCCTTTTCGGCAACTTCCTCTTCTTCCTCGAGGGCGGCGATCTTGCCTTCTTCGAAATAGGAGCGCGGATAGCTCTTGCCCGTATAAGGCGAGACGATCGGGTCCTTGTTCAAGTCATAGAATTTTCGACCCGTCTCCGGGTCGATGCGTTTGGTGCCAAGTTCGGGTTTTGCCACAGCAAGCCTCGTCGATGAAAGTTTGGTCCCCTTAACCAGAGTTTACGGCGCTGTCAAAGCGAAAAGCCGGCGTCCCAAAAAGCGTGAATTCGAAGGCCTGCGTACCAAGGGGATGACCATTTCGGTCCGCCATGATAGGAGACCGCGCAAACCAGAAGAAAATAGCCGGGCGCCGGCGTTTCCAGGAAAGAACCATGTCGCACGCTGCTGCCCCGAAACAGGCCACCGCCCGCAAATCATCTGGCCTTTCAGGTGCGGCACGGGTGCCGGGCGACAAGTCGATCTCGCACCGCTCGTTCATGTTCGGTGGCCTGGCCTCTGGCGAAACCCGCATCACCGGACTGCTGGAAGGCGAGGACGTAATGCGTACGGGCGCTGCCATGAAGGCGATGGGCGCTCATATCGAGAAGCATGGCACCGAGTGGGTGATCCGCGGCACCGGCAATGGCGCGCTGCTGCAGCCGGAAGGCCCACTCGATTTCGGCAATGCCGGCACGGGCTCCCGCCTCACCATGGGCCTGGTCGGCACCTATGACATGGAAACCACCTTCATCGGCGACGCCTCGCTGTCCGGCCGGCCGATGGGCCGCGTGCTCGAGCCGCTGCGCCAGATGGGCGTGCAGGTGCTGAAGGCGACGCCTGGCGACCGCATGCCGATCACGCTGCACGGGCCCAAACCCGCCGCGCCGATCACCTACCGCGTGCCGATGGCATCGGCACAAGTCAAGTCGGCGGTGCTGCTGGCTGGGCTGAACACGCCGGGCATCACCACCGTCATCGAGCCGGTGATGACGCGCGATCACACCGAAAAGATGCTCAAGGGATTCGGCGCCAATCTGTCGGTCGAGACCGACGAGCGCGGCGTGCGCCACATTTTCATCGAAGGCCAGGGCAAGCTCACCGGGCAGACCATCGCGGTGCCAGGCGACCCCTCCTCGGCGGGCTTTCCACTGGTGGCGGCGCTGATCGTGCCGGGCTCGGACATTACAATCGAAAACGTGCTGATGAACCCGACCCGCACCGGACTTCTGTTGACGCTGCAGGAAATGGGCGCGCGCATCGATATAATCGACCCGCGCAACGAAGGCGGCGAGGACGTCGCCGACCTGCGCGTGCGCTATTCCGAGCTGAAGGGCGTCACCGTGCCGCCCGAACGAGCGCCGACCATGATCGACGAGTATCCGGTGCTTGCCGTGGCGGCCAGCTTCGCCGAGGGCGAAACGCTGATGCTCGGGCTGGAAGAGCTTCGGGTGAAGGAATCCGACCGGCTGTCGGCGGTTGCCAACGGGCTAACGCTCAACGGCGTCGACTGCACCGAGGGCGAGGCTTCGCTCGCGGTGCGCGGAAAACCCGGCGGCAAGGGCCTCGGCCAACACCCCAACGGGAAGGGCACCATCGTCCAGACCCATCTCGACCACCGCATCGCCATGAGTTTTCTGGTGATGGGGCTGGCGACGGAAAAACCTGTGACCATCGACGACCAGGCGATGATTGCTACGAGCTTTCCGGAATTCATGGGGCTGATGAAGGGGCTGGGGGCGGAGATCGAGTGACAGTTGATGGCAATCGCAAACCTTGGAGATTGGGCGCCAACATCCTTCCCTTCGTCATCCTGGGGCGAAGCAAGGAGCGAAGCGACGCGGCGAAGACCCCAGGATCCATGCCGTGACGTCAGAGCATCGCAACGGTTCAGAATTCTGGCCCGCCGCATCCCTCGGTACATGTCACGGCATGGATCCCAGGGTCTCCGCGACGGAGCTTCGCTCCTGCTCCGCCCTGGGATGACGAAGGCGCGAGGGCTGGTCCACTGCCAATGAGCATCCCTTTTACCATCGCCATCGACGGCCCCGCCGGCGCCGGCAAGGGCACGCTCGCCCGCAGGCTCGCCGATCACTACCGGCTAAACCTGCTCGACACCGGCCTTACCTATCGCGCGGTGGCCCATGCGCTGCTCCGGCTCGGCCTGCCGCTCGACAATGTTTCGGCCGCTGAAACCGCGGCCCGGCAGGTCGATCCGGCAAAGCTCGACCGCGCAGTGCTTTCGGCACACGCCGTTGGCGAGGCTGCGTCGAAAGTGGCAGTGATCCCGTCGGTGCGGCGCATCCTGGTCGAGAAACAGCGTGACTTCGCAAGAACACCGCCTGGCGCGGTGCTCGACGGCCGCGACATCGGCACCGTCGTCTGTCCCGATGCCGACGTAAAGCTCTATGTCACGGCCAGTGCCGAGGTGCGGGCAAAGCGGCGGCTGGATGAAATCGAGAGCATCGGCGGCACCGCCAATTTCGACGAAATCCTTGCCGATATCGTGCGCCGCGACGAGCGCGACATGGGCCGAGTGGACTCGCCATTGAAGCCGGCCGTCGACGCGCACTTGCTCGACACGTCGGAAATGGCTATAGAGGCCGCGTTTCTGGCAGCTCAGGCGATCATCGACGACGTCCTGGCTAAGAGAAACGAAGCCTGAGCTGGGTTTTCCTGCCGCCGCCGATTGCCGGCGACCAAAGAATTCCCATATTGGGCGTGAACCAGCCTGCCAGCATTCTTCATGCGCCGGAATTGCCGCTCAAGGGCGGCCAAGGGCTTTTTGCCCGGAACGCCGGCAGGCCAACGCAACGCTAACCCACGGCGCCCGCCCCGCGACAGATGCGAGGCATTCCAGGAGAAACTATGTCAGTTGCAAACCCCACTCGCGATGATTTCGCGAGCCTGCTCGAAGAATCATTTTCCGCCGGCCATTCCGGCGAAGGCCAGGTCGTCAAGGGCATCATCACCGCCATTGAGAAGGACATGGCCATCATCGACGTCGGCCTCAAGGTCGAAGGCCGCGTGCCGCTGAAGGAATTCGGCGTCAAGGGCAAGGATACGACGCTCAAGGTCGGCGACACGGTCGAGGTCTATGTCGAGCGTATCGAGAACGCGCTTGGCGAAGCCATGCTGTCGCGTGAAAAGGCCCGCCGCGAAGAGAGCTGGGTCCGTCTCGAAGAGAAGTTCACCAAGGGCGAACGCGTCGAAGGCGTCATCTTCAACCAGGTCAAGGGCGGCTTCACCGTCGACCTCGACGGTGCCGTGGCTTTCCTGCCGCGCAGCCAGGTCGACATCCGCCCGATCCGCGACGTCTCGCCGCTGATGCACAACCCGCAGCCCTTCGAGATCCTCAAGATGGATCGCCGCCGCGGCAACATCGTGGTATCGCGCCGCACCGTGCTCGAGGAAAGCCGCGCCGAACAGCGTTCGGAAATCGTGCAGAACCTCGAAGAAGGCCAGGTGGTCGAAGGCGTCGTCAAGAACATCACCGACTATGGTGCGTTCGTCGACCTCGGCGGCATCGACGGCCTGCTGCACGTCACCGACATGGCATGGCGCCGTGTCAACCATCCGACCGAAATCCTCAATATCGGCCAGACGGTCAAGGTGCAGATCATCCGCATCAACCAGGAAACCCACCGCATCTCGCTCGGCATGAAGCAGCTCGAGAGCGATCCGTGGTCCGAGATCGGCACCAAGTTCCCGATCGGCAAGAAGATCAAGGGTACCGTCACCAACATCACCGACTACGGCGCGTTCGTCGAGCTGGAGCCGGGCATCGAAGGCCTCATCCACGTTTCGGAAATGTCGTGGACCAAGAAGAACGTGCATCCCGGCAAGATCCTGTCGACAACGCAGGAAGTCGACGTTGTGGTGCTCGAAGTCGATCCGGCCAAGCGCCGCATCTCGCTCGGCCTCAAGCAGACGCTGGAAAACCCGTGGGAAGCCTTCGCGCGCAGCCATCCGGTCGGCAGCCAGGTTGAGGGCGAGGTCAAGAACAAGACCGAGTTCGGCCTGTTTATCGGCCTCGAAGGCGACGTCGACGGCATGGTCCACCTTTCCGACCTCGACTGGACCCGTCCGGGCGAGCAGGTGATCGAGGAGTACAATCGCGGCGACATGGTCAAGGCGCAGGTGCTCGACGTCGACATCGACAAGGAGCGCATCTCGCTCGGCATCAAGCAGCTGGCCAAGGACACGGTCGGCGAAGCCGCGACGTCAGGCGAACTGCGCAAGAACGCAGTCGTCACCTGCGAGGTTATCGGCGTGAAAGATGGCGGTCTGGAAGTGCGGCTGGTCGACAGCGGCATCGAGACCTTCATCAAGCGCTCCGATCTCAGCCGTGACCGCGACGAGCAGCGCCCCGAGCGCTTCACCGTCGGCCAGAAGGTCGACGCCCGCGTCATCGCCTTCGACAAGAAGACCCGCAAACTGCAGGTCTCCATCAAGGCGCTGGAAATCGCCGAAGAGAAGGAAGCGGTCGCCCAATACGGTTCGACCGACTCAGGTGCTTCGCTGGGCGACATCCTTGGCGCCGCGCTGAAGAAGCAGGGCAGCTAAGCCAACACCGCGCTTCGCGTCGGTTATAAACGAAACAAAAGAGCCCCGCCGGAACAATCCGGCGGGGCTTTTGCTTGTGACCTTTTGCTTGTGACGAGCCGCAGGCTCAGGCCCTGCCGTAAAGCGGCACCAGCGTGCCGCTGATGGCCATGTTGGCCGGCGAGGCGAGATAGGCAATGGCCTCGGCGGCCGCTTCAAGGCTGACCCATCTGCTGAAATCTGCGTTCGGCATGTCAGCCCGGTTGGCCGGCGTGTCGAGCGTCGAGGGCGCCACGGCGTTGACCAGGATGCCGTTGCCCTTCAGCTCTTCGGCCATTGCCACGGTCATCGCGGCGACTGCCGCCTTGGCGGCGGCGTAGGCCACCTTGCCGGAGCCGCGCCGCGGGTCGAGCCCGGCTCGCGCGGTGACATTGACGATGCGGCCCGGCACGGAAGATTCCAGCATCGAGCGTATCGCCGCGCGGCAGCACAGGAAGGTGGTGCGGGCGTTGGTGTCCATCATCTCGGCGAAGGAGGCGGGCTCGATCTTCTCGACCGGCGCGGCGGTGAAGCCGCCGGCCAGATGCACCGATGCCCATAAATTCGGAACGCTGGCATAGAAGGCGTCGACCTTGGCAGGGTCGGCGAGGTCGACGTTATGCGCCAGCCTGACGCGGTCATGCGCCGGGAAGGGGAAATGTGCAGGCGCGGCAGCGTGAGCGTTGGGCACATGGCAGATCGCGCCCTGCTCCAGCAGTTTCCCTACGACCGCGCCGCCAAGGGCACCGGTGCCGCCGGTCACCACGATATGTCTGCCGTCCAGTGTTTCCGTCATATTCGACCGCTCCGTCATTGCGCGCCGCCGATCCGGAAGGTCGCGCCTTTCGCGCGATCACTCAACCGAAATCTCTATGACGTAAGGTCGTCCAGTCGCCCGCGCGCGCCCAAGCGCGTCCGCCAAGCCGCCGGCGCCGGAAATCCGCTCGGCGGCAATGCCGTAGGCTTCGGCCAATTTGCAGAAATCCGGCGGTGCCGGGGAGACGCCGACCGGCTCGACGCCGACGTCGAGCATCGAGGTTTCGATCTCGCGGTAGCCGCGATTGTTCCAGACGGCGAAGATCACCGGCGCCGCAGCGTCGAGCGCGGCGCCCAGTTCCGGCAGGGTGAACTGGAAGCCGCCGTCGCCGGTGAGGCAAACGACCGGCGCCTCAGGCCTGGCAAGGACGGCGCCGATCGCCGCCGCCGGCCCATAGCCGAGCGCGCCGAAGCCGGTGGCCGCGTTGAACCAGCCGCCCGGCCGGTCATGATCGTAATAGAGGTTGGCGGCGTAGACCGGCTGGGTCGAATCGCCGACGATGATCGCGCCAGGCAGCGCATCGCGGATCGTCTCGACGGCGCGCAGTTGCGCCTGCATAGCCGGGCCGATCTCGGCAAAGGCCGCTTGCCGCGTCGCGGCGGCGCGAGCGGCGCCGTCGACCGATTGCGCCTGGCCCGTGCCGAGTTCGGCACCCAGCGCCTCGAGCGCTGCACCGCAATCGGCCTGGATCGAAATCCGGGCCGGCCGGCGGGCAAGCTGGTCGGCGCCGATGTCGATGCGGATCAGGTTGGCAGGCAGGACAAAACCGCCGTCGCCATAGCCATCATAGTCGGTCGGACCGAATTCGGTGCCGGCGGCAATGACCAGATCGGCGCCGGCCATCAGCGCACGCACCGCCTTCAGGCTGGGGCTGGCCGGCACGCCAAGCGGATGGCGATAGAGCAGGCCGCGCGCATTGGCGGTCTGGACGACCGGCGCTCCCAACCTCTCGGCAAGGCGCTGCAACGGCGCTTCGGCCGCTTTGGCGCCGCCGCCGGCCAGGATAAGCGGCCGGCGGGCAGACGCGCACAGCCTTGCCGCCCGGGCAATTGCCGCCACATCCGGCTCGGGCGGCGCTGAATTCCGCAGCAGCGGCACGATGCCGTTGGCAGGCAGGCTCATGACATCGGTCGGGATCTCGATATGCACCGGACCCGGACGCGAGGATGAAAACAGCGCAAAGGCGCGGGCGAGCACGCCGGGCAGCTCGCCGGCGTCGGTGACACGGTGCGAATACAGCGCCACCTTCTCCGTCATGCCGCGCTGGTCTGGCAGTTCATGCAGATGGCCAAGGCCTTTGCCCAGCGTCGGTGTGGCGTTGACGCCCGAGATTACCAGCATCGGCACCGAATCGGCGCGCGCCTGGCCCATGGCGGTGATGGTGTTGGTCAGCCCCGGCCCGGTGATGACGAAGACGATGCCCGGCCTGCCGCTGGCGCGCGCATAGCCATCAGCCATGAAACCGGCGCCCTGCTCGTGGCGCGGCGTGACGTGACGGATCTTCGATCGCGCAAGCCCGCGATAGAGCTCGACCGTGTGTACGCCGGGAATGCCGAAGACTGTGTCGACGCCGTGCGCTTCGAGCAAGGTGATGAGCGCTTCGCCGATGGTCGTCATTGTCTTAGCACCGGGCGTGTGAGGCAGGTCGGGCCGCCCTCGCAGGCAATGCACAGCGCATCGGCCTCGAATGTCGAGACCGTACAGCCAGCGGTCTGCATGGCAGCCGCCGTCTTCGGAAAACCGGCAACGGCGATAACCTGGCGCGGCGCGGTCGGCAGGACGTTGAGGCTGAGCCCATTCGAGGCGAAGAATTCGTCGGCGTCGCCCTCGACCAGCCGAATGCCGCGTTCGCGCAGCATCTGGTGGAAGGCGACCGGCAGGAGGGGCGCATAGACCAGCGCCAGATCGTCGGCGAGCGGGCTGATCACCGACATCAGGTGCAGGCAGGCCTCCTCGCCTTGCCAGAGCGGCAGGTCGAAGCCGTAGACCTGGATACCCTTGGGCGAAAGCAGGTTGGAGAGCTGCTGGATGCCGAGCTGATTGGTGCGCACGCCGCGGCCGACGGCCAGCGTGTTTGCATCCACCCACACGCAGTCGCCGCCCTCGACCTGGCCGGGAGCCTCGATACGACCGAGGATGGGGATGCCCATGCGCCCATAGGCTGCCTCGTGCAGGTCTGGCTCGGGCCGGCGCAGCGCCTTGCCCATGGCGAGGATAACCGCGCCGTGGTCGGTCATCAGCGAGGGATCGTGGGTGAAGACCGAATCGGCAAGCCCGTCATCGGCGTCGCTCAGCCATTCGATTTCGGCGCCTGAGACAGAAATCAGCGTGGCCAGCGCATCATGCTGGGCCGCCGCTTTTTGCGGATCGAAGCCGGGGCCATAGTGCCAATCCAGCGCTTCGGCCCGACGCATGGCGCTGGCGGCGGAGCGCATCAGCACGCGCTGCAGCGTCCCGGCCATCGACTGCGACCCGTATGCTTTGCCCACTAAATTCTCCTGAAACGCGCCCCTCCTGCCAATAGCCACTCGGCAGGCGGTGATCAATGGTCCAAAAACTGCGGTTGACGGAGGCAAGCGGAACGGTCCATCTTGAGAATCGGAACGCTGTCCAGTGACGGGTAATGGGTAAAAAATTCCAGCAAGGACTGCCTCGGTTGCTCCGCGGGGCGCCGCGACGATGACAGCGCCCGTCACCGCCCTGAAGCATCCGGCGCAGAACGGCGCTGCCGAAGCCATCCACGTCGAGAACCTGCACAAGAATTTCGGCAACCTGCACGTACTGAAGGGCGTTTCGCTGTCGGCGCGCGACGGCGAGGTGATCGCGATCATCGGCGGCTCAGGCTCGGGCAAATCCACGCTGCTGCGCTGCATCAACTGCCTGGAGAACCCGACCAGCGGCATCATCCGGGTCAATGGCGAGCAGATCCGGTTGAAGGCCGACAGCCACGGCCACACCGTGCCCGCCGACCGCAAGCAGATCGAACGCATCCGCTCCAAGCTCGGCATGGTCTTCCAGAACTTCAATCTGTGGAGCCACATGACGTTGATCGAGAACGTCATCGAGGTTCCCGTGCATGTGCTCGGCGTCAAGCGCGATGTGGCGATCGGCGAGGCGGAAAAGCTGCTCGCCCGCGTCGGCCTTGCCGAAAAACGCGACGTCTATCCCGCCTATCTGTCGGGCGGCCAACAACAGCGCGCCGCGATCGCCAGGGCGCTGGCCATCAATCCGCGCGTCATGCTGTTCGATGAGCCGACCTCGGCGCTCGACCCGGAGCTGGTCGGTGAGGTGCTGAAGGTGATCGGCGACCTGGCGCGCGAAGGCCGCACCATGGTGCTGGTCACCCATGAGATGAAGTTTGCCCGCGAGGTCGCGACGCGTGTCGTCTACCTCCATAACGGGCTGGTCGAGGAAGAAGGGCCGCCGGAACAGATCTTCGGCGCACCAAAATCCGAAAGGCTGAAGCAGTTTCTGCGCAATGTTGGATGACTTGCGAGAAAGCAGACGGGAACGTCAAAGCAAAAAACGGGAGAACTGAAAGAAATGAAACCTTTTCTCAAAACGGTGCTCGCGGCCACGCTGATCGCATTGTCGGGTGCATTTTCGGCAAGCGCCGAACAGATCAAGGTGGGATTTTCGCCTGAAGCCTATCCGCCGTTTTACTCGCAGGATGCCTCCGGCAAGTGGGGCGGCTGGGAAGTCGACATCGTCAACGCCATCTGCGGCGAAGCCAAGCTGGATTGCGTATTGACGCCAGTCCCATGGGACGGCCTTATCCCGGCGCTTAAAACCAAGAAGATCGATGCAATCATGAATTCGATGTCCATTACCGACGAACGCAAGAAGGAAATCGACTTCTCCGACAAATATTATAACACACCGACCGCGGTGATCGGCGCCAAGGATCAGAAATTCGATGCGACGCCAGAGGGGCTGAAGGGCAAGATAGTCGGCGTTCAGGCCTCCACGGTGCACGCCGCCTACGCCAAGAAGCACTTCACCGACGCTGCGGAAATCAAGGAATACCAGACGCAGGACGAGGCAAATCAGGATCTCGCCGCCGGCCGGATCGATGCCACCCAGGCCGATTCGATCGCGCTCGACGCATTTTTGAAGTCGGATCAAGGCAAAGCGTGCTGCGACCTCAAGGGTTATGTCGCACCGGACCTGGAAGTGCTCGGGCCTGGCGTCGGCGCCGGCCTACGCCAAGGCGACACCGAGCTCAAGGATAAGCTCAATGCCGCAATCAAGGCTATCCGAGCCAATGGCAAGTATGCCGAAATCACCAAGAAGTACTTCGACTTCGACATCTACGGCGGCGAGTCGCAGTCCAACTGACGGCAGCGGCATCAAGCCGGGCAGGCCTAGCCGCCATCGTCGCGATGGCACGTCCGGCTTGATACATCATTGGCGCCTCAACCCGGAAGTCCAGGGGGACATAAGCTGAGCGACGTTCTCGCCACCATGTTCGGAGCCAGTTCGCTGGAATTGCTGTCCTTCGAACCGCCGAACGGCAGGGGTCTCAGCCTTCTGCACGGGCTGGCAAACTCGGTCGGAATTGCCTTCGGTTCCTTTGGGGTCGGTCTTGTGATCGGTGTCGGCGGCGCCTATGGCAAGCTCTATGGCGGGCCGGTGGTCCGTGACCTGCTGGAAGTCTACACCACAGTGGTCCGCGCCGTGCCCGAATTGGTCCTGATCCTGCTGCTTTATTTCGCTGGTACCGACCTCATCAACCAATTGCTTACCGCGCTCGGCTATGCCGCGATCGATATCAACGGGGTTGTCGCCGGCATAGGTGTGCTCGGTGTCGTGCAGGGCGCCTACTCCACCGAAGTCTTGCGCGGCGCGATCCGCGCCATTCCGCAAGGCCAGATCGAAGCCGCCCGGGCGTATGGAATGCCTCCCGGCCTGCTTCTCAGGCGCATTACGCTGCCGGCGATGCTGCCCTTCGCCATTCCGGGCTTGGCAAATCTGTGGCTGATCGCCACCAAGGACACCGCGCTTCTCGCGATCGTCGGCGTTAATGAACTGACCCAAACCACACGGACGGCAGCCGGCGCGACGAAGGCTTATTTCACCTTCTTCATGGCGGCGGGCGCGCTCTATCTCGTCCTGACGCTCGTCTCCAACATCGCTATCGGGCGCGTTGAGCGCTGGGCACGACGCGGCATGCCTTCGATCGCGGGATCGCATTGATGGCCGCCGAAACTCCGGTCATTGACGCCGCCGCACGGGCCTCGCTGTGGATGCAGCCGCACCGCATAGCGCTGATCCTGATCGCGCTGGTTGTCGTAGTGGCATCGATTTTCCTCATGCGCTGGGATTGGCTGCCCGCCTATCTGCCGCTGGCTTTGCAAGGCATATGGCGGACCATCTGGCTGCTTGTGGTAACGTCGGTGCTGGGCATCGCGCTGGCCATTCCCCTCGGCCTTGCGCAGGTGATCGGCCCGCCGATCTTGAGTGTGCCGGCCAAAATGTTCTGCACGATTATTCGCGGCACGCCGCTGCTGCTCCAGCTCTGGCTGCTCTACTACGGACTGGGTTCGCTGTTTCCGCAATTTCCTTGGATACGCGAGTCGTTCCTCTGGCCCATTCTAAGGCAGGCATGGCCCTACGCCGTTCTTTCTCTGACGATCTCGTATGCAGCCGATTAAATCGAAATTTTTCGGTGCGCCGTAAAATACGGCCTAAGAGCTGGAGAATATAAAAA